>CBDUCE010000153.1:0-7572 GCA_965365575.1 uncultured Gammaproteobacteria bacterium
GCAAACGTCGCGTTGTCATCACCGGAATGGGCATCGTCTCGCCGGTGGGCAGCCGCCTCGATGATGCCTGGCGCAACGTCCGCGAGGGTAACTCCGGCATCGGCCCGATCGAGGATTTCGATGCGAGCAGTTATCCCACCCGGATCGCCGGCTGCGTCAGGGACTTCGACGTCGACCAGTATCTTGCCCCCAAGGAACAGCGCAAGAACGATCCCTTCATTCATTACGGTGTGGCCGCCAGCGTCGACGCGATCAAAGATGCAGGGCTCGAGATAAGCGAAGACAATGGTCATCGCATCGGCGTGGCGATGGGCTCGGGCATCGGTGGCATCAAGTTCATCGAAGATAATCACGACAAGCTGCTCGCCGGCGGCCAGCGCAAGGTCTCGCCATTTTTCATACCCGGTTCGATCATCAACATGACATCGGGCCAGGTCAGCATACTGCAGCACATCACCGGGCCCAATATCTCCATTGTCACTGCCTGCGCAACGTCGACGCACTGCATTGGTTTCGCCGGCCGCAGTGTCGTTCATGGCGACGCCGACGTGATGCTGGCCGGCGGCTCCGAGTATGCGACAACACCGCTGGCAATGGCCGGCTTCTGTTCCGCGCGCGCGATGTCCACGCGCAACGATGATCCGGCCGCTGCGAGCCGCCCCTGGGACGCCGACCGTGATGGTTTCGTGCTGAGCAACGGCGCCGGTTGCGTGGTGCTGGAGGAGCTCGAGCATGCGAGGAGCCGCGGTGCGAATATCTACGCCGAACTCATCGGCTTCGGTATGAGCGGAGACGCCTACCACATCACCTTGCCGCCCGCAGACGGCGAGGGTGCCCGCAAGTGCATGAGCGCCGCGATTCGCGACGCCGGCATCGATCCCGCCGATATCCAGTACCTGAATGCGCACGGCACCTCTACGCCGGCCGGCGACATTGGCGAATCCGTCGGTATCCGCCGGACCTTCGGCGACGCCGCGGATACGTTGATGGTCAGCTCGACGAAATCGACGACCGGACACCTGCTGGGTGCAGCCGGCGTCGTCGAAGCGATATTCTCGGTCCTCGCCATCAGGGATCAGGTAGTACCACCGACAATCAACCTGGACAACCAGGACCCCGAATGCGATCTCGATTACGTTCCCAACGAGGCTCGTGATGCGACGATTACGATGGCCATTTCTAACTCGTTCGGTTTCGGTGGTACCAACGGCAGCCTGATCTTTCGAGCCTTCGACTGAGCTTGCCGCCGTGTACGGGCGGAATACTTACGACGATCTGCGGGTCTGTGCGCTCGCGCAGCCCGTCGACCTGCTCGGCCTGCACCGGCTTTCGCCGCAGCGATACCCGTTCCTCCTGCAGAGCACTGTCGCCCGGCCGCCGCTCGGCCGCTACGACATCCTGTTCGCCTTTCCTGGCAAATCGCTCGAACTCGCGGCAGACGGACAGTTGCGGGGGAGTCACACGAGCAGTGCGCCGCGATTCCTCGCCGCACTCGACGAGTGGTGGCGCAAGGAACAGCGCGCCGGACCCGTGCCCCAACTGCCTTTTCACGGCGGCTGGTTCGTCTACCTCGGCTATGAACTCGCCGCGGAAATAGAACCCGTGCTGAATCTGCCTGCTGACGACGTGCTCCCGGCTGCGTTTGCGGTGCGTTGCCCGGCGGCCATCGTCCATGACCACGTCGACCGTCAGACCTGGCTGGTCGCTGAAGCGGGCGCGGCGATCGACCCGGACCAGGTTATGGACGACATCCGTCGCGCAGCCGGCGAATCCCGCAGGCACACGGGGTCAGCACCGCAGGCGACGACCCGCGAGGAGGACGACGAGCACTTTCTGCGGGCCGTCAAGCGCGCAAAGGACTACATTGCGGCGGGCGATATCTACCAGGCTAATCTGTCCCGCGGCTGGACGACGGAATTCACGGACGAGCGGGACGCCGCGCAACTGTATGCCGCGCTGAGCGGCGCGAATCCGGCGCCCTTTGCCGGCCTGGTCCGCTGGCGGGACAGGGCCATCGTCTCGTCGTCTCCCGAGCGGCTGCTCGAGGTCCGTGACGGTGTCGCATCCACTCGGCCTATCGCCGGGACCCGGCCGCGCGCGCCCAATCGTGACGATGACGATCGGCTGTCCGTCGAGCTGTTCGCGAATCCCAAGGAGCGCGCCGAGCACATCATGCTGATCGATCTCGAACGCAACGACCTCGGCCGGGTTTGTGAAGCGGGAACCGTTGAGGTCGACGAGATGATGGCGCTGGAGAGTTATGCGCACGTACACCATATCGTGTCGAACGTCAGGGGCCGCCTCAGGGACGGTATCGCGCCGGGCGAGGCCATCCGGGCAGTATTTCCCGGTGGCACCATCACCGGCTGCCCGAAGGTTCGTTGCATGGAAATCATCAACGAGCTCGAAGGCGTCGCTCGCGGCGCCTACACGGGTTCCTTCGGCTACCTGAATCGCGACGGCAGCCTTGATCTCAATATCCTGATACGCACCATGGTTCTGCAGGGCCGCACGCTGAGCCTGCGGGCCGGAGCAGGCATCGTTGCGGATTCCGAACCGCGTGCCGAGCTCGCGGAGACACGGGCAAAGGCCGAGGGCATGCTGAGGTCGCTTGTGACATGACAAAGTGGTTTCTGGACGGACGCCCTGACGCCGCGGTTTCCGCCGACGATCGCGCCGTTCAGTACGGCGACGGACTCTTCGAAACGGTCGCCATCCGTGACGGCACGCCGCGCCTCTGGAACTATCATGTGGAAAGGCTGCAAACCGGTGCGGCACGGCTCGGTCTCGCGGCGCCCGCTGAGTCCGCGCTGCGCTCCGGGTTGCATGCCGCACTGGATCAGGCGCAGGCGGAACGTAAGCGGTGTGTCGCGAAGATCATCCTGAGCGCGGGACAGGGACCGCGCGGCTATCGCCGCGCCGGCGATGCGCCGGCGACGCTGCTGACCGGTATCGCGGAGGCGCGTCGCTTGCCGGATTCCTGTCACCGCGACGGCGTTGACTTGCGACTCTGCAACACCCGGCTTGCCGTTCAACCACAGCTGGCCGGCATGAAAACACTCAACCGCCTGGAACAGGTGCTCGCTCGCAACGAATGGAGCGATGATGCGGTGTTCGAAGGCCTGACACTGGATACTGACGGCCGGGTCATCTGCGGTACCATGAGCAACGTGTTCCTCATCACCGGCCAGACGCTGGCAACACCAGCAATATCCCGTTGTGGCGTTTCCGGCGTCATGCGGCGCCACGTGCTCGCGTTGCTCGACGGAGCGCACATCGAATGCCACGTTCGCGACGTCGACGTCGGCGAACTATGGGCGGCCGACAGTGTGTTCATCAGTAACAGCCAGTTCGGTATCCTGCCCGCGCGGCGTTGCGGCCACCATGCCTGGCAAGCAGGGGAGACGTTCCGGCGCCTCGAGGCCCTGATCAGGGAAAGCGGCATCGTGGAGGGACCGGGTTGAGGCCGCTCACGAAGGCATTCGGCATTCTCGCCGTGGCTCTGATCGTCATCGGAGCCGCGGCGTTCTGGCAGGTGCACCGGTTTCTCGATAGCGCCGTGAATGTGCCCGACGACGGCACGAGTTTCGAGATAGCACCGGGCACGCCGTTCGCCAGGGTCAGCCAGCGCCTTGCCGACGAGGGGATCATCGCCTATCCCACGATGCTGCGCATTTACGCGCGCGTCTCCGGCAAGGCCGGTTCCGTGCACGCCGGCGAGTACCTCATCGAGCCCGGCACCACGACAGCCGGCCTGCTCGAACAATTCACGAGCGGTGACGTGCTCCTGTACTCATTCACGATCGTCGAGGGCTGGAACAGATGGGACTTGCTGCGCGAGCTGCATGCGCACCCGCAGATCGACGCACAAATGAGCCAGGAAGACTGGCCCGCTCTGCTGGGAGAACTCGGTGCCGATACGCAAAACCCCGAGGGATTGTTCCTGCCCGAAACCTATCATTTCCCGCGCAACACCAGCGATCGAAAACTCCTCAAACAGGCCTACGAATTGATGCAAACGGTCCTGAGCGAGGAGTGGCCGAAGCGTGATCCGGACGCACCGGTTACCTCGCCCTACGAGGCGCTCGTCCTTGCGTCGATCGTCGAGAAAGAGACCGCCAGAGCCGACGAACGACATCGCATCGCGGGCGTGTTCGCGAGGCGCCTCGGGAAACGCATGCGCCTGCAGACGGATCCGACGGTCATTTACGGTATCGGACCGGGCTTCAACGGCAACCTCACGCGGCGCGATCTCCGGACCGATACGCCCTATAACACCTACACGCGTGGCGGATTGCCGCCGACACCGATTGCCATGCCGGGTCGGGACGCGATTCGGGCCGCGCTGCACCCGGCGCCCGGCAACGAGCTCTATTTCGTTGCTACCGGCCTGGGCGACGGCAGCCACAAGTTCTCCGCGACCAAGGCCGAGCACGATGCGGCCGTGTCCGAATACCTGAAACGGCTGCGCAGCAATCGCCAGAAAGGAATGTAGCGTGCAACGTGGAAAATTCATCACGTTCGAGGGCATAGAGGGCGTCGGCAAGACCACCAACATCGACTTCCTCGCAGACCTCATCGAGGCGCAGGGTCATGCGGTCATGAAGACGCGTGAGCCGGGCGGTACGCCAATCGCGGAAGATATCCGGAACATCCTGAAGAAACACGGCAACGAACCACTGCCGGACGTTGCGGAACTCCTGCTCATGTTTGCGGCGCGCTCGATCAACGTGAACAACGCGATACGGCCGGCGCTGGAGGACGGCACCTGGGTCATCAGTGATCGTTTTACCGATTCGACACGCGCCTACCAGGGCGGGGGTCGCGGCTTCCCGCGCGACAGCATCGAATGGCTCGCGACGTTCGTTCACGGCGACCTCCAGCCGGACCTTACGATCCTGCTGGACGCACCTGTCGACACCGCCATGCAACGCGCCGACAGGCGCGGCGAACTGGACCGCTTCGAGGTGGAGCAGGCGGATTTCTTCAACCGCGTTCGGCAGGCCTACCTGGAACTCGCGGCGGTTGATCCAGGACGCTTCAAGGTCGTGGACTGCGCCCGTGACCTCGATGCCGTGCAGGCGACGATAAGCGAAATCGCGAGCAGGATACTATCTGATAATTAACATGAATAGATATATTTAAATTATTGTTTTTATGGATATTACTTGGCATAACGAATTTGCGCAGGCCTGGCTCGACCGGGTACGGCACGGCAGGATTCCGCACGCCGTCCTGCTGGCGGGCCCTCCCGGTATCGGCAAGCGGGCAGCCGCGGCCTGGATCGCCAGGGGCCGGCTTGGTCTCGGCGAGCAGCACGCGCTGCCCCAGTTTCCGTTCGATCGCCCCGAGCACGCGGATCTGCAGTGGCTCGAACCGCCGGAAGACAAGCAGGGGATCCTCATAGAGCAGATTCGCGAACTGGTCGCCACGCTGCAGCTCACCAGCTACGAGGGACGCGGCAAGGTGGCAGTGATCGAGCCGGCAAATACGATGACGAACAGCGCGGCCAACAGCCTGCTGAAAACGCTCGAGGAACCACCTGGCGACGCATTGCTGGTTTTGGTTGCGGACCGTATCGGGCGCCTGCCAGCGACCATATTCAGCCGCTGCCAGCGCATTGACTTTGCACCTCCAGGCGAGATCCAGGGCCTGTCGTGGCTGGACCGCCTGCAGCCGGGCGCCCGCTGGGCCGAGGCGCTGCGCGTTGCCGGCAATGCGCCGCTCGCGGCAATTGACGCGCTCGATAACCTCGATACGCTTGCCACAATGAGCCGGGAGCTCACAGCGGTCGGGGCCGGGAAACTGTCCCCGATCGAGGTTGCGGAACGCTGGAGCAAGCTGGAGGCCGGCTTCGTACTCGACTGGCTTGCGCGGCAGCTTCGGCAGGGCGCGCTGGCGCTCGCCGGCGGCCGTGACCGTGCGCCGGGGCTGGCAATTGACGATTCTGTGCTGAAGCGCATGGACAGGCGAAACCTGTTTTGCTATCTAGACAGGATCAACCGGCTGCGAGGCCAGCCAAGAGGGTCGTACAACGTCCAGCTGACGCTGGAAGCACTGTTGATCGACTGGGCAGAGGGCCTCGCCGACGCCGGATGGAATACGAACTTGGGTGGTATGCGGCTGATGCCGGCCCCAGAGGTAAAGAGATGAGCAAACCGGGACTGCTGACACTGACGATCAAGGACAAGAGCGCGCTGTACCTTGCGTACATGCCGTACATCATCAACGGCGGCCTGTTCATACCCACCAACAGCTCCTATCGCCTGGGCGATGAGGTCTTCATGCTTCTGAACCTGATGGGCGAGGACGAAAAAATCCCGGTGGCGGGCACAGTCATCTGGATGACGCCGAAAGGCGCGCAGGGCAAGCGCACCGCCGGAATCGGGGTGCAGTTCAGCGACCAGGACCAGGGCAACACGCAGAAGAAGATCGAGACCTATCTCGCCGGCGCCCTCGGCGGCGACAAACCCACCCACACGATGTAGGAACGGCTAGCTCTGTTCCTTGTTGATGCCGCCGCGCAGCACGTAGGCCTGGAAGCCGCGCTCGCTCAGGATGTAGGCGCCCGCCGAGCTGCGCCGCCCGGTATCACAGCACACGACATACTTCTTGCTCTGCTCGAGCGTATTGAGCTTGAGCCGGATGAAGTACAGCGGGATATTGAGGGCGCCGTCGAGGTGCTGGTTTTCGAACTCGCTGGGCAGGCGCACGTCGAGCCACTGCCCGCCGCCCTGGATGATCTGCTGGGCTTCCTGGAATTCCACCCAGTCCAGCATCGGCTCATTGAGTAACTTCTTGAAATCGTCCTTGCCGAGCCGCATGACGCCGCCGTCGGTGAGCATGGTCACCGTGGCGTTTCGCTTGGCGTCGGAGATAAGGGCTTCTTCGCCGAACGTGTCGCCAACCCGCAGTTCAGCGAGCTTGATACCATCCTTGGACAGTGGCGTCTCGCGCGTGACGAGCGCGCTGCCGCGCGTCAGGACGTAGAAGTAATCGCCTTCCGCTCCCTGCTTGAGGATGACGTCGCCCGCCTTGTAGTTGATCTGCTGCATGCGCATGAAGATTGCCTGGATGTTCGCCGGCGGAATCTTGTGAAACGCCTTGGTCTGCAACAGCATCGTCATCCAGTCTTCGCTACCGCTGTCGGATTCGCCCTGCAGCTCGGAGACCTCGTAGGAGCCGGTCTGGTCCCAGGTCAGCATGACGTCCAGCAGATCGCTGTCGATGGAAATGAACTGCACGCGGTCGCGCGCCTTCGCCGACACACGCCGCGGGAAGATCGGGGCCACCGGATTGCGGGCCGAATCGCTGCCGCCGCTGATGGTCTCGACCGTCTTGCCCTGGTCTTGAAGCTCCAGGACGCCCGAGACGATGTATATCGTGCGTTTCTCGGTATCGCCTTCCTTGAACAACACCTGTCCCGGGGATAGTTCACGCACCTGAACCTTGCGGGCAAGCGCCGCCAGGTTGTCCCGTTTGAGGCCGTCAAGCGGGGAAAATTGCTGCAGTAGCGCGGTGCTTACCGGCTCGTGTGTCATTCGATGTCCTGTTGCCGTGCGTCGTCGTTAC
>CBDUCE010000154.1:0-7443 GCA_965365575.1 uncultured Gammaproteobacteria bacterium
GCGGTGGGTGCGCATCCTTACCCGTACCTGGTCCGCGAACTGCAGTCGGTGATCGGCCGCGAGTCGCGCGAGCAGATGATTGCTCAGGCCGGCGGCCTGCCGGACGCCGCGTTCGCCTGCGTAGGCGGCGGCTCCAACGCGATCGGCCTGTTTTACCCGATGCTCGGTGACGACACGGAACTGATCGGCGTCGAGGCGGGCGGAACAGGCAGCGGGCTCGGCCAGAATGCTGCAACGCTCGCGACCGGCACCCCGGGCGTGCTGCAGGGCAGCTACACGATGATCCTGCAGGACGATGACGGCCAGGTGCAGGAGACGCCCTCGGTCTCGGCGGGTCTCGACTATTCGGGCGTGGGCCCCGAACATGCGTTGTTGCAGGCAACCGGGCGCGTGACCTACGTGGCGGCAGGCGACGACGAGGCGCTCGCAGCGCTGGAGGAACTGTGCGAGACGGAAGGCATCCTCACGGCGCTGGAAACCGCGCATGCGTACGTTGCGGCACGCCAGTGGGCGAAGGAAAATCCGGGCAAGCGCCTGTTGATCGGCAATTCCGGACGTGGCGACAAGGACATGCCGACGTTAACGAAATACCCGGTGAGGACACGCAGCCATGAAAGCTCATGAACGTGTAACGGCGGCGATTCGTGCCGCAAACGAAGCGGGTCGCCCCGGGCTCGTGCCGTTCGTGACGGCAGGCTATCCGGAGCCGAGCGACTTCATCAGCACGCTGAAGGCGGTTGCCGAGGTCGGCGACGTCGTCGAAGTCGGTATCCCGTTTTCCGACCCGATGGCCGATGGCATGACGATCCAGCGGTCGAGCTTCGAGGCGCTGCAGAAGGGCGTGACGCTCGCATGGATTTTCGACGAGCTGGAAAGGGCCGGCGGGTTCGACGCGCCGCTCGTGATGATGTCTTACCTGAATCCCCTGCTCGCGTTCGGCTACGAGAGGCTGGCGGACCGCGCACTCGAGACGGGCGTGTGCGGCTTCATCGTCCCGGACCTGCCTTTCGAGGAAAGCGAGGAGATTCGCTCGGTACTCGAGGACAGGGGTCTCGGACTGATCCAGCTCGTTACACCGGCAACTCCCGGCAACAGGCTGAAGACGCTCTGTGAAGCATCGCGCGGCTTCGTATATGCCGTCACCATCACCGGGATCACCGGCGGGGATGCGGGACTGCCCGATGATCTCGCCGGCTACCTCGACAAGGTATCGGCTGTTGCGGATATCCCTGTATGTGCCGGTTTCGGTATACGGCAGGCGAGCGACGTCGCGGCCGTGGGCGCGCATGCCGCTGGCGCCATCGTTGGCTCGGCGCTCGTCGAGGTTCTGGAACGGGGCGAGGATCCGACCGTGTTCCTGAACGCCCTGCGATGAAGAAAGTTACCTCCGCCGACACGGTGGTGATGATCAGTCACTACAAGAACATATTGGAATCGGAGGGCATTGCCTGCCAGATACGGAACGAGCACCTGAACCAGATTTACGGTGAGATGCCGTTCACCGAGGTATGGCCGGAGCTCTGGGTCCTGAGAGACATCGACTACGATCGGGCGAAGCAGCTCATCGATTCCACCATCATCGACGAGAGCCCCCGCTCGCCCTGGCGCTGCGCGAAATGCGGCGAAGAGAATGAAGGCCAGTTCGCGGCCTGCTGGAACTGCAGCAGCGCCGGGTCGGACCAAGGTATGTAGCTGATATAGATAGTTTTATCTCTTTCAGGGGTCGGATTTTGGACGTTAATTAGGCGTTTTTAGCCTCGAAAACCGTCAATTTGGCGGCGTCACTGGCGTGCGTCTCTCAAGCCGCAAAAAGATGGGAAAATTAGCCGATTAAGGCCAAACTCAGGACATGTATGGGTGGTTTCTTTTTAATATTCAGTTAGTTACGGAGGTCCGACCCCGCTGTACCCTATGAAAGCCCTCGAACTCAAGGTTCCGCCGGTAGCCCAGTTTGTCGCCATTGCCCTCGGCATGTTGATGATCGCGAAGTACACGCCGACGCTGTCGATGGATATTCCCGCTCGCCCGGTGCTCGTCGTCTTGTTCGCCTGCCTTGGCGCTGGCGTCGCCCTACCTGCCGTTGCGGCCTTTCGATCGGCAGATACAACCGTCGATCCCCGATGCCCCGAAGAAGCGTCCCGGCTGATCGTCAAAGGTGTCTATCGGTACAGCCGTAACCCCATGTATTTGGGGTTGTTATGTCTGCTGACTGCTTGGGCGATTTATCTTTCGAACGTACCCGGATTAGCGGGTCTGCTCCTGTTCGTGCTCAGCATGAATCGCTTGCAGATCCGCCCGGAGGAACAGGCGATGGAGGCACAGTTCGGTGAGGAGTACCGCGCTTACCGGAAATCGGTTCGCCGCTGGATCTAAGGAGTCCCAGGCCGATAACAGGACCTGTAATGATCCGAAATTCGGCAGTTGCTCGTTCGACATGGGGCGAAAGACCCACCCTGAAAACTCGGATTTCGCTCCGCAGCCGGCGTGCATGTGTTGTTAGCCAGAAAAACCCGCCAAAAACCGCGGATTAAGGGCGATTTCTACGCCTATTCCAGCTAATTGCCGTTGTTAAACAGCCACTTACAGAGGTCCGACCCCGCAGTCTACGGCATGCCGCGGGTCAGCAGCCGCGTGCCCGCAATCTCGCTGCGCAGGATGGCCGAGACCTTTTCCGGCTGCATTGGCTGGCTGATCAGAAAGCCCTGCGCCAGGTTGCAGTTGCAGCTCTTCAGGAAATCGAGCTGCGTGATGGTCTCCACGCCCTCGGCCGCAACTTCGATGTCCAGACCCTGTGCCATGGCAATGGCCGCGCGCACGATGCGCTGGTGGCTGTCGTTCCGGTCGATATCCGCGATCAGCGACTGGTCGAGCACGAAGCTGTCGACGAAACCGTTGTCCAGCGACTCGAATGACACGTCACGCGTGCCGAAGTGGTCGAGCGACAGCCGCACGCCGAGCTTGCGCAAGCCCTGCAGCGTTTCGATCTCGGACTTACGCCTGTTCGGAAACTCGCCGTCGCCGATCTCGAGTTCGATACAGCCCGGATCCAGCATGGTTTCTTCCAGCGATTTGGCAACAGCGTCCACGAGGCGCCGGTGCATGAGTTGCTGGCGCGACAGGTTGATGGCGATGGAAAGATCCGGCAATTCGAATCGCCGCTGCCAGCCTGCTAGCTGCCGGCACGCGGTCGCGATAACCCACTCGCCCGCGGAGTGGATCAGCCCGCTGGACTCGAGAATCGGCAGGAAGCGCTCTGGCGGCAGCATGCCGAAACGCGGATGCTGCCACCGCAGCAAGGCTTCAAGCCCGATGAGGCGGCCCGTGGCCAGGTCGATTCGCGGCTGGTAGTGCAGGACGAACTCGTTGCGTACCAACGCGTGGCGCAACCCGACCTCGAGTTCCTCGCGCTGCTCCAGCCGGGTGTTGAGGGCTGTCGAGTAATAGTGGAAGCGACCGCCGCCGTGCTTCTTCGCCTCGTACATCGCTATATCGGCGGCCTTGATCATGCGCTCGGCGTTGTTGCCCGATTCCGGGTAAATCGCGATGCCGATCGACGGTGTTGCATAAACCTCGCTGTGGCCGACCGCGTATTTCTCGGACAACACCAGCAACAACTTCTGTGCGGCGGCACCGGCATCCGTTATCTCGCCGAAGTCCTCGAGGCACACCACGAACTCGTCACCGCCCCAGCGCCCCGAGAAGTCTCCGATTCTTAGATTTTCCCGCAGGCGTCCAGCCACCTGCCGCAGCAGGCTGTCGCCGACGTCGTGGCCGAGCGTGTCGTTCACCGACTTGAAGCGGTCGAGATCGACGAACAGCACCGCCAGCGGTGAATTCTTGCGTTCGGCCCGGCCGATGGCACGTGCGAGTTGCTCGATGAACACGCTGCGGTTCGGTAACCCCGTCAGTTCGTCATACTGCGCGCGCTTCTGGAGCTCGGTCGTGCGGATCGTCGCATCCGTAATGTCCCGAAACGTAATGACGCCGCCCACGAGTTCGCGGTTGCCGTCATAGAGCCCCTGGCCGCTGATGTTCAAGTAAGTGTCCGGCTGCTCCGGCGCACGATAGATCGCAACCTGCCCTGAGAATTTCGCCCCGTTGCGGGCGCGCACCAGGGGCAGTTCCGCCGAGTTCCTGTAGTTGTTGCCATGTTCGTCGAGGCAGCAGAAGGTCTGTTCCCAGCTCGCATCGGGCAGCCGCCTCGGTCCGAGCCCCAGGATCGTCCGTGCCGCCGGATTGATATCCAGTATGCCGCCGTAGCGATCCACCACGATCACGCCGTCGTTGATACTGGTCAGCACCGAAAGTACCGAGACGTCCGTATCGGAAAGGCGCTGCTGCAGCCGGTGCCGCTTTACCGCGTGATCGAAGATGGCTTCCTGATCCTCGACGGTGACATCATCGATGCAGATATAGCCCTGCGCACCCGCGCGGAGCGCCGCGATGCCGCGATGTTCGTGCGCTTTTTGTGTTACGGCCACTACCGCGTACTCGTGCAGCGACTGGATGAGAGCGGACAGCGACTGGCCCGACTGCGCGATGAGTGGACTCGCTTCCAGCAACACGATGTCGAGAAGCTCGCGGTTGTCGGCGGGAACCTTGAGTTCCGCTGAACGTGCCAGCATCGTGCAGCACGGCAACGTCTCAAGCTCTGCCAGGTATTCTGACGCAAAATCGCCGCGCCCCAGGTAGAGAATCGAATGCCCCGTCATAGATTATTTTGTTTCTTTTGTTCCCCAGAGGATGGCCAGCATCGAAACGGGCCAGTCGCATGATAACAGAATCGCGAACAAACACAGTCGCTTAAGCCAGATTTTGCGCAGCGCGGGCGGCAATTTTTAAACCACCCGCCGGGCACGGGCATCAAAGCTACAGGAATAGGGGAGATTTGGTGAATGGCCGCGCTTTTGATGGTGGAAACCGGCGACAATACGGCAGCAATGGTTTCCAGGGCAGCTACACCGATGCGGGATGAGGCAGCGCTGATCGCGCGTGCACAGAGCGGCAACACCCGGGCTTTCGAGGCGCTTTACAGGGAGCACGTCGATCGGGTCTACGGTCTTTGTCTGCGCATGACGGGCAATGTCGGTGAGGCCGAGGACTGCGCCCAGGAAGCCTTCATCCAGGCCTGGAAAAAACTCGCCAAGTTCCGCGGCGACAGCGCTTTCGGTACCTGGATGCATCGCATCGCTGTCAATGCCGTGCTGGGCAGGATACGCAAGTCGAAGCGCGAACAGGACCGGATCCAGGTCGCGGCCGAGACGACCACGTCGCCGGCATCAATCGGTGACAGTGGTGACCTGCGCGACCTGTCCGACGCCATAGACCGGCTCCCGGAGGGCGCGAGGCACGTATTCGTGTTGAACGCCGTCTACGGATACAGCCACCAGGAGTCGAGCGAGATGCTCGGCATCGCGGTAGGCACGACCAAGGCACAGCTGCATCGCGCCCGGCGCTTGCTGGCCCAGCAGCTGAAGGAACAAGGGTTCGAAGCATGAACGAACAACGTGACGACAAACTGACGGCCGCCGCGCGGCAGCTCGCGACCGGGATACAGCCGCAGCGGGACCTGTGGCCCGACATCGAACGCGCGATCAGCGAGCCCGTACCCAGGCGTTCGCGCTGGACGCCGATGTTCGCCCAGGCTGCGGCGATCGTCCTGCTTGTCGGCGCATCGTCGGGTTTGACCTACCTGGTAATGAAAGACGACAAGCCGGTGGTGATTCCGCAGCTAACGCCGGAATACACGTTCGCGCGTGCTTCATTCGGCAGCAACTATACGCTGGGCAGGGATTACCTCGAGACGCGCGCTGACGTGGTTGCGAGGTTCGAACAGCAGCTCGAGCATCTCTCGCCCGAAGAACGTCAGGACGTCGAGCAGAGCCTCGATGTGATTCGCGACGCGATTGACGACATTAACGCAGCGCTGCACCAGGATCCCGACAACACCCTGCTGCAGGATCTGCTGATGAAGACGTATCACGAGGAACTCAACGTGATGCGAAAGGTGGGTGGGGTGATGCAGAGCGTCATGTCACGCCGTGATATCTGATGTGCCGCCGTGTGCGACGCATAACGACAGTGAGTACAGACATGAACAGACTGATTTTACTGGCAACGGCACTGCTGCTTGCAGCGCCGGCCAAAGCCGAAGAGATCAACGAGACGCTCGACGCGAGCGCGGACGGCAGCGTCGAGATCTACAATACTTCCGGGTCCGTTACGGTCGAGGGCTGGTCACGGAACGCGGTCGAGGTGACAGGAACACTCGGCGAAGAGGTCGAGGAGTTCATCTTCGAACGGGATGGCGACACCGTCGTGGTGAAGGTGAAACCGATCCAGGGAAAGAGCAGCGGCGGGCGCTCGACCTCGAGCCACATTACGGTGCGGGTGCCGCAACAAAGCCACATTGACGTTGCAACCATCGCCGCCGATATCAATGTCGACGACTTGCAGGGCGAACAGGAACTGCAGTCGGTGAGCGGGCAAATCGATGCGGAAGCTTTCGCGGCCGAGATCGAGGCAGAAACCGTTAGCGGCGATATCGACATCGTGGGCAACACCGACGACATCGA
This sequence comes from uncultured Gammaproteobacteria bacterium, assembly GCA_965365575.1. Lineage (GTDB taxonomy): Bacteria > Pseudomonadota > Gammaproteobacteria > Steroidobacterales > Woeseiaceae > UBA1847. The sequence goes on from CBDUCE010000154.1 coordinate 6,576, forward strand.
GGTGGAGCTCGTGTCGGTCTCGGGCAGCATATCGGTACGGGACCTGTCGGGCACGATCAGTCTGGAGACGGTCACAGGCCGCCTCAGCGTCGCCGGTGGCTCGTTCTCGGAAGCAGGATTAAATACGGTCAATGGGCGTGTCGAATTCAGGTCGAACCTGCGCAAGAACGGCGACCTGGATGTCGAAACAGTCAACGGGCGCATCAGCGTGACGTTGCTGGGCGAGGTGTCAGCCGAGATCGATATCAATACGTTTAACGGCCGCATCAAGAACTGCTTCGGGCCGAAACCGGAAAAGACCAGCAAGTACGCACCGGGCCGGGAGCTCCGCTTCACCGAGGGCAATGGCGAGGGCAGCGTCAACATCGAATCGCTGAACGGTCCCGTCACCCTGTGCAAGGAGTAAGCCGGCACGCCCGTCAGCGCGGCAATTTGATACCCTAGGCGGTCCTCCGAAGAAGGACCCGCTAAATGAGCCGCGCACTCAAGATTTTTGGCATTCTCGTCATCACCGGCGTCGCGATCGCGATTTTTGCCGCGATCGTGTTCGTACTGGTGTTCGACCCCAACGACTACAAGGACAAGATCGCGGAGGGTGTAAAAGAGGCGACCGGCCGCGAGCTCGTGATCGAGGGCGACCTGCACCTGAGCCTGTTCCCCTGGCTGGCGATCGAGATGGGCAAAACCGAGCTGGGCAACGCGCCGGGCTTCGACGACACGCCGTTCGCGAGTTTCGAATCCGCGCGGCTCAGCGTGCGCGTGATGCCGCTCTTGCTGGAGCGGCAGGTCGTGGTCGGCACGGCTGCACTGGACAGCCTCAGGGTCAACCTGCAGGTCCGCAAGGACGGCACCGGTAACTGGGAGGACT
>CBDUCE010000155.1:0-7370 GCA_965365575.1 uncultured Gammaproteobacteria bacterium
AAGGTGAAGTCAGGATGACGTACCACTACCGTCCGCAGCCGGCGCCGAAAGCCGTCAGCCGGACTTTTCGCGACCGACTCATCCAGTTACCCCGCACGACCAAGCAACTCCTGATGCTCGTGGCCGATGCCGCCGGGTTTCTCGGCTGCGTCGCACTCGTCGCGTGGGTGCATCTGCTCGATGCCGGGAACCTGCAGGGCCTCGCGCTGCTCTCGGCTGTCACGTTGTTTGCCGCGCACCTGCTCGCCCGTTTACTCGGTTTCTACCATTCGGTCGTTCGCTACCTCGGCATGGGTCTTCTCATGGCGGGCGGCCAGGTCGCGCTGGGTTCGGCCGTCATACTGTCCGGCTCTGCCTGGGCCCTGGGAATGACAACCCAGCCTTTCAGGATTGCCGTCGTCTTCGGGGCGTTCTGCGGGCTGTACCTCGTTGGCAGCCGTTATATCGCCCAGTATTTGCTGGTGCGGGGCTCCTCGGGCAACCAGAGCGTAATTGTCTACGGCGCCGGTGCCGCCGGCGCGCGTGTCGTGCACGCCCTCCACGGCAATCCCGCGTATTCGCCGGTCGCGTTCGTCGACGACGACGCCAGCATGCACGGCAAGCGCATTGGCGGACTGCACGTATGGGCGCGCACGGATCTCGAGTGGCTGATACCCAAGTACGATGTCTCCCACGTCCTGCTGGCCATTCCCAGCGTGTCGCGCAGGGAGCGCCGCGACGTCATCGAAAGCCTCGAGCCGCTGCCCGTGCACGTGCAGACGGTGCCGAATATCGACGACCTCATCAGCGGCAAGGCGCAGGTGGACGATATCCGCGAAGTGGATGTCGAGGACCTGCTCAGCCGCCCGCCCGTGGCGCCCGACGAGCGCCTCATGCAGGCAACCCTGCTCGACAAGTCGGTACTGGTAACCGGGGCCGGCGGGTCGATCGGCTCGGAACTCTGCCGGCAGATCCTGCGGATACGGCCGAAGACGCTGGTCCTGTTCGAACTGTCGGAGGTGGCGCTGTACACGATCGACAAGGAACTCGGGGTCATGGCGGCGAAGCTCGGCATCGAGTGCCGGATCGTGCCGTTGCTCGGTTCCGTGCAGGAGGAGGCGCGCGTTCGCGAGGTGATGGAGCACTTTGGCGTCGATACCGTGTACCACGCCGCCGCCTACAAGCATGTGCCGCTGGTGGAGCAGAACATCATCGAGGGCGTCTGCAATAACGTCCTCGGCACGCTGCGGACGGCGAGGGCGGCGCGGGATACCGGTGTCGAGACGTTCGTGCTCGTCTCCACGGACAAGGCCGTGAGCCCGACCAGCATCATGGGGGCTTCCAAGCGCTTCGCGGAGCTCGTGCTGCAGGCGTTGCAGGAAGGAAGCGAGTCGACGCGCTTCGTGATGGTGCGCTTCGGCAACGTGCTCGAGTCTTCCGGCTCGGTCGTGCCGCTGTTTCGCGAGCAGATTCGCCAGGGCGGCCCCGTGACCGTCACGCACCCCGAGATCATTCGTTACTTCATGACCATCCCGGAGGCCGCCCAGCTCGTGATCCAGGCCGGCGGCATGGCGCAGGGTGGGGAAGTGTTCGTGCTCGACATGGGCGAGCCGGTGAAAATCCGCGACCTGGCGGCGCGGATGATCAAGCTGATGGGACTCACCGTGAAAGACGCCGACCACCCGGACGGCGATATCGAGATCAGCTTCACCGGGTTGCGACCGGCCGAGAAGCTCTACGAGGAACTCCTGATCGGCGAGAACGTGGCCGGAACCGAGCACCCGCGCATCATGCGCGCGCGTGAAGACTATCTGACCCGGGAAGAGATCAACCCCCTCCTGGACGAACTGCAGGTCGCCGCGAGGACGGTGGACCGCAAGAGTTTGCGAGACGTACTTTTGCGGGCCGTGCATGAGTATGAGCCGAGCAACGGCATCGACGACCTGCTCTGGGGCGAGGGCGAAACCACCCGGGCGCCGGCGGACAGCGGCAAGGTCGTGAAGATCGATCCCGGTGCAACGTCGCGCAAGAAGACGGGATCGAGCGAGACCTGAGTCCCACCGGCTTCTGCTACACGGTCGGCAAAAATTCCTTCGTAACACCTGTACAATCCGCAGGTTGTTGCACCCCGGCAGGAGTGACCGGGGCGCACCAGCAATACTGAGGACAGCGGATGAAAGCACTGATTACGGGAATCACGGGCCAGGACGGCTCCTACCTGGCAGAAATGCTGCTGAAGAAAGGCTATGAGGTGCACGGCATCAAGCGCCGCGCGTCGTCCTTCAACACCGACCGCATCGACCACCTGTACCAGGACCCGCACGAGTCCGCCGTCAAGATGTCGCTGCACTACGGTGACATGACGGATGCCACCAACCTGATTCGCATCATCCAGGAAGTGCAGCCGACCGAGATCTATAACCTCGCCGCGCAGAGCCACGTGCAGGTGTCGTTCGAGACGGCGGAGTACACGGCCAATGCCGATGCGCTGGGCGCCCTGCGCCTGCTGGAGGCGCTGCGTATCCTTGGGCTCGAGAAGACGACGCGCATCTACCAGGCATCCACCTCGGAGATGTTCGGCAAGGTTCAGGAGGTCCCGCAAAAGGAAACCACGCCGTTCTACCCGCGTTCGCCCTACGGTGCTGCGAAGGTGTATGCCTACTGGATCACCGTTAACTACCGCGAGGCCTACGGCATGCACGCCTCGAACGGCATACTCTTCAACCATGAATCCCCCGTGCGCGGCGAGACCTTCGTCACCCGCAAGATCACGCGCGGGCTGGCGCGGATCGCGGGCGGTCTGGACGACAAGCTGTACATCGGCAACCTCAACTCGCTGCGCGACTGGGGCCATGCGCGCGACTTCGTTGAAGCAATGTGGCTCATTCTTCAGCAGGACCAGCCGGATGACTACGTGATTGCAACGGGTGAGCAACACTCGGTACGGGAGTTCATCGAGGCCGCCGCGGCCGAGCTCGGCATGGACATCGAGTGGCAGGGCAGTGGTCTCGAAGAGGTCGGCATCGACCGCAATTCCGGGCGCGAGATCGTGGCCGTCGATCCGCGTTACTTCAGGCCCACCGAAGTGGATACGCTGCTCGGCGATCCATCCAAGGCGAAGAAACTGCTGGGCTGGGAAGCCAGGACCTCGTTCGCGGACCTGGTGAAAGAGATGGTCGCTGCCGACGACGAGCTGGTTCGGCGCAGGGCGGCGGTCGCCGAGGCCGGCTACCAGATCTACGATCGGCACGAGTAGGAACGCGTCGCCATGACGAAAGTATTCGTTGCCGGGCATAAGGGCCTCGTCGGCTCGGCCATTTGTCGCCGCCTGCAGGCCGACGATGTCGAGTTGCTGGTCGCCGAGCGCGCCGAACTCGACCTGCTGGACCAGAAGGGCGTCGACCAGTGGTTCCGGGAGCACGGCATCGACCAGGTGTACCTCGCCGCCGCCAAAGTCGGCGGCATCCATGCGAACGACACCTATCCCGCCGAGTTCATCCACGACAACCTGGTCATCCAGACCAATGTCATCCAGGCGGCGTGGCAGTATGGCGTGAAGAAGCTGCTGTTCCTGGGCTCGTCCTGTATCTATCCCAAGCTTGCGCCGCAACCCATGGCCGAAGACTCGCTTTTGACCGGTCCGCTGGAGCCCACCAACGAGTGGTACGCCATCGCCAAGATCGCGGGCATCAAGATGTGCCAGGCCTATCGCAAGCAGTACGATTTCGATGCCATATCGGCCATGCCGACCAACCTCTACGGGCCGGGCGACAACTTCGATCTCGAGAATTCCCACGTGCTGCCGGCGCTCATCCGCAAGTTTCACGAGGCCAAGCTCGCGGGCGATGCCAGCGTCACCGTCTGGGGGACGGGCTCACCGCGGCGGGAATTCCTGCACGTGGACGACCTCGCCGATGCCTGCGTGTTCCTGATGCAAAACTACAGTTCCGCGGTCATCGTGAACGTCGGCTGGGGCCGGGACATCAGCATCGCCGAGCTGGCCGGGACGGTGCGGGACATCGTGGGCTTCGAGGGCGACATCGTTTACGACACCAGCAAGCCCGACGGCACCCCGAGAAAGCTGCTCGATACCGCGCGGCTCACGGCGCTGGGCTGGCAACCGTCCATCTCGCTCACCGACGGGATCAGGGGCACCTACGACTGGTACCGCACGCAGGCCTCTGCCTAGGTATTCGGGCGTATGCCAGGGCAGGCCCGGCTGGTGTATATTGCGCTCCCGTGGGGCCGTAGCTCAGCTGGGAGAGCGCTGCGTTCGCAATGCAGAGGTCGGGAGTTCGATCCTCCTCGGCTCCACCAATTTAGCCCTTCCCAAAGTGTGCAAATGCTTTAACATAAGCGGCTGGAGCGTATTGAGACATAACACGGTAAATCAATAACTTGTGATTTGTCGCGGGCGTTTCCTGCGCCTTCCGGGAGTACCCGAAAAGTGTGACGCAGTTCACGCTTCGCGACCCGACAGCGAGCGGCGCCAAGCCGGTCAAAACCTAGTATCCTTACTACTTTCCGGGCCGGCCAATTATTTAGGAGAAATCCGCCGTTGGTCGCGCCGTCGGCAACAACAACCACTATGGCCGCAACACTGATGATTTTTGATTTCGCCGTATGCCGCGCGTGGTCGCGCGGCATTGCTGCAGCAGCTTTTCGTGCATTCACCAGCCGGCCGCTGCCCGGCGTCCTGCTCGCGTTGCTGATATCGGCCGCGCCCGCCGCGCATGCGCAGACACAGCCCGTGGCCGGCGACGACGGACCGTTCAGCGTCAACGAGGGCGGTGCGCTCGGCGGATCGCCCAGCGTCCTGGTTAACGACACCGATCCGGACGGCCAGCCGCTGACGGTGACCGTCCAGACACCCCCGACCTATGCCGCGGTTTTCAACCTCAATCCGACGACGGGCGTTATTACTTACACGCACAACGGCTCGGAGACGACCGCGGACGCTTTTACTTACGAGGCCTGTGACAACGAGGGCCCGCCGCAATGCGACAGCGCTTCCGTCACCTTCACGATCAACCCCGTCAATGACCCGCCCGTCGCCAATCCGGATACCGCCACCGTCGACGAGGACACAACCAACAATCCCATTGAAGTTACAGCGAACGACTCTGACGCGGAAGGCGATACGCTCGACGTCACGGCCGTTTCCGCCGGCAACGGCAGCGTTTCCGTGCTCGGCAACAATACGGTCCGCTATACACCAAACCCGAATTATTTCGGCGGCGACACGATCAGCTACACGATTTCCGATGGCAATGGCGGCGTGGCCAGCTCGACGGTCACCGTCACCGTCAATCCGCTGCCGGATGCGCCGATCGCAGTCGATGACGCGGCAACTGTCGCCGAGGACAGCACGAACAATGTCATCAGTGTTACTGACAACGATACGGACGCCGACGGTGATTCGCTGACGGTGACGGTAGCGTCGGCGACACGCGGCAGCGCATCGCCGAGCGGCGCGAACGTGCTGTATACACCGCTTCCGAATTTTTCCGGTCAGGACACGATCAGCTACACGGTGTCCGATGGCAACGGCGGCACTGATAACGCCACGGTAACGGTCACCGTGACCAGTCAGAACGACCCGCCCGTTGCCAACGATGATGTCGCCAGCGTACCCGAGGACAGCGTATCCAATGTCATTAACGTCACGGCCAACGATACGGACCCGGACGGCGACCCGCTGACGGTCTCGGCCGCCTCGACGTTGACGGGTACCGCGGTTCCCAGCGGTGGCAACGTGTTGTACACGCCACCCATCAATTTCGTGGGCCAGGTGACGGTCAATTACACGGTTACCGACGGCCAGGGCGGATCGGACACCGCAATACTGACCGTCAACGTCAGTAACGAGAATGACCCGCCCATTGCCGTCGATGATGAGGCCACCGTCGCAGAGGATTCGAGCAACAACGTCATCAATGTCGCTGCCAACGACACGGACCCGGATTCCGACCCGTTGGCCGTGACGTCCGCGAGCGCGGCCAACGGCGATGCGGCGCCGAACGGCGGCGGCACGGTCGTCTATACGCCAAACCCCGATTTCAGCGGCCAGGACACGATCAACTACACGGTTTCCGACGGTAACGGAGGCGCTGACACCGCGGTCGTAAGGGTGACCGTCACCAACGTCAACGACCCGCCCGTCGCCAACGACGATACGGCGAGTGTCGACGAGGACAGCACGGACAACACGATCAACGTGACGGCGAACGATACCGATGTCGACGGCGATACGCTGACGGTGACGGAGGCGACGGCCGCTAATGGGACAGCAACGCCGAGCGGGGGAGCCGTCAGGTATACGCCGGACGCAGGGTACTCGGGTCCTGACACGATCAGCTACACGATTTCGGACGGTAACGGCGGCACCGACAGCGCCACGGTAACGGTCACTGTCGTTGAAGTGAATGACCCCCCGGTGGCCAATGACGACACCGCGGAGGTCGACGAGGATTCGAGCATAGTCATCGACGTCGCGGCTAACGACACGGACGAAGATGGCGACGACCTGAGCGTTTCCGCCGCGTCTGCGACCAACGGCACGGCAACGCCGAGCGGCGGCAACGTGCGCTACACGCCGAACCCTAACTATTCCGGATCCGATACGATCAACTACACGATCTCGGATGGCAATGGCGGCACGGATACGGCGAAGGTGTCCGTGACCGTCAGGCCTGTCAACGACGCGCCGGTCATCAACGGCGTGGTCGGGTCTCTCAGTACACCGGAGGACCAGAGCATCACGATCCGGCTTGCTGACCTCAGGGTAAGCGACGCGGATGTCGACGACGTCTACCCGACGGGTTTCAGCCTGCAGCTCCAGGCAGGCGCGAATTTCACGGTCTCGGGCACGATTGTAACGCCCGCCGAAAACTACAACGGGCGGGTCAACGTGCCGGCGACGGTGACAGATCCGGACGGGCTTGCCAGCCAGGCATTTTCGATCCCGATCACGGTTACGGCGGTGAACGACACGCCGGTCCTCGATGAGCCGATCGGCCCCCAGAACGCGCTCGAGAACGCGGTATTCAACCTCGATGTTTCCGGTAACTTCTCCGACGCTGACGGCGATACTCTGACGTATTCGTTGACCGGGCTGCCGGCCAGTAACAACCTCGTTTTCAATCCCGTGAGCGGCGTGATCTCGGGTACGCCACGACTGGAAGACGCCCGGGACAACGACCCGTACATCATAATGGTAACGGCGAGTGATCCGGATGGCGAGACGACGTCGGATATGTTCGAACTGACGGTCTCGGCCCTGGATCGTGCCAATCTTGCCCTGACGATCGATGTCTCGCCGGACACCGGCATGCCGAGCGACCAGCTGCGCTGGACGTTCACGGCCCAGAACCCGCTGGGCCCGCAGGCGG
>CBDUCE010000156.1:0-7359 GCA_965365575.1 uncultured Gammaproteobacteria bacterium
CGGACGGCGACAGGTATATCACCGGACTGCCCTCGGGCATCGCGGCGCGCGCCGCACGTATCGCCTCGGCCGCCGGCCGGTACTTGAGTACCATGCCCGGACCGCCGCCATACGGCCGGTCGTCGACGGTGCGGTGCGTGTCGTTCGCATAATTCCGCGGATTCTCGATCCGCAGCGCGGCAAGTTGCCGCTCCATCGCGCGTCCAACGACACCGTGCTCCGCCACCGTGCGGACCATCTCCGGGAACAGGCTGACAACGGCGATCTGCATGATGTCAGTCCCACTCCCAGTCGACCCGGATGACGCCCGCGGCGAGATCCACGTCGAGTATCACTTCTCCCTGCACGAACGGAATCAACCGTTCGGCCGGGCCGTCGACAACCAGCACGTCGTTGGCGCCGGTTGCCATAAGACAGGCGACCTTGCCGAGTTCTGTGCCGTCCTTGTGCACGACGGTCAGCCCCTCGAGGTCGGCCCAGTAATAATGGCCCTCCCCGGGGTCTGGCAGCGCATCGCGATCGACGCCAATGTCGCTACCGGTCAATTTTGCGGCGGCATCCCGGTCCTCGAATCCCTCGAGACGCGCGATGACCGCCTTGCCATGGCGCTTGCCGTCGGCAAGCACGACCGGTTGCCAGCCCCCGTCCCGGCTCAGCAACCAGTCCTTGTAATCCAGGAGCGCTTCCCGCGGCTCCGTGTACGAAAACACCTTCACCCAGCCCCTGACACCGAAAAGGCCGACGATTCGGCCCAGTACTACCGGCTGTGTCAGAGCGTCCGTCACGTTGTACTCGCTGCCCCGCTGATCACGGGCCGGCTAACGATCAGGCGCTGGCTGCAGCCTTGCGATGGGTCTTCAGCAGCGCGGCAACGCGTTCGGAAGGCCTCGCGCCCTGCCCGATCCAGTAATCCACACGCTCGAGGTCGATACGCAGGTTTTCCTCGTGATCCCGTCCAACCGGGTTGAAGAAGCCGACACGCTCGATATAGCGGCCGTCCCGACGATTGCGGCTGTCGGTAACGACCAGGTGATAAAAAGGGCGCTTTTTCGCGCCAGCGCGCGAAAGACGAATACTAACCATTACATTCCCGTAAAAATCTTGAGGAGGCGGACACGCCTGATCTCGGGCTGGCCCGAGTAAAGCGCGCATTGTACTGGTTTCGGACTAAATGTGAAGCGTTTTCAGCGCCCGATTGGGCTGTTTTTTGGGCAAAAAATCCGAAGTTTTACCGTAGCTTGGGGTGATTTCAGCCGAAACCGGGCGGCAGCCCGCCGCGCGGCAGCCCGCGCATCATCTTCTTCATGCCGCCGCGCGACATTTTCTTCATCATTTTTTCCATCTGGTTGAACTGCTTCAGGAGGCGGTTCACGTCCTGTACCTGCAGCCCGCAGCCCTTCGCTATGCGCTTCTTGCGGGACCCGTTGATGGTCTTCGGAAAGCGCCGTTCGGCCGGCGTCATCGAGTTGATGATCGCGATCTGCCGGCGCATCTGCTGCTCGCCGACGCCGTCCTTCAGCGCCGCGGCATTGACATTGCCCGGGATGGGCAACTTGTCGAGCATCGCGCCCAGCCCGCCCATGTTCATCATCTGCTCGAACTGATCGCGGAGGTCCGAGAGATCGAAACCGCGGCCTTTCTTGAGTTTCTTCGCGAGCTTCTCGGTCTTCTCCCGGCTGACCTTGTCCTCGATCTCCTCGACCAGCGACAGGACATCACCCATCCCGAGAATGCGCGAAGCCATACGTTCCGGATGAAAGGCCTCGAGGCCGTCCACTTTTTCACCGACACCGAGAAAACGTATCGGCTGGCCGGTGATTTCACGAACGGAAAGCGCAACACCGCCCTTCGCATCGCCGTCGGCCTTGGTCAGAACGATGCCGGTCAGCGGCAATGCCTTGCTGAACGCGGTCGCCGCATTGACAGCGTCCTGGCCCGCCATGCTGTCGACGACGAACAGCGTCTCCCTGGGGGCGGCCGCTGCATGCACCGCTGCGACCTCGTCCATCATGCCGCTGTCGATATGCAGCCTGCCGGCTGTATCAACGATCAGAACGTCCGCATGCGATCGCCGCGCTTCGTCCAGCGAACGCTCGACGATAGCAACCGGTGCCTCGCTCGGCTTGCTGTCGCAATGCAACGCACCGACCTCGCCTGCCAGTGTCTTCAGCTGCAGGATCGCAGCCGGGCGATGCACGTCGACGCTGACGAGCATGACGCGCTTCCTGTCTTTCTCGATGAGGCGCTTGGCGAGCTTCGCGGCAGAGGTCGTCTTGCCCGCGCCCTGCAGCCCGGCGAGCAGTATGACCGCCGGCGGCTGCGCTTTCAGATCGAGCGGCTCGTGATCGCCGCCGAGTATGGCCACGAGCTCGTTGTGGATGATTTTGACGAGCGCCTGCCCGGGCGTAAGGCTCTTCGCGACCTCTTCGCCCACGGCCCGCTCGCGAATACGGTCGATGAAGGTCTTTACGACCGGCAGTGCGACGTCGGCTTCGAGCAGCGCGAGCCGCACCTGCCGCAGCGTATCCTTGATATTGGCTTCGGTGAGCCGCCCCTTGCCGCTGAGACTGCGTGCGGCATCGGACAACCGTCCGGTCAGATTCTCAAACATGGCGCGCAGTCTACCAAAAGTCTGCTACGAGCCGCTGCGATTCATTCTTCTCGTCGTTCGCGCCGCGAAAAAAACTCTTCGCAACTCGCCCGGGACAGCTGAGCAGCGATTCTAGACGGTGAGGACGGTGCCGCGCGACAGCATCTGGATGTTCTTGTCGGGAGCGGCGGCGACGACCTGCTTGAGGATGCGAGCTTCCTCGCCCGGCTTCATGCCTGTCAGCCAGATCTCCGGCTCGTGCCTGAGGCGCTCGAGGTCTCGTGTGAGCGTCCGCGGGCAGTAGTGGCCGGCATCGGCTGCGAGCTTTTCCATCTCGTCCGGAAACGATACCTCGATAACCAGCACCTTGAGGTCGTCGCAGGCGTTCAGTACCGGCCAGAGCGTTTCGTTCGTCTTGGTATCGCCGCTCACCGCGAATACACCGCCGGAGTTCTGCACCGTGTAGCCCAGGGAGGGCACGCTGTGCATCACGTCGACGGCATAGAAATCACGACGGCCGATGGACACGGTGTCCCCGGGACTGCACACCTGGTAACGAAGCATGGGGCGTTCTGGCGTCGGCAGGCGCGCAAAATCCGGCCAGATGACATCGTTGAAAAGGTGATCCTTGATGGCGCGCAGGGTTTCGTCGCGCGCATACACGGTCACGGGTGTTTCGAACCGCTCATCAAATACGGTATCGACGAGTAGCGGCAGCCCTGCGATGTGGTCGAGGTGCGCGTGGGTGAGAAAAACGTGCCTTATTGGCTGCAATTCGGCGAGCGCGAGATCACCGATACCGGTTCCGGCGTCGATCAGGATATCGTCGTCCACCAGCATCGCCGAGGTCCGTGCCCCCGCGCCGATGCCACCGCTGCAACCAAGTATTCGAATACGCATAACGCCGAGGGTTCTATTGCCCGCCACCATGTGGGATGATGCAGTCCAAGAAACGGTAGGTTATCGACCGACGGGTTTCTGTGTTTCAAATCACACTTCCATTTCTGTATCTCCTTGCTGCCGCGGGCTTTGCGGGCAGTCGGCTGCGTCATGACGCCGGGTATGCCGGCCTGCTGCGCAGCGGTGCGTTCGTGCTTGCCGCTTTTGCCATCGCGGTCCACGCCTCACTCCTGTTCGACTCGATCACCCGCGGCGGCGGCATCAACGTGTCACTCTCGTCCTCGGTGTCTCTGATCGGTCTGCAGCTGGCCGTCATCGGGACGCTCGCGGCGATCGATTCCGACCTGCGCGGCGTTGCTGCAGGCCTCATCGTGCTGGCCGCGCCGACCGCGCTTGCCACGCAGACAGGCGCTGCGGAGGTCACCGGCAGCGGGCTGGCCTGGCAGCTGCAAATACACGTATTCACCGCCATGTTCGCATACGGCCTGCTCGCCGCCGGCGCCATCGTGGCGATCTACGCGCTGGTGCAGGACCGGCGGCTTCGTGCGGCCAGGCTTTCCAGTGTGAACCAGCTGTTCGCGCCCCTCGAGAAAACGGAACGCGTGCTCTACGGTGTGGCGTCCGCCGGCATCGGCGTGCTGGCAATGTCCATGGCGCTCGGCATTACGTTCGTCGAGAATATTTTCGCTCAACACCTCGTGCACAAGACGGTGCTGTCGCTCATCGCCCTCGTTGTTTTCGGCATCCTGCTTACCGGGCGACATTTCGCGGGCTGGCGTGGCAAGCGCGCCATTTATCTCTACCTGGGCGGCTTTGTCATCCTGTTTCTCGCCTACTTCGGCAGCCGTTACATTCTCGAAGTCGTACTTGATCGCAGCTGGGGCTAGCGCGGGCGGCGCCCTGGTTCCTTGACAGGCAGGCGGGCGACTGCTGAACTGCGTTAATCGCGTCTACATCGAGGTACTCGTCCTTTGGGCGAAGACGTTCCACTATCGGCCCTTTTCGGGCTGCTGATCATCTTACTTCTGCTTTCCGCCTTCTTCTCCGGCTCGGAAACGGCTCTCGTGAGCCTCAATCGCTACCAGCTGCGCCACAAGGCCCGCGAAGGACACCGGGGTGCCCGCCTCGCGGACAAGCTCCTGCAGCGTCCCGACCGCCTGATCGGGCTGATCCTGCTCGGCAACAATCTGGTGAATTTTTCCGCGGCGTCGCTGGTCGCGATCATTGCCCTCGAGATAGGCGGAGAGCCGGCCGTCGCGCTCGGCACGCTGCTCCTGACGCTGGTCGTCCTGATTTTTTCCGAGGCGGCGCCCAAGACCATGGCGGCACTGCATCCCGAGCGTCTCGCCTTTCCTGCGGCAATGGTTTACTACCCGCTCCTGAAGATCTTGTATCCGATCGTCTGGCTCACGAATGTCGCGTCGAACGGCGTGCTGTATCTGCTCGGCGTACGCACCGGCGGTTCCGAACTGCAGGCACTGACGAGAGAGGAACTACGTACGGTCGTGCACGAAGCCGGCAGCCGCATTTCCGGCCGCTACCAGCAGATGCTGCTTAGCATACTGGACCTGGAGAAAGTGAGCGTCGACGACGTCATGGTGCCGCACAACGAGATCGTCGGCATCGACCTCGCGGACGAAATTGCCGAAATCGAGGAGGTCATCTCCAAGAGCCAACACACGAGGCTCCCGGTTTACGAGGACAACATCGACAACATCGTCGGTATCCTGCATCTGCGTCGGCTCGCCAACATGGCGCCGCGGTCGTTCGACAAAACGTCGATCCGGCAGTTGCTCGACGAACCCTATTTCGTGCCCGAGGGAACTCCGCTGAGCAAACAGCTCGTTCAATTCCAGCGCCGCCGTGAACGGGTCGCTCTCGTGGTCGACGAATATGGCGACATCCAGGGCATCGTGACCCTCGAAGACATCCTCGAGGAAATCGTCGGCGAGTTCACCACGGACCCGGCCGACCAGATCGAGGACGTCGTTCGCGAGGGACCCGACTCGTTCCTCGTCAGCGGCACCGCCAACATCCGCGAGCTCAACCGTGCACAGGGCTGGGAGCTGCCGACCGACGGTCCGAAGACCCTCAACGGTCTGATTCTCGAGCTCCTGGAAACCATTCCCGAGCCGTCGACCTGCCTGAAGATCAGCGGCTATTCGCTCGAGATCGTGGCGTCCGACGACAATCGCGTGCGCACGGTGCGCATCGGTCCGCGCGCGGTCGAACCCGAGCTCTAGAAAGCCGCATCGAGGGCTTCGCGGACGCGCGTCACCGCAACAACTTCGATACCGGCCGGCGCGTTGCGCGGCGCGTTCGCGCGCGGCACGATGGCGCAACTGAAACCCTGCTTGGCGGCGGCGACGATCCGCTCCTCGCCGTAACGGACAGGACGCACCTCGCCAGCCAGCCCGATTTCCCCGAAACTCACGAGCCCTTCCCGGCACGGCCTGTCGCGAAAACTCGAAACCACCGACAGCACCGTCGGGAGATCCACGGCTGTCTCCGTGATCTTCAGGCCGCCAACGACATTGACGAACACATCTTCCGGACCGAGCTGCACGTCACCGTGGCGCAGTAACACGGCGAGCAACAGTGACAGGCGGTTCTGATCGACGCCCTGGGCGACCCGCTTCGGATAACCACCGCCACCATCGGCAACGAGCGCCTGCATTTCGACGAGCAGTGCGCGGCTGCCTTCCCAGGCAATTGACACCACGCTGCCCGGCTCCGTCAGCGTCTCCCGCGAGAGGAAGATCGCCGAGGGATTTCGCACCTCGCGAAATCCGCTGCCGGTCATCGCAAATACGCCCATCTCGCCGGTCGCGCCGAACCGGTTTTTCACCGACCGGATCATCGTGTAGCGGCTCGCCGGATCGTTCTCGAAGTACAAAACGGTATCCACCATGTGCTCGACGACCCTCGGTCCGGCAATCGCACCCTCCTTGGTCACGTGGCCGATCACGAACACGGACACCTCGTTCTGCTTCGCGAACTGCACGATTCGACCAACGCACTCGCGCAGCTGCCCCACCGAACCGGGTGCAGACGTCAGGTCCGCGCTGGTCATGGTCTGCATGGAATCGATGATCAGCATGCGTGACTGATTGCGCCGCGCCTCGGCCAGCACGTTTTCGAGCGCCGTGTCGGCCAGCACCTTGAGGCCGGCATTGGCGACTTCGAGGCGTCGCGCGCGCTGACTTACCTGGCGCAACGACTCCTCGCCGGTCGCATACAGTACCGGCATCCCGGCCTGCACCTGGCCGCTGACCTGCTGCAGCAAGGTTGACTTGCCAACACCCGGATCGCCGCCGAGCAACACGACGGCGCCGGGCACGAGGCCGCCGCCCAGCACGCGATCGAACTCGGCAAACCCGGTGGCGTATCGCTCGTCCGGGTCCAGTTGCAGCGTATCGAGCCCGGCGGCCTCGGTGCTGCTCGCGGTGGCCGGAGCAGCACCTGCAATTCGCATTTCGGACAGCGTGTTCCAGGCCGCACAATCCGGACACTGACCGGCCCACTTCACGCTGTGGGCGCCGCATTCGGCGCATACATAGGCTGTTTTCGGCTTCGCCATATTGCTCCTGCCGGCACAAATAGCCGCGCGCTTCACTCCTTGTCCTCGAACGATTCGAGAAATAAACTATATATCTTTGTTTTTTATATTATTCTTTAAACTTTTTTCGCGTCCAGCGGGGACGGGACCAGCGCGCCGCCGGCACCGATGATAGCACCACGAATCAACCCGTTATGACAAAAAAATGCCAACCCTTTCTCATTAACTGCGGCGGCGATTTTCTATACTTTTCCGCCTGAAACAGGGACCTGACAGACTTGGACATCGGCTCGAACCAGAAAAGAAACCG
>CBDUCE010000157.1:0-7332 GCA_965365575.1 uncultured Gammaproteobacteria bacterium
TTGATATTGGAGTTCACGATGTCACTGAATCTCGTGAAAATGCCCATGATTTGTCCTCTTGATGGCGTGAATGTCACCAGTAATATTGCAGTATCTGTGCCAACCTGCTCCATCTAAGGATAAATTGCTGATTTTAATAGAATAAATTCGAAAATACGGCAACCGAGAAGCAGCACCAAATTGGTTTCTATTGCTAATATTTAGTTTTTTTTGCCATTTTATGGTCAAATTGGCCAATGGCTTCAGAGCGCCCGGTACAACCCATCATCGGGGAGGCGCCCGTCTTCCTCGAAATGCTGGAACACGTCTCCCGCGCGGCGCCGCTGTCGAAACCGGTGCTGGTCGTCGGCGAACGCGGCACCGGCAAGGAACTCGTCGTCTCGCGGCTGCACTACCTTTCCGATCGCTGGGAATCCAGCATCGTGAAGGTCAATTGCGCTGCACTGACCGAAACGATCCTGGAATCCGAGCTGTTCGGGCACGAAGCCGGCGCATTCACGGGCGCCGTAAAGACACACGTCGGGCATTTCGAGCGGGCTGACGGCGGCACCCTGGTCCTTGACGAACTCGCGACGATTTCTCTGCGCATGCAGGAGAAGATCCTGAGAGTCATCGAATACGGAGAGATCCAGCGCGTCGGTGGCAGCCAGACGCTGCAGGTCGACGTTAGAATCGTGGGCTCCACGAACGCCGATCTTCGGCAGCTGGCCGCAGACGGCAAGTTCCGCCGTGACCTGCTGGACAGGCTTGCGTTCGATGTGATTACGGTGCCGCCGCTGCGGGAGCGCCTCGAAGATATCCTGCCGCTCGCCTTTGCCTTTGCGATCAACATGGCGAGTGAACTTAAGCGTGAGTTGTTTGCCGGGTTCGGTCCCCGCGCGTCGTCATCGCTTCTGCAGTACGAGTGGCCGGGAAACGTTCGGGAACTCAAGAACACGATCGAGCGATCCGTGTATCGGGAGCCGGATCCGGAAAAGCTGATCACGAAAATTGCTTTCGATCCCTTCGATTCACCCTTCCAACCCGCGCCGACAGTGAACGCGTCACCTGCGCCGGTTCGGCAGAAGCGAGCGCCGTTATTGCCGATGCGGCTGACGCAACGCCTGGAGGAGACGGAAAAGGAGTTCCTGCGGGCCGCGCTGGAAAAAGCCCGTTTCAACCAGATGATGGCTGCGGAATTACTGGATCTGAGCTATCACCAGTTTCGTGGCAAGCTTCGCAAGTACGGCATCAGCACCCAGCCGCAGTAATCAGGAATCGTCCCTGTAACGCCGCACGTAGATTGCCGCTGTTGCGAACAAACCGCAGACCACCAGGCCAATCCAGACGGACGGGCTCAGGAGAAACTTGCCGACGTCTATGTGGGCAAGCAGTCTGACCACCTCTTCATTCACCACCATGCGGTCTTCGTCGAAGAAGTGCTCAATGTCCGTCTCCCGGAACAAGGGAATCATCTCGCCGCGCCCGAACACGGCGCTCGCAAAGATCTTGGACCGGAAGAATATCCATTCGATAATAGGAATGATGATAAGCGGCATAAACGCCATGAGCAGGGGTGAGCGCTTGGTAAATGCCGATACAAAAAGGAACCAGCCAATGAGTGGTGACATCCATAGTGCAGATGCCACCGTGACGATCAGCGCCGCCGCCCAATTGTCGAACAGCGGCACGGAGCCCCAGATCAGGTGCGCCGCATTGCCGCCCTTGACGATAACCCAGCCGCTTGTGATTACGAGGTTCACGAGATGCGTAAGAATGATCACCGCAACCGTTACCAGCGGCAGGACGAACAGAGCGGTCAGCAACTTCGACACGACGGTTTCGGCGTCGGTAATCGGCAACGACCGCCAGAACAGAATGCTCTTGTCCTTACGCTCGGCATACAGTGAATCGAGGGTGTAGAACGTAATCAGGATTGCGAGCGCAAACAGAAAAATCCAGGAGGTCCCCAGGAAAAAAGCGGTCAGGGCAGCCTGCCGCTCGGCATCTCCGGCGATGTTCGATGCGCCGAACAACGCCATGTTGACCTCCTTGTCGAAGGCCGACACCGTAACCATTCCGGCCAGCGATACCAGCGACACGATCACGGCTATCGCAATCGGCGTCACGTAAATGGATCGGTGCTCCCAGATCTCTCGCCTGATCAATGCCAGTTGATTCCCAATCATGCCGTGGCTCCCTTAACCTTCGCGACGAACAGGTCGGCAACCGATGGCGTATGCAGTTCGCCAAGAGGCTCGAGACGAGCACGATCGGGCTTTTCGAACAGCATTATCTTCTTGCCGAATACGTCGCGCTCCGCGATCGGGCCGATATTTCGGGCATGCTCCGCTTTTTCGCCGGAAGTCAGGAGTTCTACGTATTCGTCGCCGAGAGAATCCATCGAGGCATCGAGAATAATGCGTCCTTCATTGATGAACATGATGTCGGTCAGGATGTTCTCGATCTCTTCCACCTGGTGAGTGGTAACCAGGATAGTCCGCTCCTCGTCGAAGTAGTCTGATAGCAGGTTCGCGTAGAACTCCTTGCGAAAGATGATGTCGAGGCCGAGCGTCGGTTCGTCGAGCACCAGCAACCTGGCATCGATTGCGGCGATGATCGCGAGATGTAATTGTGTGACCATGCCCTTCGAGAGCTCGCGGACCCTGGCATCCCTGCGCGCATTCACCTTGGTATTTGCCAGTAAAGCCTCGGCCTTTTCGCGCGAAAAATTCGGATGCATCGATTCCACGAAGTCGAGCAGCTGGCTCACCCGGATCCAGCGCGGCAAGACGGCCACGTCAGCAATGAAACAGATGTTCCGCATTAGCTCCTTACGCTGCCTGAACGGATTCAGGCCGAGGACGGACAGATCGCCGTCGCAGTCGGTGAGCCCCAGCATGGCCTTGAGAAGCGTCGTCTTGCCGGCGCCGTTCGGCCCGATCAGGCCCATGATTTTGCCTTTGTCGATGTCGAAGCTGACGTTGTCGACGGCGCAAATCTTGCCGTAGTTCTTCGACACCCCTCGAGCGGTTACCAGGCTAGTCATCGTCGCTCCCTTTCTCGGCGGATTCGATTGACCGGGAAAGCAGTTCTGCGGCATCGAGTCCCAGCCTGTCGATCGTTTCCAGCACCTTGGGCCATTCCTTGTCGACAAAACGTCGACGCTCGTCCTTCAGCAACTGCTTGTGCGCGCCATCGGTGACGAACATGCCGCGTCCCCGCTTCTTCTCGACGAGTCCCTCATCGACGAGCTCCTGGTAGCCCTTGAGCACGGTGAGAGGATTGAGCCGGTATTCCGCGGCCACGTTGCGGACCGACGGCAGCGCGTCGCCATCTCCAAGCACGCCCTCGAGGATCATCTCGACCACGCGATCGCGCAGCTGGCGATAAATCGGCAGGTCTTCACTCCACTTCGGATCCATCGATCCCTCGCTATCCGCCAGCAGCGCGAACACACACGCTGCGCGTGTCGGCGTGGTTCACAAAAAAGCGCCGGCCTGCACCCGCAGGACGGCGCAACATCTCCGTCGCTACTTTACTCGCCCTGGTGACGGAAAATGAACCTCCTGGAAAAAACATCGCGTTATTCGTCCCCGGCCACGCGCACAGCCTGGTAGGACCGCCGGTCGGATCCGTCGTCGGCGCCCATCGACACGGGAGCCGCCTGGCCAGCGATCAATGCGATCGTCATTAGCAACATGATCGTGATGCTCACGATTTCGTTCAGGTATTTGGCTACGTGTTTTTTCACCGCGGGTCTCCGCAAACAGGTCCAGCTGAGCTAGTGTTATAGTTGACTATAACACCATTTCGACGATTTGCAAGCCCTGCGCGTCGAAAACTAACCCCGCCTGCCTCCGGGGGCCGTTTATATACCCGGATATACGACAGGAGTTATTGAAAACAATGGCTTGCGTCCCCTGTTCTGCCCAGGTATCGCTCGCTGCGGGGCATGGCCGCTAATGTCGGTTTCGACGCGGCTGCTGCGCCTGGCACCACGTGCGCTTTCCCAATCGGCGTGCCTCGCCTATGCTCCGCGCATGGAACACCGGCCTGAAGACAGCGCACTGATGCTGCGCTACCGCGACGGTGATGTGGCGGCTTTCGAGACACTGTACCGCCGTCACAAGGACGCGCTCTTCCGCTACCTGCTCAGGCGGTGCGGTCAGAACGCGGCCGCAGAAGACGTTTTCCAGGAGGTATGGGGCAAGATCATCAGGTCGCGCGATAATTACCGCCCCACCGCGAAGTTCACGACGTTCCTCTACCACGTGGCGCACAACTGCTTTATCGATTACATACGCCGCAACAAGCGGCACGGCAACACGGCGAATATCGAGCCCGACTCGCAACCCGATGGCGGGGACTGTCCCGAGATGCTCGTCGAGAAAAGCCTCGCGCGGCGCCGACTGGATGCCGCGCTGAGATCGCTGCCCGATGAGCAACGCGACGTATTCTTGCTCTACGAAGAAGGCGGGCTGGGACTCGACGAAATCGCCACGATCACCGACTGCAAGCGGGAGACCGCCAAGAGTCGGCTGCGCTACGCGGTCCGGAAGCTGCGTGAGGCACTGGACGAACCCCCGGAGACAACATGAGCGACAAGCGCATGAACAAAGACGAACCGGGTGATCCGCGCGTGTCTGCGGCCTATCGGGAGATGGCCGAGGAACGCACGCCCGAACATCTCGATCACATCATCCTGAACGCTGCCCGCAGCGCCGCACGGCCGCGCTGGAACAAAGCCGTCGCGTGGTTGCGTCCGGCGGCCTGGGTCGCAACGATTGGCGTATGCCTTGCCATCGTCATCGAGATTTCGCTGCTGCCCGATCCGGGGCCCGCCGAATTCGATAGCGTTCCGCCGGCAACAGCACCCCCTGCAGTGACACCGGCAGCCGCCGCAAAACGCGTCGAGAAGGCTGTTCCGCAGGCCGCCGAACCAGCGGCGGCGCGCTCCTTGCAGAAACCGGCGCGTGGACCGTCGGCGGCCCCGGAAGGACGTTCCGATGAGGCCGAAGCATTGCATCGGGATCGGGAGTTGCGTCGGCAGGAAGCCCTCCAGGAAGACTCGGCGCCCGCCACGCTGCTGCAGAGCGCACCGGCCACAACCTCGATAGAAGAAGCGGTAACCGAACGTTTTTGCGACGAAACGGCGACGGCGGACCCCAACAGCTGGCTCGAGTGCATAATCGAGCTCGAACGACAAGGGCTCCTCGAGGCCGCCCGGCTGGAGCGAGAGCGCCTGGCGCTGGCGTTTCCACCCCCGGAACTCCCCTGATTTCGGTTCTTCCCGATGTCCCGGGCGGAGGGCGATGCTAAAATCGCCGACCCCGGGGATTGCAAAGTCATGCTGCAGGCTGGCCGGGAGACGGCAGCATCCATTCAAACCGGCTAACAGGGAATCACATCATGAAATCACCCGTTCGCGTAACGATCACCGGTGCTGCCGGCCAGATCGGCTATCAACTCGCCTTTCGTATTGCCTCCGGGCAGATGCTCGGCAACGATCAGCCCGTGATCCTGCAGCTGTTAGAGATACCGCAAGCCCTTGACGCCCTGCACGGCGTCGTCATGGAACTCGACGATTGCGCATTCAGGACGCTTGCAGGCGTCGTTGCGACCGACGATCCGAACGTCGCGTTCAAGGACAGCGACTATGCGCTGCTGGTTGGCGCGCGCCCGCGCGGCCCGGGAATGGAACGCAAGGACCTGCTGGAAGCGAACGCCGCGATTTTCTCGGTGCAGGGAAAAGCCATCAACGATCATGCGAGCCGCGACATCCGCATACTCGTGGTCGGCAATCCCGCCAATACCAACGCACTGATCACCGCCAGCAACGCGCCCGACATCGACCCCGGCAACATCACTGCCATGACGCGGCTGGACCACAACCGCGCCATAGCACAGCTGGCGCAGAAGACAGACAGCCATGTAAGTGATGTGCAGCGCATGATCATCTGGGGCAACCACTCGGCCACCCAGTATCCTGACATCAGCCACGCGAGCGTTGCTGGCAAATCAGCCACGGATCTTGTTGACCAGGCGTGGCTCACCGACAAATTCATCCCGGTCGTTCAGCAACGCGGCGCGGCGATCATCAAGGCGCGGGGCGCCTCGTCGGCAGCATCCGCGGCCTCGGCAGCCATCGACCACATGCACGACTGGGCGATCGGCACCAACGGCGACAACTGGGTCAGCATGGCGATTCCAGCGGATGGCAGTTACGGCATCGAGCAGGGCGTAGTTTACTCGTACCCGGTGCGCTGCAGCGGCGGCAAATACGAAATCGTGCAGGACCTCGAGATCGACGAGTTCAGCCGCGCGCGCATGGACGCAACGGACGCCGAGCTGCGCGAAGAGCGGGCCGCTATCGAGTCCCTGCTGTGACGTGACGCACTCGATGGCGCGGGTTGCGTCACGATGTTAGTGTTTGTTTCAAACGCATTTTCCTGATTCGGGAGTAACACGCGTGTCCAGTTTTGTGATGAGCCTTTTCTGGCTGCTGCTGTTCGTCGGCGGCGGCATCTACCTTGCCTATCAGCGAGTCGACCTGCGTACGTCGACAGTGGCGGCGGGACTCGCGGTTCTCGCGTACACGATCTTCGGCGAAGGCACTTTCCTTTGGAAGCTGGTCCTGTGGGCGGCGTTCGGCGCAATGATCGTGCCCAACCTGATCGAGTTCCGGCGCGAGAAGATCACCAAGCCGCTCCTCGACGTCTATCGAAAGATGCTGCCCTCGATGTCCGACACCGAGCGCGAAGCGCTCGAGGCGGGTAACGTGTGGTGGGAAGGCGAGCTGTTCTCCGGCATGCCGAACTGGGATCGGCTGATTTCCTATCCCGCGCCGAAGCTCTCTGATGAAGAGCAGGCTTTCCTGGACGGCCCGTGCGAAGAACTCTGCCGCATACTGAATGACTGGGAGATCTGCCACGAGCATGCGGACATGCCGAAGGAAGTCTGGGACTACATCATCGAGAACAAGTTCTTCGCGATGATTATTCCCAAGCAGTACGGCGGGCTGGAATTCTCGGCATACGCGAATGCCTGCGTCATCATGAAACTCGCGAGTCGCAGCGCCACGGCATCGTCGACGATCGGCGTCCCGAATTCGCTGGGACCGGCAGAATTATTGCTGCACTACGGCACCGAGGAACAGAAGAACCGTTACCTGCCGGGCCTCGCTGCAGGCACCGAGATCCCCTGTTTCGCGCTGACCTCGCCGCAGGCCGGTTCCGATGCAGCCTCGATCATCGACAATGGCGTCGTTTGCAAGGGCGAATGGGACGGCAAGACCATCACCGGCATCCGCCTCAACTGTGACAAGCGCTACATCACGCTGGCGCCCGTCGC
>CBDUCE010000158.1:0-7203 GCA_965365575.1 uncultured Gammaproteobacteria bacterium
TGCTGACGGCCACCTTGAAGACTTCCTTGCCGGTCATCATGATCGACGCTTCGTCCGTGCCGGCTTTCTCCAGGTTCTTCGACGCACCGACAGGGTAATAGAGCAATTCCCTGTACTGCCCGTCGGCGCCGAGATGCGTCGTCAATATGCCCGGTTCGTCGGAGGGCTTCACGATCACCGCGCCGGCGCCGTCGCCGAACAACACGCACGTGTTGCGATCATTCCAGTCGACGAGTTTCGTGATGCACTCCGCGCCGATCACGAGCGCGCACTTCACGCCTCCGGCCTTGATGAACTTGTCGGTCGTCGTCAGCGCATAGATGAAGCCGGTGCATGCCGCTTCCATGCCGATTGCCGGACAGGCCGGAATACCCAGCCGATGCTGAACCAGCGTTGCGACATTGGGAAAGATAAGATCGGGCGACGTCGTGCCGATCGCGATGAAATCGATATCTTCGGGCTCGACGCCCGCGGACTCCATTGCTTTTTTGGCCGCCTCGACACACATGTCCGACGTTGTCTGATCCGGCGCAACGGCATGCCGGCGCTCGACACCGGTTCGCGTCCGGATCCACTCGTCGGTCGTATCGACGATTTTCTCGAGATCAAAGTTTGTAAGGATCTTCTCCGGCAGATAACGGCCGGTTCCGACGATTCTCGAATACATCATGCGGCTTCCCGTTGCAGCAGATTACCGATCTGCTGCGGCACCCCATTGCGGACCTCGACGACAGCCGTGTCAATTGCATGCTGAAACGCATGGCTGTCGGCGCTGCCGTGGCTTTTGATTACGATACCATTAAGGCCGACCAGAGTCGCTCCATTGAAGTTGCGGGAATCCGTCTCCCGGGTGATGCGCTTAAGCGTTGAACTCGCAAGCAGTGCCTGCAATTTCGCGAGCCAGTTGCGGGTAAAGCCCTGCTTCACGTAATGACGCACGAGACCGACCGTTCCTTCCATGGTCTTGAGCGCAACATTGCCGGTAAACCCGTCCGTCACCACGACGTCGGCCTTGCCCGAGAACAGCTCGCTGCCCTCGATGAAGCCCACGTAGTTCAGCGAACTTTCATTCAGCAGCGACGCCGCATCCTTCACCGTATCGTGGCCCTTGGTGTCTTCGGCGCCGATGTTGAGCAAGGCGACTCGCGGTTTCGCAATGCCCATGATATCGGCCGTCACTATCGAGCCCATCACGGCGAACTGGAACAGCTGTTCGGCTGTTCCCAGCGTATTGGCCCCGAGGTCGAGCATGTGCAGCGAGCCGCCTATTGCGGGCAGTTCCGCAAGAATCGCGGGCCGTTCAATGCCGGGCAGCATCTTCAACACGAATTTTGCGGTGGCCATCAATGCGCCGGTGTTGCCGGCACTGACGCAGGCCTCTGCCTCGCCGGACTTGACGAGGTCGATCGCAACGCGCATCGAGGAGTCTTTCTTGTGCCGCACCGCGTCACGCGGCGAATCGCTCATGGTAACGACCTCGGTCGCGTGAACGATCCTGAGCCGCTTGTCGTTGCCGATGATGCGCGTGATGAGGCCGGCCAATTCGGCCTCGTCACCGACGAGAATGAGTTCGAGATTGGCGTAGGTGTCGAGGCACGCGGCAGCCGCCCGCACGACGACCTCGGCACCGAGATCGCCGCTCATGGCATCAATTGAAATGATCGACTGGTTTCCCACTGTCGCGAGGCCTCACGCTCATGGCGGGGCCGGAATGGGAAGTGCGTTATTCGTCGTCGTCGATTTCGGGCTGCGCCACGACCTGCACGCCGCGATAGAAACCATCGGGCGAAACACGGTGCCGCAGGTGCGTCTCTCCGGACGTCGGGTCCACCGACAGTGCCGGATTCTTCAGCTTGTCATGTGAACGCCGCATTCCGCGACGCGAAGGTGTCTTACGGCTCTTCTGAACAGCCATTGCAATCTCCTGTGCACGGCAGCGCTGTTGCGCCGCCACTGTATTCTATTCACTCGGGCCCGCCTTATGGCCCGCTCGTCACTTGTCCTGGTCCAGCTTCGCCTTCAGTGCCGCAAACGGTCTTGTCGTCTGCTGCACCTCCTCATCGGCCGGGACGTACGTCCTGCACTCCGCCGTTGTCTGGTGCATCGCTGACAGCGGTATCGCCATGATCAGCACCTCTTCGACGATCTCCGCCGGACAGACCATTTCGTCCTGCAGCTCCCACGGCTCGAAATCGGTGCCCGCGGACACACCCTGTTCGACCGTCGTCGGCAACAGCCGCAGCCCGGTCGCCAGCCTGAGCCGGAACGGTTCCAGGCAGCGCTGACACACTGCGTCAAGCATCACCGCCACCTCGCCAACCAGGCTCACCACCTGCTTCTGCGCATCGGCGAAACCGAACTCCAGCCGCCCGGTCACCATCGAGTCGCGCCAGCCACGCGGGATCATATCAGGATCCAGCGTCGCAAGGTCTGCCTCGACGATCCCGGAGAGCCGCTCGAAACTGCCAATTTTCTCAGCAATTTCAATAATTTGGCCTTTAGCCGCCAGTTCGGCTATGGGGCGGCGAACTCGCAGCGGATTGCCCATGGCGCGCGCATGATAAGGACAGGCGCCGCGCCTGTCAAAGAACGGGGGCGAAAAATATCGGTGTTCGGGCCGAAACTGGGTAAACTGCGGGTTTTCAAGCCCAAGCACCTGATTTTTTTATGCAAAACCCGTCTGCACCCGACATTCTGCTGGCATCCTCATCGCCCTATCGGCGCGGCCTGCTGGACCGTTTTCTCGCCGAATTCGAGGCGGTGTCACCGGATGTCGACGAGCGCAATATCGCGGGGCTGGAGCCGCAAGAGCTGGCCCGCCACCTCGCGCGCGCCAAAGCGGAGGCCGTGTCGGCCAGTTCCCGCAACGCGCTGATTATCGGCGCGGATCAGCTTGCCGCGCTCGACGGCCAGGTCCTGGGCAAGCCCGGCAGCCATCAGAAAGCGGTCGAGCAACTGCTGGCCGCTTCCGGCAAATCGGTGACATTCCTGACGGCCGTGTGCATGCTGGATCCCGTAACGCGCAAACGCTACGAGCACACTGACGAGACGATCGTGCACTTCCGCGAATTCGACCGGCGGCTCGCGGAGGCCTACCTGAGGCTCGACGAACCCTACGACTGTGCCGGCAGCTTCAAGCTCGAAGGCGCCGGGTTCCTGTTGTTCGAATCCGTGAAAACAGACGATCCGACCGCCCTCATCGGCCTGCCGATGATATGGATTTCCGACCGGCTGCTGGAACTGGGCTACCTGCTGCCGTAACCCGGATCGCGTCCCTGGGAGCGGTTCCTGAACCGCAATCGCGCGCCGGGACGCCCTCCTACAATTTTGTCAGGAAGCCGTTGAGGTCTTCGGACAGCGGCGCCGTGAAATGCAGCTCGTTGCCGTGCTCATCCGGAAACGAGATCGACTGGGCGTGCAGAAACAGGCGCGGCAGGCCGAGCGTCGCCAGACGGCGGTTGGCCTCTGCATCCCCGTACCTGTCGTCCCCGGCGATCGGAAACCCGATGCTCTGCAGGTGCACACGGATCTGGTGCGTTCGGCCCGTAAGGGGCGAGCACTGCACGAGGCTGTACTCGCGGTAGGTCCGTGACAGCCGCACCCGGGTCTGCGCGGACTTGCCGTCAGAGCTGACGATCACGTGGCGCTCCCCGCCCCTGCGATGCGTGACCAGCAGCGGCTTGTTGATCAGCTGTTCGCCCAGCTGCCAGTCACCTACCACCAGCGCCAGGTAATTCTTTTCGACGACGCCCTGCCGAAATTTTTCGTGCAGGGCCCGCAGCGCACTGCGCTTTTTGGCAAGCACCAGGCAGCCCGACGTCTCGCGGTCGAGCCGGTGCACCAGCGACAGATCCCTGAGATCCGGCCGCGCCGCCCTGAGCAACTCGACGACGCCATGACTGATGCCACTGCCGCCGTGGACCGCGACGCCCGTCGGCTTGTCGATAACCAGCAGGCGCTTGTCCTCGTACAGCACGTGACCGAGAATCGCGGCCGCGCGGCCGGCAGACGGCAGAGCCCCCTCGGCGCGCAGGCGCACCGGCGGGATACGGACCTCGTCGCCAGCCTCGAGACGGTAATCGGCCCGCACCCGCCCGCCATTGACGCGTACTTCGCCGCGCCGCAGCAGCCGGTAGACCCGGCCCCTCGGCACGCCGGGCAATTCCCGGTGCAGAAAATTATCCACACGCTGACCAGCCCCGTCTGCATCAATGCGCACCTTTCTTACCCCGCTGGCGCGGCCGCTGGGCTGCTGCATCGACTTTTTCTGCATGATCAATAACTTGATGGGTTCCCGGGGTGTGCTATATTTAGCCCCCGGCGTGGTTTCGCAGACCTCTTTCGAATCGCGCCGAAAGCTTATGCGGCCTCCAATCCGGGATCAGCCGCCTGTTGAGAAAGCCATTTTACAGACATTTGTGAACGGATCCCGCTGCACGCGAGATCCGAAGCGGTCACCCTTAACCGTGACCAGATTCCACTGGCAGCGAGTACGGATTTCGGCAAGCGCCAGCGCGGCAAGGCCGCAGGGAAACAATGAATTCTATTTCGCATGACCGGATCCCGATGGATCGCGTCAAACAGAATTATTCGAGTATCGGGCACGGTGCCGCGCCACGCGGCACTGCAATTCGCCCGGTTACCCTGACTTGCGCCCTGCCTGTCCGCTCCGATTCGCTGCCCTCAAATACGCTACAAGTAGGGCACTATGAAAAGAATGCTGATCAATGCAACTCAGGAAGAAGAGTTGCGCATGGCGATGGTCGACGGCCAACGCCTCTATGACCTGAATATCGAAGGACCCGCGAGCGAACGCAAAAAGGCCAATATCTACAAGGGCAAGATCACGCGCATCGAGCCGAGCCTCGAAGCTGCATTCGTCGATTACGGCGCCGACCGACACGGCTTCCTGCCGCTCAAGGAAATCTCCAGCGAGTACTTCGTCAAGAACGTCGACTCCGGCTCGAAACCGAACATCCGCGACGTCCTCAAAGAAGGTCAGGACATCGTCGTCCAGATCGACAAGGAAGAACGCGGCAACAAGGGCGCGGCGCTGACGACCTATGTCAGCCTGGCCGGCCGCTTCATCGTCCTCAAACCCAACAAGGCACGCTCCGGCGGCGTCTCCCGGCGCATCGTGGGCCCGGACCGCGATCTCGCGCGGCAGTCACTGTCGGGAATCGAGGTGCCGGACGGCATGAGCGTCATCCTGCGCACGGCGGGCATCGACCGCAGCCCCGAAGAACTCACCTGGGACCTCGAGAACCTGCTGGCGGTGTGGCATGCGATTCTGAACGTCGTACTGCAGCGCCCTTCACCGTTCCTGATTTACCGCGAGAGCAACGCCGTCGTGCGCGCATTGCGCGACTATCTCACCAACGAGATCGGCGAGATCCTGATCGACGACGAGGCGACTTACAAAGAAGCCATCGAGTTCGTCGAGCAGGTCATGCCGCACAACCAGCGAAAGTTGAAACTGTATGCCGACCCGGTGCCACTGTTTACCCGGTTCCAGATCGAGTCCCAGATCGAGTCGGCGTTTGCGCATAACGTCACGTTGCCGTCCGGCGGCAGCATCGTCATCGACCACACGGAAGCACTGGTATCCATCGACATCAACTCGGCCAGGGCGACCAAGGGCGGGGACATCGAGGCGACCGCGCTCAACACCAACCTGGAGGCAGCGGACGAAATCGCCCGCCAGTTGCGCATCCGCGACCTGGGCGGTCTCATCGTGATCGACTTCATCGACATGGGGCCGCAAAAGAACCAGCGTGCCGTCGAGAACCGGCTGCGCGAAGCCGTGCGGCAGGATCGCGCCCGCGTGCAGATCGGCAAGATTTCGCGATTCGGGCTGCTCGAGATGTCACGCCAGCGCCTGCGGCCGTCGCTTGGCGAGTCCAGCTACCACACCTGCCCGCGATGCACGGGCTTCGGCACGATTCGCAGCGTCGAATCACTCGCCCTGGCCATACTGCGCATCGTCGGCGAGGAGGCCCGCAAGGAACGTACCGTCAAAGTCATCGCACAGTTGCCCGTCGAGGTCGCAACCTATCTCCTCAACGAGAAGCGCGACTGGGTACAGAGCCTCGAGGCGCGCCACGATACGCAGGTCGTACTGATTGCCAACCCGGTACTCGAGACACCGCATTACGACGTGCGGCGAGTGCGCGACGACCAGGCGGAACTGCCCGAGAACGCGGCCGTTAGTTACGCGCTGGCGGAACCGGAAACGGAACTCGACGTTCCACCGTCGATCCAGGAACGCAAGGTCGCCGAGCAGGCTGCAATCGGCAAGATCGAGCCGACGGCCCCGGCACCGAGGCGTCCGGAACCCGTGGAGCTTCCGAGGCCGGGATTCTGGGGCTGGTTGAGGTCACTGTTCGGCGGCGACGACGACGAGTCCGGGAAGAAGAAGGCCGGGAAGGCAAAGAAAAAGAAAGCGCAGGCCGGCCGCCGTGCCAAGAAGAGTGGCGCAGACGCGGGACGCGATCGTGGCAAAGCGCAGCGCGGCCGTCGCAGCGAAACCCGCAAGGACGAAGGACAGCGGTCGAAGAAAAAGACCAAGAAAAAGACCCAGAAAAAAGCGAAGAAAAAGTCCTCTGCCAAAGACGCGGCGGAGCAGACGCAAGCAAAGCAGCAACCATCGCAAAAAGCCGCTGACTCCCGCAAGGACGAGTCGACGGACGATAGCCGGCGCGGCACCCGGTCGCGCCGCTCGCGCGGCGGACGCCGACGTCGCCGTACAGGCGACAAGCCCGCGCAGGATGCTCAGGCACAGGCGAATGAGACGCCGAAAGCGGACTCCGCCGATACCGGCAAGGCCGCGGACGTAGCCGTGGAAAAGCCCCGGACCAAGGACGAGCCTGCTGAAACACCGCAAAGCCAGGGCAAGCCGGCCAAGCCAGAAAAACCGCAGAGCAAGGACACGACGGCCAGGCCAGCAAAGCCGCAGGACAAGCCTGCCGCCGCGAAAGCAGAATCCGCCGCGGAGGGCCGGGGCGCATCAGGAGCGGGCGACAAAGGCGAGCGCAAGCCGAAAGCACAGCCGGCCGAGGACAAGGTCGCCGGCGAAAAGCCCGAAGCAAAGCCTGAACCAAAGTCCGCTGCGAAGCCTGAACCAAAGTCCGCTGCGAAGCCGGGACCAGAGTCCGCTGCGAAGCCTGAACCAGCGTCCGCTGCGAAGCCTGAACCAGCGTCCGA
>CBDUCE010000159.1:0-7176 GCA_965365575.1 uncultured Gammaproteobacteria bacterium
CCGGCAACTCGATCTCGCCGATGCCCGCGAGCGGACCGGAGTTCATCCAGCGCAGATCGTTGGCAATCTTCGTCAAACTGACGGCAAGCACGCGCAGCTGTCCGGACATCTCGACAGCCGTGTCCTGGCTACTCAGCGCTTCAAACTTCGATTTGG
Organism: uncultured Gammaproteobacteria bacterium; assembly: GCA_965365575.1. Lineage (GTDB taxonomy): Bacteria > Pseudomonadota > Gammaproteobacteria > Steroidobacterales > Woeseiaceae > UBA1847. The sequence continues at coordinate 157 of CBDUCE010000159.1, forward strand.
CCGGCGCAAACCTCAAGCCGGCCTGTTCGGACAGCAGTGTGGCGACTTTCTCCCCGAAATTCGGGTGCGCGTTGATGCCCGTGCCGACCGCGGTGCCGCCCTGCGCAAGGCATACCAGGCGCTTCAGTGAGCCGCGTATGCGCTCACCGCCATGCTCAACCTGCGAACGCCAGCCGTCCAGTTCCTGCCCGAGCGTCACGGGCATCGCATCCATGAGGTGCGTGCGGCCGGTCTTGACGACGTCACGCAGTTCATCAGCCTTTTCCTCGAGCACTCCGCCGAGGTGTTCGAGCGCCGGCAGAAGCTGCTGGTGAATGGCGATCGCTGCGCTTACGTGAACACAGGTCGGAATCACGTCGTTGCTGGACTGGCTCATGTTGACATGATCGTTGGGATGCACTTCGGACCCGAGCTTCTCGGTCGCGAGGTGTGCGATAACCTCGTTCGCGTTCATGTTCGAGCTCGTGCCCGAACCGGTCTGGAACACGTCGATCGGAAAATGGTCGTCGTAGTGACCGTCCACGACCTCCAGCGCAGCCTTCTGTATGGCGACGGCCACGTCGCTTTTCATCAAGCCGAGTTCCGAGTTGGCGCCGGCCGCCGCCCATTTGACGAGCCCGAGCGCCGCGACGAACTGGCGCGGCATCGTGAGCCCGCTGATTGGAAAATTCTCAACTGCGCGTTGCGTCTGGGCACCCCACAAGGCGTCCTGCGGTACCTGGAGTTCTCCCATGCTGTCGTGTTCTGTGCGGTATTTTTTGTCGTTCATCGGCTTGGTTTCCCGGTGTAGGCCATGAAAATTCGGGTCTTGGGTACTGGAGCAATCGTGTATGATTCGCGCTTTGCGCGCGCAAGTCTACACTGGTTTCAATCTCATGAAAGTCTCCACGCTCAAGGCCCTGTCGCCCGCCGACGGCCGCTACGCGGACAAGGTAAATGGCCTGCGCGACATTTTCTCGGAATACGGCCTTATCCGGTTTCGCGTGCTCGTCGAGGTCCGGTGGCTGCAGGCCCTCGCCGACGAGCGAGAAATTCCGGAAATCGAACCGCTCTCACCGCTACTGAAGGATCTGCTCAACGGCATCGTCGACAATTTTTCGCTTGACGACGCGGAACGCGTAAAGGCGATCGAAGCCACCACCAACCACGACGTCAAAGCCGTGGAGTATTTCATACGCGAGAAGATCGGGGCCGGGCCGGATACCGGACCACTGAAGGACTTCCTGCACTTCGGTTGCACGTCCGAAGACATCAACAATCTCGCCTACGCGCTGATGTTGCGGTCGGCCCGCAGCGAGGTGCTCATCCCGCTGATGCGCGAGCTGAAGGCGAAACTGCAGTCCATGGCGCGGCAGCATGCCGACCTGGCCATGCTGTCGCGCACGCACGGGCAGCCCGCCAGCCCGACCACGCTGGGCAAGGAGATCGCAAATTTCGTCAAACGGCTGGAGGCTGCGCAGCGGCAACTCAACGGCGTCACGATTCGCGGCAAGTTCAACGGTGCCGTCGGCAACTACAACGCGCAGGCCATCGCCTATCCGGACGCGGACTGGCGCGCCATAAGTGAACGTTTCATCGGCACACTCGGTCTCGAGCCGAACTCTTACACTACCCAGATCGAGCCGCACGACTGGACGGCCGAGTTTGCGCACGCCGTGGTCCGCTACAACACAATCCTCATCGATTTGTGCCGGGATGTCTGGAGCTATATATCGCTGGGCTATTTCAGGCAAAAGGTCGCGCGCGACGAGGTCGGCTCCTCCACGATGCCGCACAAGGTCAACCCGATCGATTTCGAGAATGCCGAAGGCAACCTGGGCATGGCAACGGCTTTGCTCGGCCACTTTGCGGAGAAGCTGCCCATTTCGCGCTGGCAGCGTGACCTGACGGACTCGACGGTGCAGCGCAACTTCGGCGTCGCGCTCGGCTATGTCGTGATCGCCCTGCGCTCGGCTCTCAAAGGTATCGACAAGCTGCAGGTGAACAGCGATGCGATTCGGGCGGATATTGCGGACGCCTGGGAGGTGCTCGCCGAAGCCGTGCAGACGGTCATGCGGCGTTACGGCATCCCGGAGCCGTACGAAAAGCTCAAAGCGCTGACACGCGGGCAGGCGGTCACGAAGGAGCTGATACACGGCTTCATCGAAACGCTGGACATTCCGGCGGCCGAGAAAACCCGCCTGCTGGCGTTGACGCCGGATGCCTACCTGGGACTCGCTGCGGAGCTGGCCCGGGACTGCTGACGCGGGGCAATATGTGAAGCCAGCGGCGGCTGGCGGGTAAACCGGAGATCGGTCCCAAACCCACGCCCACAGCGGGGTGCGAATGATTCTCAAATGGCATCCCGGCGTGCAAAACGTGACACAGTTGGCACGGCAAGGGTTTTTTGACCGGTAAGATGACAATCCTGCGACCGGCATTCGCGATCGCAGCGATAACAGAGCATAGCAGCCGCAACGTATGGAAGAAGCACGGGAAAAAGGCAGACGCTGGGTAATCTCCACTCGCGAGGAGATGCGTCAGGCTGTCGTAGACGTTGCCCGCGAGGCAACTCGCAAGGTATCCATTTTTACGCACGACCTCGAGCCGGGTATTTACGACGATCCCGAGTTTCTCGAGGTCATCAAGCGGCTGGTCCTGTCCCAGACCTACGCGAGAATCCGTGTGCTCATCGCGGACCCGGCGCGCGCGATCAAGAACGGCAACAACTTTGTTCACCTGGGCCGCCGCCTTAACACCTACATCGAATTCCGTCACGTGCGCGAGGATCTGCGCACCCACGCCGAGTCGTTCTGCATCGCGGACGAGACGGCGCTCGTCTACCGCCTGCAGGCAAGCCGCTGGGAAGGCATTGCGGATACCCATGAGCCGGCCGTCGCCAAGCTCTACAGCAAGATGTTCGACGAGATCTGGCTCGCGAGCGAAGTGGAAGTGGAATTCAGGCAGCTCGGCATCTAGGCACGTACGGAAACCTGAGATGCAGCCAACGGATCTGACCGTATCCGCCGTTATCGAACGTGACGACCAGTACTTGATGGTAGAAGAAGTGGTCTCGGGTGCCGTCGTCCTGACCCAGCCCGGCGGGCATCTCGAAGCCGGAGAATCGCCCGAACAAGCCGTGGTTCGCGAAGTGCTGGAAGAAACCGGCTGCGATGTCGAGTGTGGCGAACTGATCGGTGCCTACCTCTGGATTCATCCGCAGACCCGCCAGCAGTTTCTCAGGATCGCGTACGTCGCAACCCTGCTCAACGAGGATGATTCGCGCCCGCTCGACGACGGCATCATCGCCAGGCGCTGGCTGAGCCGCGCCGACATCGAATACCGGCGCAGGAGCCTGAGGTCGCCAGTGGTGCAACGCTGCATCCAGGATTTCGAAGCGGGCCGCCGGCAATCCGGCACGCTGTTCTCCAGCATGCTGCCGCTGCAACACAACGTCCACGCAGTCCTCGCCAGCGCGGACCTGGTGTAGTCACCGCAAATTCGCGCGCCGGGGCGCGCTTCTGCAGCAGCCCTGCGGCACACAATGATAAAATGCGCGACTTATGGCGTACGACCTCACCAACATCAACGGACGCAAAGTCATCCTCGGACTCTCGGGCGGGGTGGACTCGGCCGTGGCCGCGTTCCTGCTGAAGGACGCGGGCGCCGACGTCGAAGCGCTGCACATGACCAACTGGGAGGATGACGACGGCTACTGCTCGGCCGCCGAGGACCTGCAGGATGCGCGACGCATCTGCCGCCAGCTCGACATCCCGCTGCACCACGTCAATTTTGCGAAGCAGTACCGCGAACGCGTTTTCGAGTATTTTCTCGACGAGTATCGCAGCGGCCGCACGCCCAACCCGGATGTGCTCTGCAACCGTGAAATCAAGTTCGGCGCGTTTCGCGACTATGCGAGGCGCCTGGGCGGCGAACTGCTCGCCACCGGCCACTACGCGCGCGTCGCGGCCGACGGTGACACGGTTGCTCTGCTGAAGGCTGCGGACAGCAACAAGGACCAGAGTTACTTCCTGCATGCCGTAAGCGCCGGGGCGCTGGCCGAGGCGGTGTTCCCGCTCGGCGGCCTGCAGAAGGCCGAGGTTCGCCGGATTGCGAAGCAGCAGGGCCTCACCGTGCACGACAAGAAGGACAGTACCGGCATCTGCTTTATCGGCGAACGCCCGTTTCGCGAATTCCTCGGAACCTATCTCCCGGCGCAGCCCGGGCCGATCGTGACGCCCGGCGGACAGGAACTCGGCCGCCACCACGGCCTGATGTACTACACCCTCGGGCAGCGGCAGGGGCTCGGCATCGGCGGGCGCCGGGATGCGGGCGACGCGCCCTGGTACGTGGTGGACAAGGATGTTTCGCGAAATGCGCTGATCGTGGACCAGGGCGACAGCCCCCTGCTGCTCAGTGACGGGGTGATGGCGAGCGCCCCGGCATGGATCGGCCGCGAACCGGAAGACCTGGACGCCGGAATACGCTGCTCTGCCAAGATCCGCTACCGGCAATCCGACCAGGGCTGCAGGGTGCGGCGAGCACTCGACGATCGTCTATTGGTGGACTTCGACGAGCCTCAGCGCGCCGCCGCTCCCGGCCAATTTATCGTGTTCTATCAAGGCGATCGGTGCCTCGGCGGTGCCGTTATCGAGCTCCTGGAGAAGCGCGGCGCTGCCGCGCCCTGTGCGGCCGAGTCGGCAATTTCCTGAGCGCTGCTATGCAGCATTCGCTATAATCCGCGACCCCACGGGGCTGCGTCCCCGCGTTACAAACAAGACCCCGGAGACACACACATGAAGGACACCTTCGGTGCGCGCTCGACACTGACAGTGGGCGGCAATGATTACGAAATATTCCGCCTCGACGCCGTCAGCGACGGCCACGTCGCGAAACTGCCCTACTCCCTCAAGATCCTGCTCGAGAACCTGCTGCGGCATGAAGACGGGCGCGACGTCACCCGGGACGATATCCTGGCGCTTGCGAACTGGGACCCCAGCGCGGAACCGAGCACCGAGATCTCCTTCACGCCGAGCCGTGTCATCCTGCAGGACTTCACAGGCGTTCCGGCGGTCGTGGACCTGGCCGCAATGCGCGACGCCGTCGTCAAGCTCGGCGGCTCTGCGGATCGCATCAACCCGTTGTCGCCGGCCGAACTCGTCATTGACCATTCGGTACAGGTCGACAACTACGGCACGGCGAATTCGCTGGACCTCAACAACAAGATCGAATTCCAGCGCAACGAGGAGCGCTACTCGTTTCTGAAATGGGGCCAGTCGGCGTTCGAGAATTTCCGCGTCGTGCCACCCAACACGGGCATCGTGCACCAAGTCAATTTGGAATACCTATCCCGAGTCATCTTCGATAGCGAAAAGGAAGGCGGTAGAAAGGCCTATCCTGACACGGTGGTTGGCACCGATTCTCACACCACGATGATCAACGGCCTCGGCGTTCTCGGCTGGGGTGTCGGCGGCATCGAAGCCGAAGCCGCCATGCTGGGCCAGCCGATCACCATGCTGATCCCGCACGTCATCGGCTTCAAGCTGACGGGCAAGCTGCAGGAAGGGGCCACCGCCACCGATCTCGTGTTGACCGTGACGGAGATGCTGCGCGAGAAAGGCGTCGTCGGCAAGTTCGTCGAGTTTTTCGGCGACGGCCTGTCCGACATGCCGCTCGCCGACCGCGCCACGCTCGGCAACATGTCGCCGGAGTTCGGCTCGACCTGCGCGATCTTCCCGATCGACGCGCAGACAGTCCGCTACCTGGAGCTCTCCGGCCGCGATCCGGCGCATATCGAGCTTATCGAAGCCTATGCGCGCGAACAGGGCCTGTGGCGCGAGGATGGCGACGCGGACAGCCTTTACACCGACATGCTGGAACTCGATCTCGGCTCCGTCGTGCCATGTATCGCGGGACCGAAGCGGCCGCAGGACCGCATCGCGCTCAAGGTTGCCGACAAGGTCTACAAGGAACACCTTGCAGCCGCAATCGCCGACCGCAAGGACGGCGGCAAGGCCGTGGCCGATATAAAGGGCGAGGACGTCGAGATTCGCGACGGCGCGGTCCTGATCGCCGCGATCACCAGCTGCACCAATACGTCGAACCCGGCCGTCATGATTGCCGCGGGGCTGCTCGCAAAAAATGCCAATGCAAGAGGCATGAAAGCGAAACCGTGGGTCAAGACGAGTCTCGCACCGGGTTCCCGCGTCGTCACGGACTACCTGGAGAAATCCGGCCTGCTCGACGACCTCGACGCCGTCGGCTTCTACACAGTGGGCTATGGCTGCACCACGTGCATCGGCAACTCCGGTCCGCTGTTGCCGGAAATCGCCAAGGCCGTGGAGGACGGTGACATCGTCGGCACGAGCGTACTGTCCGGCAACCGCAATTTCGAGGGACGCATACACGCGCTCGTGCGCATGAACTTCCTTGCGTCTCCACCGCTCGTGGTCGCCTATGCGCTCGCCGGAAACCTCGACGTCAACCTTCTCCAGGACCCGCTCGGCGAGGACAAGGACGGCAACCCCGTCTACCTCAAGGATATCTGGCCGAGCCAGCACGACATCCAGGAAGTGGTCGCCGCCAATATCGACTCGAACATGTTCAAGTCGAGCTACGCCAGCGTCTTCGAGGGCGACGCGAACTGGAAAGACATCGATTCGCCCCGGGGAGAGATATACACCTGGGACGACACCTCTACCTACGTCAAGAACCCGCCCTATTTCGAGGGCATGACGGCGAATCCGGCTCCCGTTACCGACATCACGGGCGCCCGTGCGCTCGCGCTGCTCGGTGACTCCGTCACGACCGACCACATCTCTCCCGCCGGCGGCATTGCGCCCGACAGCCCGGCTGCGAAGTACCTGGTGGAACAGGGTGTGAAGCTCGCGAACTTCAATTCCTACGGCTCGCGGCGGGGCAATCACGAGGTGATGATGCGCGGCACGTTCGCGAACATCCGCCTGCGCAATCAACTCGCGCCGGGCACCGAGGGCGGCTGGACGCGGCACCAGCCGAGCGGCGAACAGATGACGATCTACG
>CBDUCE010000160.1:0-7109 GCA_965365575.1 uncultured Gammaproteobacteria bacterium
CCCCTCGCGACAGCGCCTCGAATCCCAGTGCGCCGCTACCCGCAAACAGGTCGAGACAGCGGGCACCCTCGATCGACGGCGCGAGCCAGTTGAAGAGCGTCTCCCTGATTCGCTCGGAGGTAGGCCGCAGGCCGGGCAGTTCCGCGATATCCAACAGACGGCTGCGCCACTTTCCCGCTACAATACGCAGCCGTCCGGGTCGGTGTTTCTTGTTGGCGGCGCCGGACGTTTTCGTCATCATTTCCCCTGGGGCCTTCGAGAGCGGCCGGTTCCGCACAGTTTAGGCGATTTCGGTTGCCCGGTACTTCAAGACGCGATGTTTGGGAAAAAGGAAAAACCGGCCGAACGCGAGGGATTCATCAAGCGCCTGCGCGCCCGTATCAACCGCGGCGACAGCTGGCTGACCTACGACCTCGCCAACCTCGCGCCGGGCGGCAAAATTGACGAGGATGCGCTCGACGAACTCGAATCCCTGCTGGTCATGGCCGACGTCGGGATCGACACGACGACGCGCATCATCGAGGACCTGCAGAAGAGCCTAGCACGCAAGGAACTGAAAGACGTCGAGTCGCTGCGCAACGGCCTGCAGCGATCGCTCGTCGACATTCTCACGCCGGTCGAACAGCCGCTCGACATCGACCCGCAGCACAGCCCGTTCGTCATACTGATGGTCGGCGTCAACGGTGCCGGCAAGACCACCACGATCGGCAAGCTGGCGAAACGCTTCAAGGACCAGGGCATGTCCGTCATGCTCGCCGCCGGCGACACGTTCCGGGCGGCTGCGGTCGAACAGCTGCAGGTCTGGGGCCAACGGAACGACGTGCCCGTCATCGCGCAGCAGAGCGGCGCCGATCCCGCCGCCGTGATCTTCGACGCTTGGGAGGCCGCGCGGGCGCGCGGCATCGACGTGCTGCTCGCCGACACGGCCGGGCGCCTGCAGAACCAGCAAGGGCTGATGGACGAGCTGGCGAAAATCCGCCGCGTCATCGCGCGACGCGACGAGACGGCGCCGCACGAGATCATGCTGGTGCTCGACGCGAGCCAGGGCCAGAACGCGCTCGTGCAGGCGCAGAAGTTCCATGATGCGCTCGGACTGACGGGCATCACCGTGACAAAGTTGGACGGCAGCGCCAAGGGTGGCATCCTGCTGGCTATCGCCAACGCGCTGCACGTGCCCGTGCGCTTCATCGGCATCGGCGAGAAAGCCGAGGACATGCAGCCGTTTGTCGCCACGGAATTCGTCGACGCACTCCTCACCAGCGGCCGAGAGGACTGAGCAAGGCAGCAATGATCCAGTTCGAAAACGTGACCAAGCGATTCCCCGGCGGGCAGGAGGCCCTGTCCGGGCTGACGCTGTCCATCGACAAGGGCGAAATGGCCTTCGTCACCGGGCACTCCGGCGCCGGCAAGAGTACGCTGCTCAAACTGATTGCCCTGATCGAGCGACCGACAAGCGGCCAGGTCATCGTCGACGGTCGGAACACGCATCGCGTGCGACGCCGCAAGATCCCGGGCTACCGCCGCCAGATCGGCATGGTATTCCAGGATCACAAGTTGCTGTACGACCGCCCGGTCTCGGAAAACGTCGCATTACCGCTCATCATCGCCGGCCTGAGTCCGCGCGATGCCGGCAAACGCGTGCGTGCCGCACTCGACCAGGTGGGGCTGCTGCACAAGGAAAAGAAGAACCCCGAAACGCTGTCCGCGGGCGAGCAACAGCGTGTGGGCATTGCCCGGGCCATCGTTACACGGCCCAAGCTCCTGATCGCCGACGAGCCGACGGGCAATCTCGACCCCGACCTGTCACTCGAAGTCATGCGCATTTTCCGGCGCTTCAACGAAGTCGGCGTCACGCTGCTGATCGCAAGCCACGACATCGCGCTCATCGACAAGCTCGGTTGCCGCCGCATCGAACTCGAGGAGGGCCGCCTGCAACAGGTGCAGGAAGAAGACGACTTCGTGGCACATTTTGACGTGGATTTCGGCCCGCACGGAGGCGACGACGGATGGCAGTGACAAAACATTCGGACGCAGTGGCGCCGCTCCGCTCCGCGGGCCCGGTAACCATCTGGCTGGGACGCCATGGCAGAACGGCGCGGGGGTCGCTCGGCCGGCTCGTGCACCAGCCATTCGCCAGCCTGATGATCGTACTCGTTATCGCGGTAACGCTCGCGATCCCGGCGGCGCTGAACCTCGCCATCAAGAACTTCACGGCCATCAGCGCCGGCTGGGACGACGCACTCGACTTCTCCGTGTTCCTCGACACCGGCGTCTCGGCCAGCGAAGCGGAGGCGCTCGCCAGCCTGATATCGCAGCGTGCCGACGTGGACGACGTGCGGCTGATCACGGCCGCCGAGGCGCTGGCGGAATTCAAGCAACAATCCGGCTTCGGCAGCGCACTCGATCATCTTCCCGACAATCCGCTGCCGCATACGCTCGTGGTGCGGCCCAGCCCTGCCAACACGCCACAGTCGATGACATTGTTGCGTGAAGAACTCGACAGCCTGCCCGAGACCGAGCTCGTTCAGGTCGACACGGAATGGGTGCAGCGATTCCACGCGATACTCGAGATCGTGCAGCAGGCCATCATGATCGGCGCCGGTCTTCTCGGTGCCGCGATAATCGTGATCATTGGCAACACGATCCGGCTCGAGATCCAGAACCGCCGTGACGAGATCGAGGTCACCAAGCTCATCGGCGCCAGCAACGCGTTCGTGCGCCGGCCGTTCCTGTGGAGCGGCTTCTGGTTCGGCCTGCTCGGGTCGTTATTCGCCCTGGGGCTCGTGCAATACGGGCTCTACCTGCTGCAACCGACGGTCGCCCGGCTGGCGGGCCTCTACCAGAGCGGCATCACGATGCTCACCCTTGACCTCAGGGACAGCCTGCTCATCGTCGCCATCGGCGTGTTCCTGGGCCTCGCCGGATCCTGGCTGGCGGCGGCGCGCCACATGCGCTCGATCGAGCCCAAATAGCCGTTGATTTCGGCCGCACCAGCCTGCGCATGCGGCATCGCATCATGACGGGCGCGCCCCGGCAGGTATTTCGTAACGATTTGTAACCCACTCTTTTAAAAAGTGTTTTCTGTGGCACTGTTGGGGAACGATCGTGCAGGTTAGCACTCTAAAAGGCCGAGTGCTAAAATTGGGAGGCCACAGGGAGAGAACCAGATGACCACAGCTGTAGCGCTTCAAAAACAGGAACTTATGCTGGCCGGACCGGTTGGCAGTCTCGACGCCTATATCCAGGCGGTCGGTTCCGTGCCCGTGCTCAGCAAGGAAGACGAGCAGGCGCTCGCGAACCGGTTTCGCGAGGAAAACGACCTGGACGCGGCACGCGAACTCGTGCTGGCGCACCTGCGGTTTGTCGTCCACATCGCGAAAGGGTACACGGGCTATGGCCTGCCGCTCAGCGACCTGATCCAGGAAGGCAACGTCGGTCTCATGAAGGCCGTCAAGCGATTCGACCCCGACTACGACGTGCGTCTCGTGTCGTTTGCCGTCCACTGGATTCGCGCCGAGATCCACGAATTCGTTCTGCGCAACTGGCGCATCGTCAAGGTCGCCACCACGAAGGCGCAGCGCAAACTGTTCTTCAATCTTCGCAAGGCGAAAAAGAACCTCGCGTGGCTGACGTTCGACGAGACCCAGGCCGTCGCCGCAGATCTCGGCGTAAGGCCCGAGGAAGTCACCGAGATGGAGAAGCGGCTTCATGCGCGCGACGCGATCTTCGATCCGGCCCCGGATGCCGATGACGAGCGTTCGTTCACGCCGGCCGCTTACCTGCCCAGCCCGGATTCCGATCCCGCGAAGCTCGTCGAAACGGCGGACTTCAACGACGACGCATCCGAACGCATGGCTGCCGCCATCCGGACGCTTGACGATCGCAGCCGGCACATCATCGAGAGCCGCTGGTTGTCCGACGACAAGCTGACGCTGCACGAACTTGCCGACGAATACGGTATTTCGGCGGAGCGTGTACGCCAGGTCGAAGCCAACGCGATCAAGAAGCTGCGGACCGCGATGGCGCTCTGAGCAACTCAGGCAGTTGACCACGAAAAGCCGCCTCCATGGCGGCTTTTTTTTGCAGGAGCGGTTCTCCAGCTGCGATCAATTTCGCGCGCCGGGGCGCGCTCCTGCGAGATCGGAAATCTAAGCGTAGATCCTGCGCCGGTAACGCACCCAGCCGCCGTCATCGATCCCCAGCGGATCATGGTGCGTCCAGTGCACCAGCCCGCCGAGATCATTCCACTCGTACAGGCCGCGAAAATGGATCCGGTCGCCGAGCGAGAGCGGTATGCGTTCGGCAACTTCGGTGTTGTGTGCGATCAGCAGCGTCTGCCGGTTCGGCAGCCGGATGACGAAGCGCTGGTGGCGCGAGCCCTCAGCGTCGTCCGGTAGCAGGCGACGAACGAAGCCCGAATCTTCGATCCATCGACCCGTGTCGGCTTTCGCATAGGCTGACTGCATGGATGCCCTTCTTGTTGCTGTTGTCGGGCAAGAGAAAGCGGTGCCAGCCTTCCCTGGCTGGCGCGCTCCCCTGTTTCTGTAACAACCGTTTAGCTGGCGGTAATCGGTACCAGTGTGATCTCTACGCGCCGGTTGAGCTGGCGCCCGCCCGATGTCGAGTTGTCGGCGATCGGGTGGTGCTCGCCCATACCCACCGTCATGATTCGCTGGTCCATGATGCCCTGCGTGTACAGGTATTCACCGACCGTATTTGCGCGGCGCTGCGACAATGCCATGTTGTGGGAATCGCTGCCCGTGCTGTCGGTATGGCCGGCGACCTCGACGACGGTCTTGTCGTATTCCGTCAGGACCTTCCCGACCGAGTTCAGAACGCCGAAGAACTGCGGCCGCAATGCGGCACTGTCCGTATCGAAGGTAACGTTGCCCGGCATGTTCAGCGTGATGTTGTCGCCGATTCTCGTGACGCTGACACCCGTTCCCTGCAGCTCGGCACGCAGCTCGGCCTCCTGCTTGTCCATGTAGTTGCCGACGGCACCGCCTGCGAGGGCGCCGATACCCGCACCAATCAGTGCGTGCTGCCGGCGCTCCACGGCGTCATCGCCCGACATCAGGCCGGCCACGACGCCGGCCGCGGCGCCGATCAGTGCGCCTTTGGTTGCCTTGCTGGTCTCCGACTCCCCGGTATAGGGATCGAGCGTCTCGCAACCACTAAGAATCGCGGCAATAGCCGCAATTGCGAATAAGGATTTTCTCGTGTTGCTGCCCATAGCGAAATCTCCCTGAAACCCTCACGTGAGTTTACAGTGCGAATTGTAGCGCTGCGTGACTGAACGCACACTTAACCGCTTTATTTATGGTCAAATACGGCCATGATGCGGGAGCAGCGATGACCGACAGCGACGGCTGGCTCGAGCGCTACGGCGAAACCCACGCCAACCTGACCTACCCCGTACTCTACTGGGCCGCGGTGCCTATGGTCGTAACGGGAACGGTCGGCTTGTTGTGGTCGCTGCCGGTGCCGGCCCAGTTTTACGAAATATCGCCGCTCCTGAACTGGGGCAGCGCCTTCCTGATGGCCGCTGCCGTCTACTATTTCATTATTTCCCTGTCGATTGCGATTGGGATGCTGCCGTTCATTCTCGGTGTCGCCGCAATCCAGTTGTGGCTGGAGCAGTCGCTGTACTCGCATCCGCACGCGGCGGGCGGACTCCTGGCCGGCGGCGCTATCGGGCTGTGGCTCGGTCATCGTAACGAGCCCGGCCTGCGTCCCGTCCTCAAAGACCTGCAGCTCATGATGATCGGGCCGGCATGGCTGCTATCCGTGCTGTATCGGCGCCTCGGCATACCGTTCTGAGCATACCGGCGTGACCGCGACCGATCTGCCGCGCGACCGTGACGTGTGGCGCATCGCCGCACCGATGATCCTCTCGAACATCTCCGTGCCGCTGCTCGGCATGGTGGATACCGGTGTGGTCGGGCATCTCGAAAGCCCCGTTTACCTGGGTGCCGTTGCCATCGGCGGCACGATCTTCAGTTTCCTGTATACCGGCGTGAACTTCCTCCGCATGGGCACGACCGGCATCGCGGCGCAGCGTTTCGGCGCCGACGATTTCGACGGCCTGCGGGTATCCCTCGGCCAGGCGCTCGTCGTCGCGCAGATTATCGCCTTCGCGGTGATCCTGCTGCAGTGGCCGGTCGGCCAGGCCGCAATGAAACTGCTGGGCGCCGACGGGACGCTCAGGGAACATGCCCTGGAATACTTTTCCATCCGCGTCTGGAGCGCGCCCGGCACGCTCGCCAATTTCGTGATGGTCGGCTGGTTCCTCGGCCTCCAGAACGCCCGCGTGCCGCTGCTCATATTCCTGACCATCAACCTGACCAACATTGCACTCGATCTGCTGTTCGTGCTCGTGCTGGGCATGAAGGTCGATGGCGTCGCACTGGCGTCCGTTATCGCCGAGTACACCGGGCTCGCGGTCGCGCTGATCTATGCCGCACGCGAGCTGCGCAGGCGTAGCGGTCACTGGCCCATGGACAAGTTCGTGAAGCTTCGCGAATACGCGGCGTTTTTTTCGATCAACGCCAACCTGTTCATACGAACAATGGCGCTGATGTTCACGATTGCTTTTGTCACGGCTCAGGGCACGCGAATGGGCGGCCTCATACTCGCAGCCAATGCGATTCTGATGCAGCTGCAGAACCTCACGGCGTTCGGCCTCGACGGGCTCGCACACGCCGCCGAAGCGCTCGTCGGCAAAGCCGTCGGCCAGCGGCGCCGGGACGTGCTCGAACGTTCCGTGACGCTGTGCCTCAAGTGGTCGCTGATCTTCGCCGCCGGACTCAGTGCGGCGTATTTCCTGTTCGGCCCGCGGCTCATCAATGTGCTGACCGATCTGCCTGCCGTCCGTGAGACAACGTTGCGGTACCTGCCCTGGATGATCGTCTCACCCCTGGTGTCGGTCTGGTCGTTTCTGTACGACGGTGTCTACGTCGGCGCAACGCGTGCGCGCGAGATGCGCAACATCATGGTCTTCTCGGCGTTCGGCGTATTCATTCCGGCCTGGTTCGCGCTGCAGGCTTTCGGCAACGACGGCCTCTGGCTCGCCTTCCTGCTGTTCCTGGCGAGCCGCGGCATCGGCATGC
>CBDUCE010000161.1:0-7093 GCA_965365575.1 uncultured Gammaproteobacteria bacterium
TATAACTCAGAGACAGGGAAACCTTGGCCAAAGAAGAAGCCATTCAGATGGAGGGCGTCGTCACCGAGACGCTGCCCAATACGACGTTTCGCGTCGAACTCGAGAACGGTCATGTCGTCACTGCGCATATTTCCGGCAAAATGCGCAAAAACTACATCCGTATCCTGACGGGTGACAAAGTCACCGTCGAACTCACGCCCTACGATCTAAGCAAAGGTCGAATCGTATACCGCGGCCGCTAAGCGGGGCCGCCACGTTCACTCCTTTTCCGCCAGATGCTCGAGTTCCTTCACCGCGGACTCCGGCGAAAGCTTCAGTTCATCGTCATCACCGACCGTGACGCGGACATGACCGCCCTCCGCCAGGCTGCCGAACAATAACTCGTCGGCGAGTGGCCGCTTGATGTACTCCTGGATGACCCGGGCCATTGGGCGCGCACCCATAGTCTCATCGTAGCCGCGCTCTGCGATCCAGTCGCGTGCCGCGTCGTCGAGTTCGATCGTCACGTTGTTCGATCCGAGTTTCGATTCGAGTTCCACGATCAGCTTGTCGACGACCCGCTTGATCGAAACGATATCCAGGGAAGCAAACTGGATGATCGCATCGAGCCGGTTGCGAAATTCCGGCGCGAAGCTCTTCTGGATGACGGACATGCCGTCGCTGCTGTGGTCCTGCTGCGTGAACCCTATCGACGCGCGGCTCATCTCCTGGGCGCCTGCGTTGGTTGTCATCACGAGCACGACGTTGCGGAAATCCGCCTTGCGGCCGTTATTGTCCGTGAGGGTGCCGTGGTCCATCACCTGCAGCAGCAGGTTGAAGACCTCCGGGTGCGCTTTTTCGATCTCGTCGAGCAGCACCACCGCATGGGGATTCTTGGTGACCGCTTCGGTCAGCAGGCCACCCTGGTCGAAGCCGACATACCCGGGCGGCGCGCCGATCAGGCGCGACACGGTGTGCCGCTCCATGTACTCGGACATGTCGAAACGAATCAGCTCCACGCCCATGATCAGCGCAAGTTGCCGGGTTACCTCTGTCTTGCCGACGCCTGTAGGGCCTGCAAACAGGAACATGCCGATCGGCTTGTCTTCCTCACGCAGCCCGGAGCGGGACATCTTGATGGCGGAACTCAGTGCCTCGATGGCCTGGTCCTGGCCAAAGATAGTCAGCTTGAGATCGCGTTCGAGCGTGCGCAGCGACTTGCGATCCGATGCCGACACGCTCTTGGCCGGAATCCTCGCCATCTTCGCGACGATGTTCTCGACGATCTCGACGGTAATGCGGTCGCCGCGCTCACCGGCCGGCTGCAGGCGCAGGTTGGCGCCCGCCTCGTCGATGACGTCGATCGCCTTGTCGGGCAGCCGTCGGTCGTTGATATGGCGCGCCGAGAGCTCGGCTGCCGCGTCGAGCGCCTCGGTGTCGTAGACCACGCCATGGTGTTCCTCGAAGCGGGACTTGAGCCCGTGCAGGATGGCGATGGTCTCCTCGAGACTGGGCTCGGGCACGTCGATCTTCTGGAATCGCCGCGCGAGTGCATGATCCTTCTCGAATATGCCCCGGTATTCCTCGTAGGTCGTCGAGCCGATACAGCGAATCTCGCCGTTGGCGAGCACCGGCTTGATGAGGTTGCTCGCATCCATGACGCCTCCCGAAGCGGCTCCGGCACCGATGACGGTGTGGATCTCGTCGATGAACAGGATCGCGCCGGGGTCCTTCTGAACTTCGCTGATAACGCCTTTCAGGCGCTTCTCGAAGTCACCGCGGTACTTGGTGCCGGCAATCAGCGTGCCCATGTCGAGCGCGTAAATCGTCGCGTCGCGGAGAACCTCGGGCACGCGTTCCTCGGTGATCATGCGCGCCAGGCCTTCGGCGAGGGCCGTCTTGCCGACGCCCGCGTCGCCCACGTAGAGTGGATTGTTCTTCCTGCGACGGCACAGTATTTGCACCGTCCGCTCGATTTCGACCTCACGGCCGATCAACGGGTCGATCTTGCCGTCGATTGCGAGCTGGTTGAGGTTGGTCGCAAAACGCTCGAGCGGGGTGGCCTCTGCCTCCACTTCCGTATCCAGCGACGGTTCCTGCTCCTCGTTGCTGCCCTCGCCCGGCAGCTGCGGCATGCCATGTGACAGGTAATTGACGACGTCCAGCCGCGTGATGTCCTGAAGATTCAGGAAGTACACGGCCTGCGACTGCTTCTCGCTGAAGATCGCGACAAGCACGTTGCTGCCCGTCACCTCTTTCTTGCCGCTCGATTGCACGTGGAATACGGCACGCTGCAACACGCGCTGAAATCCAAGCGTGGGTTGCACGTCCGTGTCATCGTCGTGCGGCAACAGAGGCGTCTGCTCCTCGATGAACTCGGTCAGCTGCCGCCGCAACTCGGTTATATTCGAGTTGCAGGCTTTGAGGATCTCGTGAACCCGCGGAATATCCAGTAGCGCAAGCAACAGGTGCTCGACGGTCATGAACTCATGACGTTGGTCGCGCGCGCGCTGGAACGCCTCGTTAAGACAAAATTCTAATTCACTGCTCAACATTGCCTGATGCCGACTCCTGTTTACGATTCTTCCATGGTGCACAACAGCGGATGCTGATGCTGCTGCGCCAAACCCATCACCTGGGCGACTTTCGTTTCTGCTATTTCGAAATTGTACACACCGCAGACGCCCTTGCCTTTCGTGTGTACTTCCAACATTACCTGTGTCGCACGGGTGCGTTCCATGCCGAATATGGATTCCAGGATATTGACGACGAATTCCATCGGTGTGTAGTCGTCGTTGATAAGGACGACACGATACAGCGGCGGCTCCTTGATCTCCGGCCTCGCCTCCTCGACCGCGAGGTCGAAGTCCGGGCCTCGTTCAGTGTCGGTACGTCGTTCACTCATCGGTCCTGCGTTCCGTCTCCAGTTCAGTCAGCATATGCGAAATCGAGCGGCACTTTTCGTGCCGGCACGACCGTCTGCGGGTTATTATATATGGGCCTCGGACGCTGATTTCATCGTGGTTCGCAGAATTTGTACGCAAAACCCCGCCCGGAAATCGATTTTTGTTAATCAAGTCTTGGTATATTATTGGGAAATATAGGTTTTTTCCGCCCGGGAATTTGTTTAAATGGCCCCAACCCGTATCATCGTTGCGCTGCGTTAACCTAACTGGATAAGTCAAGGAATAATCCCCGGACTCTGCATGGCCACTGAAGCGAAATGGTCCGATTTTTCGAGCATGGATACCGCCCGCACGGCGGCGGCGGCCAGCCAGTTATTGCCGCCCTGGGTGGCACTGGTGCTCGTTATCGTTATCGGCTGGCAGCTGGCGAACATTGTCTGGATGCTGATACCGGGGCCGGCCGCGGGCGACGCCGTCATCGTGCCCGCCGGGCAGGTGTCCGCTGGCAGGTCAGACCCGGTGACGGCCGATGTCCAGGCAATCGCCGCCGCGCACCTGTTCGGGGAAGCCAGTCCCGATGACGCAGCGCCCGTCGTACCGGAGATTTCCGACGAGGACCTCGAGGACACGCGGCTATCGAACCTGCAGCTGAGAGGGACCATCGCGTCGCCGGAAGCGGCAATGTCAGCGGCAATCGTCAGTGACGGCAACAATGAAGAGAAGGTCTATCTCATCGGCGATCCGATTGCGTCCGGCGCCAAGCTGCACGCGGTTTACACGGACAGGGTCGTGCTCAACGAGAACGGCCGCCTGACCAACCTGCGGCTTCCCGAGGAGTACAGGGAGACCCCGACCGCACAGGTAAGGCGTACCACGGCGCCGCGGAGCGCAGCCCCGGCGACAGAGAGCATTCAGTCCGTCGTGTCGCAAAACGTGGCCAGGCTCGCTGACGTCATCCGTCCCACACCCTATTTCGTCAACGGGCAACAACAGGGATACCGTGTATATCCGGGCCGCGACCGGCGCCAGTTTGCCGCCCTGGGCCTGCGGCCCGGTGACCTGATAAAAGACATCGACGGCCAGTCGCTGACCGATCCCACCCAGGCCATGCAGATCTTCCAGTCGCTGGGCACGGCGAACCAGGTCTCAGTGACGGTCGAACGTAACGGCCAGCCGGAAGTCATCGTGCTGAAAACCGATCAACTCAATCTTGGGGAAGACGAAACCGAATGAATCACCAACCCGGAAAGGTGCTGCGCAGGCTCGGCATATCGATGCTCGCGCTGGTCGTCGTACCAATAGCGCTGCTTGCACAGCAGGTGACCATCACCCCGAATTACAAGGAAGCGGATATTCGGCAGATCGTCGAGGCTGTGAGTGCGGTGACGAACAGGAATTTCATCATCGATCCCCGTGTCAATGCCAAGGTGACGATGCTTTCGAAGACACCGATGACGCCGGATGCGTTTTACCAGGCATTTCTGGCCATTCTCGAAGTGCATCAGCTCGCGGCGATGCAGAGCGGCGATGTCATCAAGATCATCCCGAACGCAACCGCGCGGCAGTATGGCTCGCCGATGGGAGCCGGCCGTGCGGCCGGCGACGACGATATCGTCACCCAGGTAATCCAGGTCGAGAATGTCGGCGCCGCTCAGCTGGTGCCGATACTGCGGCCGCTGATCCCGCAGTTCGGCCACCTTGCCGCACACCCCGGCTCGAACATGCTCATCATTTCGGACCGCGCAGGCAACGTGGCGCGCATGGTCAGCATCATTCGCCGTATCGACCTCTCGAGTGAAGACGATATCGAGGTCGTCCCCCTGCAATATGCGTCATCCTCGGAAGTCGTTCGAGTGCTGACGGCTTTGACACAGCAGCCGCGCGCCGACGGCGCGCCGGTCTCGACGAGCCTCGTGGCGGACGCGCGTACTAACAGCGTGCTGATTGGCGGTGACCGGGCGGACCGACTTCGGATGCGCACGCTGATCGCGCACCTCGATACGCCGCTCGAGGATGGCGGCGATACCCAGGTACGGTACCTGCGCTACGCGGACGCCGAAGAACTCGCCACGCCCATGACGACGAATATCCAGGGGCAGGTTGCCGCCGCGGGCCAGGGAGCGGCTGGTGCGGCTCCCAGCGCCGCCAGGAACGGCGAGGTGAGCGTATGGGCGGACACTCAGACCAACGCCATCGTGGTTAATGCCCCACCGAAGATGATGCGCTCCCTGATGCAGATCGTCGACAAGCTCGACATCCGCCGGGCACAGGTGCTGGTCGAGGCAATCATCGTGGAGGTCATCGCGGACAAGACAGCGGAACTCGGCATTACCTGGGCGGTAGAAGGTGCAGCCTCGACGACACCGATCAGCGCGACCAATTTCCCGGACCTCGGTCCCGGGGTCGTGCAGCTCGCAGGCGCCGCAGCGGGTGGCGGCGACACGCCCGTGGATCCGAGTTCCCTGATCGGCTCGGGAATCACATTTGGCGTCGGTCGACTTAGCGACACCGGGGTGAGCTTTGCTGCGATCCTGCGTGCGCTCGAAGGCGATGCCGACACCAACATCATCTCGACGCCCTCGATCGTCACGACGGACAACGAGGAAGCCAGCCTGAACGTCGGCCAGGAAGTACCGTTCGTGACGGGATCGTTTACCAACACGGGCGGCAACATCGGCTCGGTCAACCCCTTCCAGACCATCCAGCGCGAACAGGTCGGCGTGAAACTGACGATCACGCCACAGATCAACGAAGGCAATTCACTATTGCTCGATATCTCGCAGGAGATTTCGAATATCGCGCAGTCGGCCGAGGGCGCGGTCGACCTGATTACCAATCAGCGCATCGTCGAAACCACGGTGATCGTCGACGACGGCCAGATTCTCGTTCTCGGCGGACTGCTCGAGGATGTGCTGCGCGAGAGCGAGCAGCGCGTGCCGATACTCGGTTCGATTCCCTTTCTCGGCGCGTTATTCCGGGCGCAGAAGACCGACAAGGTCAAGACCAATCTGCTCGTCTTCATCCGGCCCAAGATCCTGCGCGATGCCGCAAGCATCTCGACCGAGACCAACGCGAAATACAACCTGATCAAAGGCATCCTGGACGAGACCAACAAGAAAGGTATCAATCTGATGCCTCGCGAGGACTCATTTACGCTGCCACCTTACGAGGAGGCCAACCAACCCAGCACGCCGCTGACAATAGAGCCGCCGGAGAGCGGCGAATAGACGGAACGGAGCCAATGGTAACGGAAGCTGACACGGACATCGTCCTGGAGACGCCGGCGATTGAAGCGCAAACGGAGGATGCTGTTGAAACTCGCGCGCTGCCCTTCTCCTTCGCGAAGCGTCACGGCGTCCTCATTCGCGAAATGACCAGCGATGGCGCTGACGCGGTTTATCGCGCCGGTGCATCCCCGCTCAGCATTGCCGAAGTCCGGCGTTACCTGGGGGTGCCGCTGAAGTTGTCGCGCGTGTCGCCCGATATTTTCGATTCGCTGCTGCAGGCATCCTACGAACACGGCAGCCAGAAGGCCATGGAAATGGTGGGTGGCCTGGACGACGAATTCGACCTGACCCAGGTCGCGCAGGAACTCGAGCCTTCCGACCTGCTGGAGAGCGACGACGACGCGCCCATCATCCGCTTCATCAATGCCGTGCTGACCGAAGCCATCAAGGAAAACGCATCGGACGTGCACATCGAGCCCTACGAGAACCGGCTCGGCGTGCGCTTCCGGGTGGATGGCGTGTTGCACGACGTATTGCATACACGCCGTGCGCTGGCGCCGCTCGTCGTCTCGCGCATCAAGGTCATGTCGAAACTCGATATCGCCGAGAAGCGGCTGCCGCAGGACGGCCGCATTTCGCTGAGGATCGCCGGACGCGCCGTGGACGTGCGCGTGTCGACCCTGCCCTCCGGCCATGGCGAGCGCGTCGTGCTGCGACTGCTCGACAAGCAGGCCGGGCGCCTCAACCTGATGGAGCTCGGCATGGGCGACAAGCTGGAGAAAAACCTCTCCAGCATGATCCAGAAGCCGCACGGCATCATCCTCGTCACCGGGCCGACCGGCTCGGGCAAGACGACCACGCTGTACGCGATGCTGTCGGTGCTGAACGATGCCAGGCGCAATATCCTCACCGTCGAGGATCCGATCGAGTACGATCTCGACGGCATCGGCCAGACGCCGGTCAACAACAAGGTCGACATGA
>CBDUCE010000162.1:0-7051 GCA_965365575.1 uncultured Gammaproteobacteria bacterium
CGGAGCCGTATTACGAGAAGCTCGTGCTGCAGATGGTCGGCGCGAAGCGGCTCAAGGGCAGCTGACGCGTGCCGGCTTGACTTGGGGCGGTAATATTGGTCAGGTTTCGGATCTGCCGACTGTTCCAGTGGAAGAAACATGACCGAAGCAAAGACGATTTCCTCGTCATGGGCCGCTGCCGGCCTGTTGCTGGCCACGCTCACGATGCTGTTGCCCGGCGCAGCCATCGCCGACGAGCCCGCTACTGGCGAGTTCTGGGAAATGAGCGACCTCAAGCTGAAGCTCCGGGCGAAGAACGCCACGTCCGCCTACAGTACTCCTGTTACGAAAGAGATGGAGACGCTGCTGCTGCACACGGTCGATCCCGACCGGCCCGGCATCGCGTTTCGCTGCGAGAAGGGCAGGATGTACGCCGTCCTGGCGGCCCGTCCGGCGGATCTCTCGAAAGCGTTGAGGGAGGGCGTCCGCCGCCCGCGCGACTGGGAACTGACGTACAGGATCGACGATGGTGCCCCGGTCACAGAGGATTGGGTATCCATGTCGAACAGCCGCCTGTTCATGGCACGCGAATTCGCGAGCACGGCAGCGATATTTCATGCTGCTCGCGACGGCGGAACCCTGGAAATAACCGTCAAGGGATGGGATCCAGTGACGATCGAGATGCCGGATAGCGACGACGAGTTATTCGATTATTACGTCGAGAGCTGTAACCTGGATCCTGACTACGATCCGAATGCCGGGGCCTGAAGCCTTTCGTCGAGCACTGTATTTCGCCGGGTTGCTGCTGGCAGCGGCGGCTGCCGCAGCGCCAGACGGCAATCTGGTGAAGCTTTTGCAGGACGCCGGTCCCGCGCCGCTGCCGGCGCCGGTGAGCAACAATGCCGTGGCGTCGGTGAAGGCAGGCCGCAGGGAGTATGTCGTCAGTTTCAACGGCCTCGGCGAAGGCAAGACGCACGACGACACGCTGGCATCAACCTACGTCTACGACTCCCGCTCGCGTAACTGGTTCGAAGCCGATCCGGTGCCTGGCGATGCCGGACGGCTTGCATCCGTTGCCGCGGCCGCCGATGGACTTGTTTATGTCTTCGGCGGCTACACGGTTGCCGGCGACGGCGCCGAGTCCTCGACGCCGTGGACGCACGCGTT
Organism: uncultured Gammaproteobacteria bacterium; assembly: GCA_965365575.1. Classification (GTDB taxonomy): domain Bacteria; phylum Pseudomonadota; class Gammaproteobacteria; order Steroidobacterales; family Woeseiaceae; genus UBA1847. Next base: position 1,147 of record CBDUCE010000162.1, read on the forward strand.
CAATCCGCGCAAGCGCACCTTCGAAGAGCGCGCCCCGATGCCCGTGCCCGTCGACGATGCCGTGGCCGTGACCTTCGATGATCGCTACATTTACCTTATCAGTGGCTGGCACGACCTCGGTAGCGTCAATCTCGCGCAGCGTTACGACACGCGCGAAGACGCCTGGGTGCAGGCAACGCCGATACCGGGTCCGCCGGTCTTCGGCCATGCCGGCGGCATCGTCGGCAACACCATCGTCTATTGCGACGGCGTAGCCGTCGAGGTGCACGACGATCGTCCGCGCGACTTTGTCGCAGTGCCGGACTGTTACCTGGGGATCATCGACAACGAAGACGGACGGCGTATCGACTGGCGCAGTGTCGACTACCATCCCGGACTGCCGCGCTATCGCATGGCCGCGGCAGGTATAGCCGAATTGAACGGCGTGTTGTTCGTCGGCGGCAGCGAGAACCCCTACAACTACAACGGCATCGGCTATGACGGGCAGCCGTCCGAGCCGGCCGGAGATGCGCTGTTATTCGATATCGACACGCAGAGCTGGCGAGTGCTGGGATTCCAGGGCGAGCCCACGATGGATCATCGCGGGCTCGTTGCGTTCAAAGGCCAGTGGCTCACAGTAGGCGGCATGGCGGCGAACCAGCGCGTCACCGATCGCGTGGCCTCGTACGAGTTTGAATAAAAAGAGACGGGCCATAAGGCCCGTCGAGTGGCCGATACTGCTACCGGCTCTAGGGGGATTGACGCCAATCTGGCGAGCGGCCCCGACGATGCCGTCGGCGGCAAGTCGTGAGCCGCAGATTTTCATTGCGTATCTGCGCGCGACGTGATCTGACGAATTCTGTCCTCGTAGTCGCCGGCTCGATTCTCGAGTTGTGCGACCATGATCATCAGTTCGCGCGCCTGGCATTCGTCGAGCAGCGATGGCAAATCGCACTGATGCCGGGTGGCATGCTCGTGGAACGCATACATAAGGGATCGCAGCGCGGCTCCCATGTCATTCGCGACATCGGCGTCCTTCATCAGGATGCCCATGGCAATCCTCGATATCTCGGCATCGACGCGTGCTCGCTCGTAGCTCGCCTCGATGGTTACCCAGACGATGTCCAGCTGGTCGTTCGAATGTGCGAGCGCATCCGCGAACAGGATCGGGGCTACGTAGGCGACCTCGTTTTTCAGTTGACCGGACACACCTGCTTCGTTAGCGAGGATCGTCAGCGAGGTGTCCGCGCCGCCCTTGCCGACCAAAAAAATGCCGGTCCGCGCTTCCGTGTCGATTTCGCGGATCAGGTTCTGGTAGCAGTGCTCCACCGGATCGTCGGCGGCGTGCGCCAGCTCGATCTTCGCCAGGTTCTCTATCATGACCCTGCGCTGCGTCCACCGGTCCACGTTGGACAGCAGTCCATCGTCGGCTGTGAATGCCTCGTGGAGAAAGCGGGAGACCTCAGCCCGAGTGGCTTCGGACAATGAGTGGCGCTGGCTGTCTTTCGGGACCAGGCTGAGCATGGTTGTCTCCTGCGAAGTACGGAGTGCACTGTAAGCGGCCAGGCGAACCGGTTCTGGTCCCTGCCGGTCAGGGTTTGTGCAATTCGCCTCAAACGGCAAGACAGCTTGAGTGGATGCCCGGATTGGGGTTCACTATCCGTATCCATGCTCTACGAACCCACGACACTGGCAAGCATTGCCCGGCTCATCGGCGAAACGCTGCAAGAGGATTACGGCATCGATCCTGCGCCGATCTTCGCGCAGGTGAAGATCGACACGGGCAAGTTCCGGACTCCCGGGTCCCGTGTCCCGCGGACGAAGATGTTGCGGCTCTGGGATACGGCCGCTTACGTGACGGGCGACCTGCAGTTCGGCACGAAAGTCGGTGCGCGGACGGAACCTTCCGATCTGTACGTGTTGGGTTACACGATAACGGCGAGCGAGACGATAAAAGGCGCGATGGAGTGCATTAGCCGTTATGCGCATGTGATTACTACGTCGGTCGAGGAGATCGAGGTTCGCGAGGAAGCCGGCATGGTCGTGTACGCCGAGAGTTTTCGCGACCCCGCGCTGCAGTCCAATCGAGTCTGCGCAGAGGCCGGCATTGTTGTCTTTTTCAAGTTCCTCGAGTTGATCAGGCGGAAACCCGTAAGGCCCCTGCAGGCCGAACTCGTCTTCCCGGTTGACACGGCGCGGGACTATCTCGACAAATTTCTCCAGTGTCCGGTCACCTACGGCAAAGATCACGATAAGTTCTATTTTTCCGAGGAACTTTGTGAAGAACCTCTGCCGGGCTACATGCCTGAAATCCTGGATAGCGCCTCGCGGATCGCGGAGCAATACCTGGAGTCGCTCGACCAGAGCAAGGTGGCTGCCGACGTCAGGCGTCTGCTCGTACGGATGTTGCCGTCCGGCGAGGCGGACCAGGACGCGATTGCGAGCCGCCTGTACCGGAGTACCAGCACGCTGCAGCGTCAGCTGAGTGCCGAAGGCACGAGTTATCGCGACATTCTCGAGACCACGCGTCGTGGTCTCGCGGAGAAGTACCTGCGGGATGGCGGTTACACGCAGGCCGAAATTGCCTACATGGTCGGTTTCTCCGACCAGAGCAATTTCGCGCGTGCCTTCAAGCGCTGGACGGGCGTGAGCCCGGGGCAATTCCAGAAGACCGCCTGAGCGGCACCAGCCGGACAGCACCGGTTCCCGAATCTCGTCGATCTGTGGTTGGACGGCCCGGTACGTCCGTTCCGGGCTGCAGCGCCCAGCTCCTGTGCAATTCGGGTCAAGACGCAAGGCAGCTTGAGTGCGAGCCCCGATTGCGGTTCACTATCGGTAGCCATGATTCGCGAACCTACTTCACTGTCAACCATTGCCAGGCTCATCGGCAAGACCCTGGAAATGGACTACGGCATCGATCCCGCGCGGCTCTTCGAGCAGGTGCAGATCGACCAGAACGAGTTCCTGCAGCCGGGTTCGCGTGTGCCGTTGTCGAAAATGACCCGCCTCTGGGACACGGCGGTCTTCATTACCGGTGATTCGCAATTCGCCCTCAAAGCCGGCGCCCGTGCGCGGCCGAGCGGTGCTCACGCGCTCGGCCACGCGTGGCTGGCGAGCGAGACGCTGAGGGACGCGCTGGAAAGGTATTGCCGCTACGCCCACGTGGTGTCGACGGCGATCCCCAGCGCGGAAGTCGTGGAGGAAGACGGCATGCTCGTGTTCGTCGAGGCAATCCGCGATCCGTCGCTCGTGTACAGTCGCACCGCCGCCGAGTTCGGGATCGTCGCTTTTTTCAACTTCTGCGAGATCATCAAGCGCCACCCCGTTCGCCCGTTGAAAGCGGAGCTGATTTTTCCGTACCACGAGGCTCACCGTTTTCTCGAAGAGTTCCTGCAATGCCCCGTCACCTACGGTCACGAGCGCGAGAGATTCTATTTGTCCAAGGAACTGTTCGAGGAGCGCCTGTCCGGCTACATTCCAGAAGTCCTGGACTCCACCACGAGGATCGTGGAGCAATACCTGGAGTCGCTCGACCAGAGCAAGGTGGCTGCCGACGTCAGGCGCCTGCTCATACAGATGTTGCCGTCCGGCAAAGCAGACCAGGACACGATTGCGAGCCGCCTGTACAGGAGTACCAGCACGCTGCAGCGCCAGCTGAATGCCGAAGGCACGAGCTATCGCGACGTTCTCGAGACGACGCGTCGCAGTCTCGCCGAGAAGTACCTGCGGGATAGCGATCATACGCAGGCCGAAATTGCCTACATGGTCGGCTTCTCCGACCAGAGCAATTTCGCCCGCGCCTTCAAGCGCTGGACGGGCGTGAGCCCGGGGCAATTCCAGAAGGCGAGCTGAGCGGCATCAGCCGGACAGCACCGATTCCCGGATCTCGTCGATCTGCGGTCTGACGGCTCGCGGCCGCTTGCCCAGGCAGTGTTTGTCACGGGGGCAGGCGGAACTCCTCGGGCAGATGATCGTTGCTTCCCGTTTTGCGCCGTCGGCGATCCAGCCGATGTTGAGAATCCGGCCGATGCTGTCGAGCTGGCGTCGGGCTTCCGCCGGGATCGGCCCGTAGCCACCGTTGGCATTGCAGCTGGATTCGATCACGTCGATGGTCGCGGACGGGTCGAAGCCCTGGGATTCCAGCGCCGGCGACAGGTCGACGCCCACGCAGAGGACGTGGCGGTTGCCCGCGGCGTCGCGGCTGCGGATCGACTGGCAGCAGTACAATCGCTTGTCGCCGCCCGCGCGCAGCACCGAGAGCTGGGACGAGGGCGGGGGCGAGCGGCTGTGCAGCATGCGAAACACGGCCCAGTGCTGGCAGGGGTCGGAGATCATCGACATGTTGCCCCAGGGGAGCGGGATGCCGTTGCCCCGGTAGACCGCCCGGAAATAGCCCGGCGGATAGGCGTCGAAGTAATGCCAGTGGGGATAAGGGGAAACGCTCGGCATGCGCCGCATGACCAGCGTCGTCGTCAGGTCGTGCTTGTCGCCCGCATTGATCGCATACGCGTTGCGCGCCAGGAACTGCCGGAAAGGCGTCTTCGGTGCGAGCAGCGCCGCGGCGAAATAGCTGCATTCGAAGTCCCGCCAGGCATAGAGGATGTCGCGCGCGTCGACATTGTGGCTGCCGTCGCCGACGGCGCGCGTCGAACTCCGGCCACCGGAAATCTGCGGGATACGTGCGCCGTCGCCGTCGTGCAGTACCTTGTGGGCGATCTGGTTCGCCAGGTCGAATTTCAGCCTGGCGGGCGCTTTTTCCAGCTCGCGATTCAGGTAGAGACGATTCGGCGCGTCATAAAATGACCGGACCAGAGACTTGATCGGCAGGTCTTCGCCGAGGTCATTGGCCGGCGGCTTGTCGAACCAGCGCACTTCGAGGCCGAGGCGCCTGGCGATAGCGAATACGCTGTCCAGCGACATCGGGAACAGCTTCTTGCCGATGCTCTCGGCCGCGCGTTCGATGTCGGGGAAGCGGTTCTGGTTGCTCTCCTGGTGCGCGCGGATCAGCAGGTGCGCAAACTGCCGGCCGGTCGTGCCGGTCTGGCTCAGTAGCTCCGGGATGGCGAGCTGGAGCAGGTTCTCCGCAAACAGGAAGCCCGGCTCCAGGGGCATGCCGCCGACAGGCGCCTCGGGCGCCGTGTCGATCGCGGTTGCGTCCAGCGACTCGTCCAGAAACCAGTGAACGTCTCTCTGGAAGATCTCGGCGATGATGGCGAGCAGCCGCTCGGAAGGCACGCGTTTGCCGTTTTCTATCATCGACAGATAGGAGACGGACGGGCCGGCCTCCGGATCGATCTGTACGCATCGCACCGAGAGATCTTCGAGCGTAAGATGGTTACGTTTCCTGAGCATGCGGATCTTGGTGCCCAGGAAATGCGATTTTCGCCGCAGGCTATGCAGGGAAGACATAAGACATATGTGAAATTGACATTGTGAAATTTTTTCTGTGAAATTTCATTATTCGCCTGCGTACTATAGCGCCTCAAAACGGTGCTTTCACGTAAATTGAAGAATGGATACGGCACGGAGTGTTCGTCATGAATCGAGAAGAGCAGATCAGGAATCTTGAAGCCGAATGGGCCGAAAGCCCCCGGTGGAAAGGCATCAAGCGGGACTACAGCGCTGCAGACGTCGTCAAGCTGCGGGGATCGGTGGTGATCGAATACACGCTGGGCAAGCGCAACCGGCTTCAGGGGGAGCTGGACCCTTCAGGCGCTCACCCCCGCACCCTTTCACTTCTCCGTGCCCAACCCCTCATTGACTTACACTTATTCCGCCGCCTCAACTGTACGCCGGCCGTTCTCAGTAATTTCTTCGTGGGCAGCATTCTCATCATCGCCATGGTCAACGTGGTCATCTCGCTTTACTACTATCTTTTGATTCTAAAAGCAGCCTATCTGCTGGAGCCGGAATCGGATGACGGTGT
>CBDUCE010000163.1:0-6952 GCA_965365575.1 uncultured Gammaproteobacteria bacterium
CCCTGTGCGCCTCCTTCACGGCGAAAATATCGCCTTTCAGGATCAGGTCCTTGATGTGCGGCGTGTTGAGCAGCAACTCGACGGCGGCAACGCGCTTGCCGTTGCGTGCGCGCACGAGACGTTGCGACAGGATCGCGCGCAGGTAGTGGGCGAGATCCATGAATACCTGCGAATGCTGATCCTGCGGAAACAGGTTGATGATGCGGTCGAGCGTCTCGGCCGCATTGTTGGAGTGCACGGTCGCAAGCACAAGGTGACCGGTGCCGGCCATGTCCAGCGCCGACTGCATCGACTCGCGGTCCCGAATCTCGCCGATCTGGATCACGTCCGGTGCGGCGCGGACCGCGCTCTTCAACGCGCGGCCATACGATTTCGTATCCAGGCCCACTTCGCGCTGGTTGACGATCGACTGCTTGTTCGGGTGCAGGAACTCGATCGGATCCTCGATGGTGATGATATGCGACGAGGTTTTCTCGTTACGGTAGTCGATCATGGCGGCGAGCGTCGTCGACTTGCCCGCGCCCGTCGCGCCAACCATGAGGATCAGTCCGCGCCGCAGCATGGTCAGTTCCTTCAGCTGCTGCGGCATGCCGAGTTCCTCGAGGTTGGGCAACTCGTTGGTGATATAGCGCAGCACCATGGAAATGTTGCCGCGCTGGTGGAACACGTTGACGCGAAAGCGGCCCAGGCCGGGTTCCGATATTGCGAAGTCGATCTCGAGTTCTTTATAGAAGTGCTCGAGCTGATCATCGTCCATGAGCTCGATAGCCGCCTGTTTGACCATCTTCGGCGTCATCTCGAGCTTGTTGACGGGCATGATCTTGCCCTCGATCTTGATTTTCGCGGGCGAGAACGGTGCGAAGAAAAGGTCGGACGCCTTTTTTTCCACCATCAGCTTGAACAACGGCTTTACGTTCATATGGGTGTATGCCTGTATGCGCGGCTCAGAAAGTCCGGGCCGTGTCCTCTTCCATGATCCTCAGGCTCTCGGACTGCTGATCCGCTATCGACGAATCGCGCTTGCTCTCCAGCTTGATCCGGAGGCGCAGCTCGTTCTTCGAGTCGGCATTGCGCATGGCCTCCTCGTAGGAAATCGTGCCTTCTTCGTAAAGGGCGAAGAGCGCCTGGTCGAAGGTTTGCATGCCGAGGCGAGTCGACTTGGCCATGATGTCCTTGATCTGGCCGACATCGCCCTTGAAGATGAGGTCCGCGATCAAAGGTGTGTTCAGCAGGATTTCCATGGCCGCGATACGGCCGATGCCGCCCACACGCGGGATCAGGCGCTGTGAAATGAGTCCCCGGGTGTTGAGTGACAGGTCCATGAGGAGTTGTTGCCGCCGCTCCTCGGGAAAGAAGTTGATGATGCGGTCCAGGGCCTGGTTTGCGCTGTTGGCGTGCAGGGTTGCAAGGCAAAGATGGCCCGTCTCGGCAAACTGGATCGCGTACTCCATGGTTTCGCGGTCCCGAACCTCGCCGATCAGGATGACGTCGGGTGCCTGGCGCAGCGTGTTCTTGAGCGCGTTGTGCCAGGACTCCGTGTCGATCCCGACTTCGCGCTGCGTAATGACGCAGCCCTTGTGCGGATGCACGTATTCGACCGGATCCTCGATGGAGACGATGTGGCCGCGGGAGTTTTCGTTCCTGTGGCCGATCATCGCCGCGAGCGTGGTCGATTTACCCGATCCGGTGCCGCCGACCACAATCACGATACCGCGCTTGTTCATGACGACGTCTTTCAGGATGGGCGGCAACTCGAGTTCCTCGAGTGTCGGGATCTCGGTCGTGATCGTGCGCAATACGGCGCCCACGTAACCCTGCTGGATGAAAGCGCTGACGCGAAAGCGGCCAATGCCGTGCGGCGCGATTGCGAAGTTGCACTCCTTGGTCGCGTCGAACTCCTTGATCTGCTTGTCGTTCATGATGGAGCGCACCATCATGGCGGACTGGTCGGCAGACAGCGGCGTGTCGGTGGCCTTGTGAATCGTGCCGTCGACCTTGATGGCCGGCGGAAACCCCCGGGTCAAGAACAGGTCCGAACCGTTTCGCTCGACCATCTTGCGCAGCAGGTTTTGTGTCAGGCGTACTGCTTGCTCGCGTTCCATCTGTCAGTCTCCTCTCCGGGCTGTCCGCGGGACCGCCTGGTGTCCTGTTTGCCTGATTCGTTGATTCTCAGAAAGCCTGCAAAGCGCTAATGCAAGGCGCAGCCCGCCGGTAATGGCTGGCCCTTGCCAAGGGCTGCAACGCCGCAGTAGCGTTTTGCAGGCTTTCCCTGCGGGCGCTCCCAGCAGCCCGTCCTGCCGTGTTGCAGTCGCTTGAAGTAGCTCGCTAATCCTGCGCTCCTGCGCCTCGCAGGACGCGCTGCTGAAAGCGCTGAGAGTCAACGAATCAGGCAAACAGGACACTAAAAGTTCTCCTTGTTGACCGCGCGGAAGCGCGCTTCTTCCTTGTTGATCAGGCCCTTCGTCAGCAGCTCGGCGAGGTTCTGATCCAGCGTCTGCATGCCGGATCCCTGCCCGGTCTGGATGGCCGAGTACATTTGCGCGATCTTGCCTTCGCGAATGAGGTTTCGAATGGCCGGTGTGCCAATCATGATTTCGTGCGCGGCAATACGTCCGCCACCGACCTTCTTCAGCAGCGTCTGCGAGATGACGGCACGCAGCGACTCCGAGAGCATCGCCCGGACCATTTCCTTCTCGGCCGCCGGGAATACGTCGACGATTCGGTCGATGGTCTTCGCCGCCGAGCTCGTGTGCAGGGTGCCGAAGACCAGGTGGCCGGTTTCCGCCGCGGTAAGCGCGAGACGGATGGTCTCGAGATCACGCAATTCGCCGACGAGGATTACATCCGGGTCCTCACGCAGCGCCGAGCGCAGCGCCTCGTTGAAGCCGAGCGTATCCCGGTGAACCTCTCGCTGGTTGATGAGCGATTTCTTGGACTCGTGAACAAACTCGATCGGATCCTCGATCGTCAGAATATGGTCGGGCTTGTTCTCGTTGATGTAGTCGACCATCGCAGCGAGCGTCGTCGATTTACCCGAGCCGGTCGGACCGGTGACGAGAACGATGCCGCGCGGGTGCATCGAGACATCCTTGAAAATCGACGGCGCACCGAGGTCGTCGAGCGTCAGGATCTCCGAGGGAATAATACGGAATACGGCGGCCGAACCGCGGTTCTGGTTGTAGGCGTTGACCCGGAAACGCGCCAGCTTGGGAATCTCGAACGAGAAGTCCGTTTCCAGGAATTCCTCGTAGTCCTTGCGCTGCTTGTCATTCATGATGTCGTACACCATGCTATTGACGTCTTTGTGGGTCAGCGCCGGCATGTTGATACGCTTGATGTCACCATCAACGCGAATCATCGGCGGCACGCCACCGGAGAGGTGCAGGTCTGACGCGTTGTTCTTTACCGTGAACGACAAAAGCTGGGCAACGTCGACGGCCATATTTCTCCCTCATCGTGGACTGCCGGACTTACCATAACCCGGCGTATATTGAGCCTAGTATAGCGAAGCACCGGGACCAAAACGTGATTGGAGTCACGGAAAACTTGCGCAAAATCCGCGATTTGCTGGCCGAAGCGGCAGCGGAGGCCGGGCGTAGCCCTGCGGACGTCCATCTGCTCGCCGTCAGCAAAAAACAGCCGCTCGAGAAGATCGTCGCGGCGGCCGATGCCGGACAGTGCGATTTTGGCGAAAACATCGCGCAGGAAGGCATCGATAAGATCACAAAACTGGCAGAAAGGGCGCTTCGCTGGCATTTCATCGGCCATCTCCAGTCGAACAAGACCCGCGCCGTGGCCGAGCATTTCGACTGGGTGCATTCCGTGGACAAACTGAAGACCGCACGACGACTGTCCGAGCAGCGCCCGGAATCGCTCGGCGACCTGAACGTCTGCATCCAGGTCAACATCGACGAGGAAGCCTCCAAGTCGGGCGCGCGGCCCGCAGACGTCGGCGAACTCGCCCGCGCCGTTGCCGTTTTGCCGCGGCTCAGGTTGCGCGGTCTCATGTGCCTGCCGGCGATCCGCGATACATTCGACGAGCAACGGCTGCCGTTTGCCCGCACGCGTGAACTGGCCGAGTCACTGGCGCGCGACGGTCTCGCCATGGATACGCTGTCGATGGGCATGAGTGACGACTTTCGGGCGGCAATAATGGAGGGTGCAACCATCGTCCGGATAGGCACGGCCGTATTCGGTCCGCGGCCGACCTGAAGGGTTTCGAACGGGAGTGATCATGAGTAACGATTTCATCGGCTTTATCGGCGGCGGCAACATGACGCGAGCTATCGCCGCCGGCCTCGTCGAGGGCAAATACCCCGCCGAGGACCTGCTTATCGCCGAGCCCGCCATCGAGCAACGCGCCGCGCTGGCCCGGGACCTGCCCGGCGTCATCATCGAGAATTCGAACCAGGACGTGGCGCGGCGTGCGTCCACCGTCGTGCTCGCCGTAAAGCCGCAGGTCATGCGGCAGGTCTGCGAGGAAATCGCGGTAACCGTGCAAAAAGCCCGGCCACTGATCGTGTCCGTTGCGGCCGGCATCCGCTCCATCGACATAGACGCCTGGCTCGGTGGCGGTCTTGCCGTCGTGCGCGTCATGCCCAACCAGCCGGCACTGCTCAGGCTCGGCGCCAGCGGACTGTTCGCGAACGAGCGCACGACCGAGGAACAGAAGAAACGGGCCACAGGCATCATGTCAGCGGTCGGCCACGTCGTGTCGGTGGACAACGACGCCGATATCGACTCGGTGACCGCGATCTCGGGCACGGGTCCGGCATACTTCTACCTGCTGATCGACATGATGATCAAATCAGCCCAGAACTTCGGTCTCGACCCGCAGGCGGCCCGCATACTGACGATCGAGACCGCGAAGGGCGCCGCGGCGATCGCGGATGCGGAAGACGAGACCATGCAGTCGCTGATCGACCGGGTACGATCCCCGGGCGGAACGACGACGGCGGCGTTCGAGAGCCTCGAAGCCGACCATGTTCGTGATATCTTTGCGCGAGCATTCGAGGCGGCACGCGACCGTGCTGTCGGACTTGCGGACGAGGCCAATAAGGACTGAATCATGGCGGGCGGAGCTGTAGACGCGATTGTATTTGTTGTCGATGCGCTGGCACGGCTGTATTTGCTCGTCTTGCTGTTGCGCCTGTTCCTGCCGCTCGTCCGGGCGGATTTTCACAACCCGCTTGCGCAGGCGATCCTCAAGCTGACATCGCCGCTCGTCGTTCCGGTACGCCGAATCCTGCCGCCTGTCGGCCGTATGGATACGGCAACCGTGGTCGTCGCTTTCGGCGTGCAATACCTCGCGGTGTTCGTGGTCACGCTCGTCCAGGGCATCCGCCCGACGATCGTTTCCTTATTGCTGAGTTCGGCCGTCAGCCTGGTGTTGTTGACCTTCAACCTCTTCTTCTGGCTGATCATCATTCGCATCATCATCAGCTGGGTCAGTTCGGGCGGCTACAATCCTGCGGTGGCGATGGTGTATGCCCTCACAGAGCCGCTGCTGCGCCCGTTCCGACGTCTCATCCCGCCGATCGGCGGATTCGATATTTCGCCGATTTTCGCGTTGATCGCGCTGGGCGCCCTTGTAAGGCTTTTCATGGGGCTCCTGTAGCGGGTTCGGCCATGCCGCCTCGCGAGTCCTGCGTGCGACGGGTTGGCGATGAACTCGTCCTGTCTCTTCGTGTGCAGGCACGCGCAAGCAGCAACGAAGTGCTTCAGGTTCGTGACGGCCGGTTGTTGATACGGACGACCGCCGCGCCCGCTGACGGCAAGGCAAACAAGGCGGTCATACGGCTGCTCGCCGCCTTCCTCGATATCGCGCCATCGCGCATACGCCTTGTTCAGGGACAGACGCAGCGAAATAAGTTAGTGCGCATATCCGGTCCTGTTGAACTACCGCCCAGGATCGGTCACGACGATGCGGCAAATGGTTTATAGTGACGCACTGATCGGGAGACGAATACCATGCTGAACAGCAAAACGTTTATCGCCTTGTCTCTATCCGGCTTCATGGCCGCTTGCGGTGGCGGCGGCGAATCGCCCCAGGTGCCTACCGCCGAGCCCGCTGGCGAATCGATGAAGGACGTCGGCGACCACGTTGTTCATTTCAGCGCCCAGTCCACCGACGAATTGGGACCCGAGATTGCCCGCGCCTACAACATCGTGCGCAGCAAGAATCGGGCGATGCTGACCATATCCGTCGTGAGGGAGTCCGATAACCGTTCCGTATCGGCGGACGTAACGGTCAAGACGGTCAATCTGACCGGACAACTCAAGAACGTCGCTATGCGACAGATAGAAGATCAGGATGCGGTCTACTATATCGGCGAAACGCCTGTCGCCAATCGCGAAACCTTGATATTCGACATCACGGTAATACCGGAAGGTGCCACCGCTCCGTCACAAGTACGCTTCAAACGCGAGTTCTACACAGACTGACCGTCGCGCGTTTTCGCCTCGCAGACGGCGTTTTCCCCGGTGAAAATACCTTATCAACAGTTGTTTCCTCTCCGCGATTCAGCTATGGTCGCGCTGCTTTTACTGCGGGCACCGCCCGTTTTTTTCGTTTCAGGGAGTTAGTTTTTCATGGCAGCAAATACCAAAAAGCCACCTACCAAGTCGGAAATCTACGCGAAGATCGTCGAAGACACGGGGTTGACCCGTAAGGACGTCGCTGCGGTATTCGATTCGCTTAACGCACAGATAAAGAAGAACCTTGGCGGTCGTGGCGCCCCAGGGTTGTTCACCGTTCCGGGCCTGCTGAAAATGCGCGTCGTGAAGAAGCCCGCCCGGAAGGCGCGTAAAGGCGTCAATCCTTTCACGGGTGAAGAGATGATGTTCAAGGCCAAGCCGGCCACGAAGGTCGTCAAGGTTACGGCGTTGAAAGGTCTCAAAGACATGGTCTGAGCGTTCACAAACGCTTTGATTACGAAAAAGCCGGGCTTGT
>CBDUCE010000164.1:0-6831 GCA_965365575.1 uncultured Gammaproteobacteria bacterium
CAGGTATTGCGGGACTTTGTCGCGGTTCCGGCGGGAGTGACGAGCGCCGACGACCATTTCATGTTCGACCTGCTCACCGGCATCGTGCTGAGTGCACTGGTCTTTGCGGTGATCATCGGCCGCATCCAGCGCATTGCCGCTGTCACGAGCCGCGTCGTGCCGTTCATGGTGATCTTCTATTTCATCATCACCGCCGCGTTACTGTACATTCACGCAGACGCGATACCGGGTGCGTTCATGCTGATTATCGAGGAAGCGTTCCGGGGCCAGGCCGTCGCCGGCGGCGCGCTCGGTACGGTCATCCTGATCGGCGTGCAGCGTGGTGCATTCTCCAACGAGGCCGGCATCGGCACAGAGGCGCTGGCCCATGGTGCCGCGAAAACCAACGAACCGATCCGCGAGGGGGTCGTTGCCATGATCGGCCCGGTGGTCGACACGCTGATCGTATGCACCTGCACGGCGCTTGCGATTCTCGTTACCGGCGTCTGGGAGGGCGATGCGGTCGGCGCAACGATTACGACGCTCGCGTTCGAGACCACGTTTCCCGGCATCGGCGGCTACCTGCTGGTCGTGATGGTTTTCTTCCTGAGCATGAGCACGGTATTGACGTTCAGCTACTACGGCAGCAAGTGCGCGGGGTTCCTCTTCGGTACGCGCTTCGAGAAGTGGTACATCTGGTTCTACGTCGGGCTCATCACCCTGGGGTCGGTCGCGTCACTTCGCGCCGTCATCGGGCTGCTCGACGGCATGTACGCGACGATGGCGATCCCGACGATGATCTCGACGCTACTGCTCGCGCCGAAGGTCCGCGAGGCGGCAACGGACTACTTCGCGCGGCTGAAGGCAGAGGATCAGCGTTGAGCCGTGGTCGACAACACGCGCTGCAATGGCCGTTCGTTGATCGGCACGTGGATGAGCGCCGCAGCAACGGATAACGCAACGCCGGTCCACCAGACGACATCGTAGGAACCTGTGCGGTCGTAGAGATAGCCGCCGAGCCACACGCCCAGGAAACTGCCCAGCTGGTGGCTCAGAAAGACGAAGCCGAACAGCGTTGCCATGAAACGCAACCCGAACACCTGCGCGACGATTCCGGTCGTCAGCGGTACGGTGGAAAGCCAGAGTATGCCCATCACGGCCGCGAAGGCGTAGATCGTCGTCGCTGTCTTGTCAGCGATCAGGAGGGCGGCAATCGCGATGGCGCGCAGTGAATAAATGACGACCAGGCCGTTCTTCTTCGGCCAGCGCTGGCCGGCGAGGCCCGAGAGAAAAGAACCCGCGATGTTGAACAGGCCTATGATCGCGATCGCCCAGGCGCCGACTTGCGCTGCGAGCCCGAGATCCCTGACGTACGCGGGAAAGTGCACGGTGATGAACGCGACGTGAAAGCCGCACACGAAGAAGCCGACTGTCAGGAGCACATAGCCACGATGCCGGGCCGCCTCGAGGATCGCCTCGCCCAGGCCCTGTTCGATCGTCGCATCGCCGACCGTCTCTCTGTTACCCGGCAGCACGAACGCGAGTGGCAAGATGAAGAGCACCGATGCGGCGAGGAAGAAGAGTGCCGAATCCCAGCCGTATTCGGCGATGACCAGCTGGCTGAGTGGCGAGAAGATCACCTGGCCGAACGAGCCCGCCGACGTGCCGATACCGAGTACAAGGGACTGGCGCCCCGGTTCGACGACCCTGGCCATCGCCGCCAATGCGATCGAAAACGAGGTCAGGGCGATTCCGAGGCCGGTCAGGACGCCGCCAAACAGTGTCAGGGTGGTGCCGGTTGTTGCCGTCGCCATGCCGGCGGTGCCGATGCCGTAGACGATCGCGCCGACAGCAAGCACCCTGGACGGGCCGTAGCGGTCCGCCAGCATGCTGGCGAACGGGCCGCCGAAACCCCACACGAGATTCTGCACGGCGAGCGCGAACGCAAAGGTCTCCCGTCCCCAGCCGCGAGTGCTGGTCATGGGCTCGAGCAACAATCCGTAGGCCGAACGCGCCCCGAACCCCAGCAGCGCGATGAGGCAGCCGGCCGCGATTACGACGAGCGGCGTCTGCCAGTTCGCCGCACGGATGTTCGAAGCGCGATCGGGATTATTCATAAGTCACGGAATCCTATACCCAAAGTGTGTCGCAGTTCCCGGATTATGTTTGCTTCGGTGCCCTATCCTGTTCGGGTCCGGGCGATAACGAGCGCCCCGGCGCGTGCAATCAAGGGCAGGTAACGTTATGCGAACCAAATCAGCCGTCCTCGGCGCAATCCTGGCGTGCTTCGCCGCGTCCAGCGCAATGGGCCAGCAGGCCGATACAGGGACGACGTCCCCGAATGGACTGCAGATCGAAATCCAGTCGCCGTCCCGCGACTTCGTCGCCAGCTCGGGCGAGAAAGTCATCGAGGTGGAAGGCGTCGCGTCGACCATCGGCGGCGTCAGGTACCTCGACATGATTTTCGTGATGGATACCTCGACGAGCCTGCGCAGCACGGACCCGAGAGACTATCGTTCTGCGGGCGCCATCGGCCTGGTCGAAAACCTGTCGCCCCGGAGCGATATCAAGATCGGCGTCGTGAGTTTCGACAGCCGGGGCGAGCTCGTGCAGCCGATGACGTCGGATCGCAGGCTGGTCGCCCGGGCTCTGCGCGATCTGCCGAAGTCCGGCAGCACCAATCTTGCAGCTGGCATCAGGACCGCGTTGAAGGAACTCAAGACACACGGTCGCCCGGACGCATCGCGCGTGATCATGCTGTTCACGGACGGGCAGTCGAACCGGCGGCAGGCGCACGCCGCAGCCGTTGACGCACACGGGCAGGGCGTGACGATACAAACGCTCCTGCTTGGTGCCAACAGGAAGGGTACCGAGATCCTCGACGAGATTTCATGGGCAACCGGCGGCAGCCTGGTCCGCGTGAAGGACCCGTCGATGCTGCCGCAGGCATTTCTTGACCTGCGCACCACCGGCGTGGATACGGTCACGCTCAGCGTGAACGGATCCGCCCCGGTTCCCGCAAAGCTTGCCGGCGGCACGTTTATCGGCAGCGTGCCTCTCGAGACGGGCGACAACCGCATCGTCGCGCTCGCGACCAGCATCGACGGGCGGATGCAGGAAACATTCCTCGACGTCACGGTTCAGGATGCGAGTTGCGCCGCAATCGAAGTCGCAGCGACGAAATCGGGACGGGAAATCGTGTCTCTGGACGACAAGTCCGTCGAAATCGTGGTGGATGCTTCGCGGAGCATGTGGGGCCGCATGGACGGCCAGCCCAAGATGTCGGTTGCCAAGGAGATCCTGTGGGACGTGTCCCACTGGTTCCCCGAGGACCTCAATCTGGCCTTGCGTGCATACGGCAGCACCAGCCCGAGCGAAAGCGCAAACTGCGCCGACTCGGCTCTGCTGGTGCCGTTCGCCGACGAGAACCGTGGTCCGATTCGTGCCGCCATCGAAGGTCTGCGGCCCCTCGGCCAGACGCCGATCGCTTATGCGCTCCAGCAGGCGGGGCGCGATTTCGGCGCGCGGGAAGACGACCGGGCCGTCGTGCTGGTGACGGACGGCATCGAGAGCTGTGGCGGAGACCCCGTGCAGGCAGCCAGCGATCTCCGCGACCAGGGCATCGTTGTCCACGTGATCGGTTTCGGCCTCGGCAGCGCCGCCGACGAAGACGCTGCGAGCCTGCAGTCCATCGCGTGGGCGTCGGGAGGCCGCTATGTCACCGCGGGTAGTGCCGAGGAACTCAAGGCAGCGGTCGCGCAAACCGTTGCAACCTCCTACAGCGTGTACAAGGGCAGCACGGAGATCGCCACCGGCTCGCTTGGCTCGGGTGCGCCTTTGTACCTGCCCGAAGGCGACTATCGCGTCGAACTCCACAGTTCGCCGCCGCAGAGCGTGCCGGTCAGCCTGGCGCCAAGAGACCGCGTCACCCTGACGCTGGAGAAAGCAGGCGATGCCGTTTCGCATCATGAGCGGCGCGACCAGATCGGGTATCGCTCATGCGAGGACAAGGTCGCTTCGATCGAGCGTCTCGAATCGGGACAGGAATCGCTGCACACGGCAAACGATGAGGCATTTCCCGGCGCCGCCGACTGAGGCGTTACTGGTACGTATCTCTGATCCGGGGATATTGCCCGGCGCCCGGGCCTCGCAGGTTTAGGTAACCCCTTATTCAAAATCCCCTGGAGAAGGCGTAATCTTGCTGGTTACCATTCCGGCCTGCGCTCGATGCGGAATTCCGTACTCGAGCGCCAGGTGTGAGTAACGACGTGCCATCCCACGCGAGCTCCTGCCGCCCGCTCCGCACAACGATTCGGCAATCGATTTCGTGGCCTATTGTGATCGAAAAATTCCATCACTTAGACCTTTGATATGCGATTTAATAAATGAAAGAAAAGCCACGTCTCATTCCCCAAGGGAGTTACTGTAAATGCTCAAGAAAACACTAAGCTTACTTGCCGCTTTGGCGGTAGCGATGACACCTTTGCTGTCATCAGATTTTGCCCATGCCGATCGCATGGCGAAGCCGAACAAGTTCTGGTGGCCTGACCGGGTCGATCTGAGTCCGCTTCGGGACCACGGTCCGCAGTCGAGTCCGCTGGGCGACGACTTCAACTATGCCGAGGCATTTGCGGCGCTCGACCTCGATGCCGTGAAGAAAGACCTGACGGACGTGATGACCACCTCGCAGGACTGGTGGCCGGCCGACTGGGGGCACTACGGAGGTTTGTTCATCCGGATGGCCTGGCACAGCGCGGGCACGTACCGGACGCTCGATGGTCGCGGTGGTGCCGATGGCGGTCAGCAGCGCTTCGATCCCCTGGCCAGCTGGCCGGACAACGCCAACCTCGACAAGGCCCGCCGCCTGCTCTGGCCGGTGAAGCAGAAATACGGCGACAGCCTCTCCTGGGCCGACCTGATGATCCTGGCGGGTAACGTCGCGCTGGAAGACATGGGCTTCAAGACCTTTGGCTTCGCGGGCGGCCGCGTGGACGACTGGGAAGCCGACCTCGTGTACTGGGGCCCCGAGACGGAGTGGCTCGCGGACGAGCGTTACGAAGGCGACCGTGAACTCGAAAAGCCGCTCGCTGCGGTACAGATGGGCCTGATTTACGTCAATCCGGAAGGCCCGAATGGCAACCCTGACCCGGTCCTTGCGGCGCACGACATTCGCGAGACGTTCGGCCGGATGGCCATGAACGACGAAGAGACCGTCGCGCTCATCGCGGGCGGCCATACCCTCGGAAAGATGCACGGTGCCCACGGTCCGGCTGACTGCGTCGGGCCGGAGCCAGGCGCTGCCAGCATCGAAGAGCAGGGCATGGGCTGGAAGAACAAGTGCGGCAAGGGTAATGCCGAAGACACCGTCACGAGCGGCCTCGAAGGTGCATGGACGGTGACGCCCACGAAGTGGAGCATGAACTACCTGCAAAACCTGTTTAACTTCGAGTGGGTGCAGACGAAGAGCCCTGCCGGCGCGACCCAGTGGATTCCGAAGAATCCGGATGCCGCGAACATGGTGCCGGATGCGCACGTACCGGGTAAGCGCAATGCGCCCGTCATGCTGACGACAGATCTGTCGCTGAAGTTCGACCCGGCCTACAGGAAGATCTCGGAGCGTTTCCTCAACAACCCCGAGGAATTCGAGGATGCGTTCGCCAGGGCCTGGTTCAAGCTGACGCACCGCGACATGGGTCCGCGTGCGCGCTACGTTGGCGGCCCGGATGTGGATCTGCTCTGGCAGGATCCGGTTCCGGCGGTCGACCACAAGCTCATCGACCAGGATGACGTTACAGCCTTGAAGAATGAGGTCCTCGAGTCGGGCCTGAGCATTCCCGCGCTGATCAGGACGGCCTGGGCTTCCGCGTCCACGTTTCGTGGCACCGACATGCGTGGCGGTGCCAACGGCGCACGCATTCGCCTCGCGCCGCAGATCAACTGGGACGTGAATAACCCGGATGAGCTGGAAGACGTTCTCGCGACGCTTGGTCGCATCCAGCGGGACTTCAATCGTTCTAAGCGAGACGACACCAAGGTGTCGATGGCGGACATGATCGTGCTGGCCGGCGATGCAGCGGTCGCGCATGCCGCTAAGAAGGCCGGCTACGATGTGACGATTCCGTTCACGCCCGGACGCACGGACGCGACGCAGGAACAGACCGACATCGAGTCGTTCGAAATGCTGCGCCCTAAAGCGGACGCGTTCCGCAATTACTACGGTGAAGGCGCTTATCGGTCGCCGGTGGACATGATGGTCGATAAGGCTGACACGCTTACGCTGACGGTGCCCGAGATGACCGTACTACTCGGTGGCATGCGGGCGCTGGGCGCAAATGCCGGCGGCGCCGAGCACGGCGTTTTCACCGACCAGCCGGGTACGCTGAGCAACGATTTCTTCGTGAATCTGCTCAGCATGGATACGACCTGGAAGAAGTCGGAGAAGGAAGCGGGTATCTACGAAGGTCGTGACCGCGAAAGCGGCAAACTCAAGTGGACGGCCACGCCCGTTGATCTCGTGTTCGGAGCGAACGGCGAGCTGCGCGCCATTGCCGAAATCTACGCGGCTAACGGTGGCGAAAAGAAATTCGTCAACGATTTCGTCGACGCATGGAAGAAGGTGATGACGCTCGATCGTTTCGACGTACCTCAGATGCAGCACGGCACGGCAGTAGCAAGCCGCTAGTTGCTGGTCGGTCGCAAGACCGGTGCACACGGACGGCGGCGCTTCAGGCGCCGCCGTCCTTTTTTTTGGGGGGACAGTGACTTTAGGTGCCAGCCGCCGGCCGGCGGCTGGCACCTAAAGTCACTGTCCCCATCTGTGTTTAGCCGCCTTCGATCGCGGCGAGCGGGACC
>CBDUCE010000165.1:0-6821 GCA_965365575.1 uncultured Gammaproteobacteria bacterium
CCGCACCTGCATTTCGGCACCTATCTCAACGGCACGGCGGTGGACCCGGCGCTGCTGTTACAAACTGTTACCGCAACGGACTGATGTTCCCGACCCCATGCGGGCATCATCCGTCGCAGTGGATTTGCATTTAGCTGGAGATTTCCTGATGCGTACGCTCCTGATCGTTCTTTCTCTTGCCGCTCTCCCCGGCCTTGCGTTTGCCCAGGGCAATCGCGCCGGCACCTGGGAGTGGTCGTTCGCCGCGATTTACCAGGATTCCGCGAGCAGCGGCGCCGACGGCGGCTCCAACCTCAAGCTCGATGGCCAACTCGGTCTCGGCATCAACTTCGGCTACAACTTCACGGACAAGCTGTATCTCGGTGGCGACTTCGAATGGCTGCGCCCTGACTTTACCGCCACGCTGGTCGAGGACTCAGCTGACCGCACGACGACCACGATCAACCACACGATGTCGCAGTTCAACGGCCGCATCAAGGGCACGATGACCTTCCTGAGCGGCCCCCTGTCGCCCTTCGTGGACGTCGGAATCGGCTGGTCGTATTTCGACTCCAACGTCGCAGATGGCGACCCGATCACGGGCTGCTGGTGGCATCCCTGGTGGGGCTACATCTGCGAGAATTTCTACAGCACCTTCAGTTCGACCGAGTTCAGTTACGGCGGCGCCATCGGACTGCGCTACATCATGCGCGGCGGAATGACCCTCAAACTGAGCGTGAACCAGTACTGGCTCGACGTCGGCAACGCAGGCGGCGACCCCGAACTGAATGCAGCGCGGCTGGAGATAGGCTGGGCGTTCTAGCGTCTACTTGCTGAACTGACCGGAGCACTCGAGGAAGTCACAGATCAGCGGCCGGAACGCATCCATGTCCACGAGAAAGGCGTCGTGGCCCTGGATGCAGTCCAGCTCGACCAGGTAGGTCTCGTCGCAGATGCTCCTGATACCGTCGGCAAGCTGGTGCTGCTGGTGGATCGGAAACAGTATGTCCGTTTTCGTGCCGATGACGAGAGCGCGTTCCAGTCTCAGCCGGCGGAAACCGGCCTCCAGCGAGCCGCCATGTTCGGCCAGCGAGAATAGATCCGAAGCCCGCGACAGGTACAGGTAACAGTTCGCGTCGAACGTGCCGCTGAACTTGTTGGCATGGTTTTCCATGTAGGACTCGACGGAGAACTCGATGCGGAAGCGATCGTCGACAGGCCCGACGTCCGTGACGCGTTCCCGACCGAAGCGCTTTTCCCATTCCTCCGGGGACCGGTAGCTGATCATGCCGAGCTTGCGCGCCAGGCGCTGGCCCGTAATCGGTGGATCGGTCGGGTCGTAGTTTCCGTCCCGCCATTTCGGATCGGAGCGGATCATTTCGCGCTGCAGGGATCGGATGCCTATCGCCCACGGCAGTGGCCGCGCCGACGACGAAATGGATATGAATCCGGCAACAGCGTCCGGATGCTTCACGCACAGCGCCAGGCCGCTCATGCCGCCCATCGAGCAGCCAACGACGGTGTGCAGGCGTTCTATGCCAAGGCGACGCACGACCTGGTAGGCGGACTCCGCGACGTCCTCCAGCGACAACGTGGGAAACGATATGCCGTAACGCTCGCCGGTTTCCGGATTCACCGAAGCCGGTCCCGAGGAGCCGAAACAGCTGCCCAGTGAGTTCACGCAGATGATGCAGTACTTGTCCGTGTCGAGCGGGAGATCTTCGCCGATCATGTTCTCCCACCAGCCCGGCGTCGGATCTTCGCCCGACGAAGCGGCGTGCGCGGACGGCGAGAGCCCGGTGAAGATCAGGATCGCGTTGTCCTTCGCCGCGTTGAGCTCGCCCCAGGTCTCGTAGGCCAGCGTCGGCGACTCGAGGTAGCCGCCGCGATGCATCTTGAAGCGCCCTTCGAGGGTCATGAATTTGGTTGCCAGGGTCATCGCCGTTACTTCTTCACGTGCTTGATCAGTCGCTTGCGCCGCCGCTGCTGTCGTGGTGTCAGTTTATTGCGCCGTCCCTTGTAGGGATTATCGCTGGTCTTGAACGACAGGCGCACCGGTGTACCCCGGAGTTTAAACGCTTTGCGGAATCGATTGATCAGGTAACGCCGGTACGCTTCCGGGACGCGTTCCGTCTGGTTGCCATGAATCACGATCACGGGCGGATTACGGCCACCCTGGTGAGCATACCGCAGGCGGATCCTGCGCCCGCGCACCATGGGCGGCGGATGCGCCGTGACCGCGCTCTCGAGTTCGCGCGTCAGCTCCGTGGTCGACAAATCGCGCATTGCCGCCTTGTACGCCCGCTCCACGGCCGGCAGCAGATCGCCGACCGCGGTGCCGTGCAGCGCAGAAATCGTGATGCGCTCGGCAAAGTCGAGGAACGGCAGGCGCCGATCGAGCTCATCGCGCACATGCTTGCGCTCGGCCGCCGTCAGGCCGTCCCACTTGTTGGTTACGACCACGAGCGCGCGGCCTCGCTCCAGCACCAGCCCGAGCAGGCTGACGTCCTGCTCCGTAACGCCCTCGTGTGCATCCAGCACCGCGATGACCACCTGCGCCTGCTCGATCGCCTGCAGCGCCTTGACGATGCTGAATTTTTCGATGGCCTCGTGCACGCGCGCCCGCCGCCGTATACCGGCAGTATCGATCAGCACGTATTTTCGGTCGTTGCGTTCGAACGGCACGGCGACGCTGTCGCGGGTCGTGCCGGGCTGATCGAAAACGACCAGCCGGTCTTCCCCGAGCAAGCGGTTGATGAGCGTGGACTTGCCGACGTTGGGGCGGCCGATGACCGCAATGCGCAGTTCGTCATCGTCCGGCTGCTCCTCGTCTGCCGCGTCAACATCGCCCTCGAACTCTTCGAGCACCGCCTCGATCAGCGAACTGACGTGATCGCCGTGCGCCGCGGACACCGCATGCGGCTCACCGATGCCGAGGCTGTGAAATTCACTCGAGGCAATCGCCGAGTCCTGGCCCTCGGCCTTGTTCACGGCGAGCCACACGCGTTTTGCGTGGCGCCGCGCCAGGTCCGCGACATGTTCGTCCGCCGCGGTCAGGCCCTCGCGCGCGTCGACCAGGACGATCGCAGCATCGGCCTCCTCGAGTGCGCGCCTGGACTGTTCGACCATGCGCTCCTCGATACCCATCTCGCCGCCGGCGACACCGCCCGTATCGATAACGAGATAGGGAATGGGGCCGAGCTTGCCGAAGCCGTATTTGCGATCGCGCGTCAGGCCGGGGTAGTCGGCGACCAGCGCGTCACGGGACCGGGTAAGGCGATTGAATAACGTGGACTTGCCGACGTTGGGCCGGCCGATCAGTGCGATGACGGGGAGCATCGGATATCACCGACACGAGCGCGTGTCAGGCGCCCTCTTCGTCGCTTTCCGCGATATCGGGTGCACGGCGATCGTCGCGCTTGGGCTCAACGATGTACCAGGCTGTGACCTTGCCGTCATCCGACTGGACGTACAGCCGGTCCGCCAGCACCAGCGGCGTGCTCACGATCGCGCTCTTGCCGGCGCGCACGCGCGCGGCCGGTTCGCCGTCCACGTTACTGAAGAAGTGCAGGTAACCATCGAGGTCGCCAACGACCACCGTCGTCCTGAAGGAAACCGGTGCCGTGGGCTCCCGTCGCAGCAGCGCATTCTGGCGCCAGAGTTCGGTGCCGCTGCGGCGGTTCAGGGCAATCAGCTCGCCGTTCTCCAGCGTCGAGTAAACATTGTTCCAGTCCGCCGTTACGCCCGCGTAGGTCGACACCTCCCGCGTCCAGAGCACCTGCCCGGACTCCGAGGCGAGCGAGGCGATACGGCCCTGGTAACCCGAGGCGTAAATATCCTGCCCGACCACGGCAATGTCCCCGTCGATGTCGGAAAGCCGGTCGAGATCGGAACGCCCGCTCGGCGGCGCCAGCATGCTCTCCCACTCCACGTCACCGGTGGACAGGTTGACCGCAATGACGCGGCCATTGTCGAAGCCGGTGACAACGGTTTGACCGACCTGCATCGGGGATGTCGAGCCGCGCATGGTGAGCGCCGGCGTGGACTGCTCGATGGACCAGCGTTCCGAGCCATCGAACATGGACAAGGCCGTAAGCTTGTTGTCGACCGTCTGGACGACCACGTACTGGTCATACACGAGTGGCGTGGCCAGCGATTCGCCGGAAACGTACGCGCGCCAGCGCTCGGCCCCGTCCTCGGCTGAAAGCGCCACCACGTAGCCGTCGGCAGCGACCACCACGACCAGGCCTTCGCCGACGCCAGGGCCGGATGCCAGGCCAATGCCGAGCTTGTTTCGCCAGACCTGTTTGCCGCTCTCGGGGTCGAGCGCAACGACGTTGCCATTGACGCTGGCCGCGTAAAGCCGGTTGCCGTCGCTCATGGGGCGCAGGGCGACACGCAGGAACTCGGCGTCGGCGCCTACCTTTGTGCTCCACAGCCGCTTGACCGGGACCTTGGTCTCGAACTCGATCAGCTCGGCCGGTTCGAGTTCCTCGTCGTCGTCACCGAAAAGACCACAGGCGGAAAGCAGGAGCGCCGCGGATACGGCCAGCAAATTGCGGCCGAAGGTTGTCACTCGCCGGCACCCTCATCGGGCAGATCCATGAGCTTCAGCTGTATCAGCCCCTGGTCAACGGTCGGCTGTGCTTCGCCGAGCGCCGCCTGGTAGGATGCGCGCGCATCGTCGAAGCGGCCGAGCGCAACGTAGGCATCGCCAAGCTCTTCCGCGTAGCGCGCAGCGAATGCCGCGTTTTCCTGTCCTTCCAGCAGACTCAGAACTTCTTCCGGCTTGCCCTGGTAAAGCAGTATCTTTGCGAGGCGTACGCGAGCAACGTGCTTCAAGTGCTCGTGCCCGTTCATCGCCAGCAGGTCGTTCAGGGCCTTTGCCGCATCCTGATCGCGGTTCTTGTCCATGTACAGACGCGCCATAGCCAGTTTCGACTGCACCGCGTATGAACTGTTCCCGTATTCGCTATCGAGCTCGGCGGCAGTCGTTTCCGCAGCCTCGAGATCACCGCCGGTCACATGCTCCGTGAGTTCGTCGTAAAGGGCCGATGCGGAAACCTCCGCAGTGACCCGCTGCGTCTGGTAGTAGTTGATCCCGAACAGGATGGCCGCGCCGAGCACGACGCCACCAATGACGTACAACCCGTAGTCCGACCACCACGCACGTATTTTGTCAATCTGTTCTTTTTCGGAAAGTAGATCGTCCACGAATACTGCCCTTACTCATCAGCGGCGCCAGCACCTGCTGCCACCTTGTCCAGTTTCCCTGCGAGCACCGATACCACTTCATCGAGCCCGACACTCGCTTGCTCTTCGCGCGTATGCATCGGCTTCAGCCCCACGCGTCCCTCGGCCAGCTCACGCTCCCCGAGTATCAATGCGAAATCAGCCTTGCTGTTGTCCGCACGTTTCATCTGCGATTTGAAGCTGCCTCCGCCGAGGTTCATCTCCACGCGGATTCCCGCGATCGCGTCGCGCAGCTGCTCCGCGACGCCGACCGCACGTTGCAGCGTGCCCTCGCCGACCGCAACGACGTAAACGTCCGCCGCCGTATCGGGCGCCTTGCCGCCGCAAGCCTCGAACAGCGCGACGAAGCGTTCGATGCCCATCGCCCATCCGACCGCAGGCGTCGGCCGCCCGCCCAGTTTCTCGACCAGCCCGTCGTAGCGTCCGCCCGAACAGACGGCACCTTGCGCCCCCAGCGCATCCGTGACCCATTCGAACACGGTGCGATTGTAGTAATCGAGGCCCCGCACGAGGCGTGGGTTCAGCGTATACGCGATTCCCGCCACGTCGAGCAACTCGCGCAGCTCCTCGAAGTGCTCCGCCGACTCCGTATCCAGGTAGTCGAGCATGACGGGGGCGCCTTCGATGATCTCCTGCATCTCCGGGTTCTTGCTGTCGAGAATCCTCAGCGGGTTGCGCTCGAGGCGCCGAATACTATCCTGATCGAGCGCTTTTTTCACGCCGGAAAAATATTCGACGAGCGTGTCCCTGTAGCGTTTGCGCGCCTCCGGCGTCCCCAGCGAGTTGAGTTCGAGGCCGAGCTTCGAGATGCCCAGCCGCCGCCACATCCTGGCGCTCATGATGATGAGCTCGGCGTCGATGTCTGGGCCGCTGTAGCCAAGCGCCTCGACGTTGAACTGGTGGAACTGCCGGTACCGCCCTTTCTGCGGCTTTTCGTAGCGGAACATCGGCCCCGAGGTCCACAGCTTCTGGCGCTGGTTGTGGAGAAGACCGTTGGTGATGCCGGCACGCACCACGCTGGCTGTCGCCTCCGGGCGCATCGTCAGGCTCTCACCGTTGCGGTCCTCGAACGTGTACATCTCTTTTTCGACGATGTCGGTAACCTCACCGATCGAACGGCGGAAGAGCTCCGTGTGTTCGAGTATCGGCAGGCGAATCTCGTCGTACCCGTAGGAATGGGCGATCTCCTGCAGCACGTGCTCGAGATACCGCCACGTCGCGGAAACGTCCGGCAGGATGTCGTTCATTCCCCTGATGGCTTTGGGTTTCATGTGACTGTCCGGTTCCGGGGCCGTCTAGGGGCCGGAGATCGTCAGGCGTGCCGTGCGGCCGCGGCGGTTCGCGGCGGGAATGTCGAAGTCTTCGCCATTGACCCGGATGTCGACGTTGCCGGCATCGCCGAACAACGCGGAGAGCGGACCGGGACCGCTGACGTTGACCGTGCGGCCGCTGCGGCCGAGCTGGAAGAACAGGCGGCGACCCGATGCATCCGTGATTTCAGTCCAGCAATCGCCGAGAAAGGTCACCGAGAGCCGGACGTCATTCTCGCCGGCTTGCGGGGCCGTTTCTGCGACGACGGTTGGCGGCGG
>CBDUCE010000166.1:0-6805 GCA_965365575.1 uncultured Gammaproteobacteria bacterium
TGCTCCCCCGCCCCCCGTTGCGCTGCCTGAAGGGTTCAACACTCAACGGCAGGCCCCCTGCGAAAGCGGGGGGCCATTTTTTCGTCGATTCGATGAACCGGCACCGACGTCGCGATGGCTAATGACAGCACCGACAAGCGCATAGTGCGCAGTGCCTTTCGGCCCGCGCGCTGGTTGCGGAACCGGCACGCACAGACGATCTTCCCGTCCTTTCCCTGGGCATCACGTGAGCGGCCCGCCTTGCGCCGCGAGGTCCTCAAGCTGCCTGATGGCGACGAGACCGCGGTGGATTGGGTGGTCGAAACGGAGGGCACACCGAAGACCGCGCCCCTGCTGATTATCCTGCACGGACTCGAGAGTTCCGCCGAATCGGCGTACGCCCGCATGCTGATGCAGGCCGCGGCCGCGCGGCAGTGGCGTTGCTGCGTGCTGCATTTCCGCGACTGCGGCGACTACCGCAATGTCCTGCCGCGGCGCTACCATGCCGGCGAGACCAACGACGTGCGTTACTTCGTGGCGAAGCTGGAACGGGAGGGCCAGTTCGGTCCGATGGTTGCGGCGGGCTATTCCCTCGGCGGCAACGTACTCCTGAAGTACCTTGGCGAAAGCGGCGCCGGATGCCCCCTCAAAGGCGCGGCAGCGGTTTGCGTTCCGCTAAATCTGCACGCATGCGCAGACGCATTAAATATCGGTATTTCAAAAGGTTACCAGCGATACTTACTAAAGCGTATGAAGCGCTCCGTCGCTCGCAAATTCAATCCGCACACCGCGGCTTTTGATTGGCAGCGGGCGATGCAGGCGCAGACCTTTGCGGAGTTCGACGATGCCGTCACCGCACCGCTGCACGGTTTTGCAAACAAGGACGACTACTACGACAAGTGCAGTTCGGTGCACTTTCTAAAGACCATTGAGCGGCCGACGCTGATCGTCAACGCGCTCGACGACCCGTTCATGACGCCCGAGGTCATTCCGGAATCCACACTGTTGTCCGACAGCGTAACTCTCGAGATCAGCGAGCACGGTGGCCACGTCGGCTTCATCGAGGGCGGCACACCGTGGCGCCCCCGGTTCTACCTGCCGGAGCGGCTGATCGGGTTCCTGGAGCCCCTGACGGCAAGACCGGGACTGTAGGAGCACGCCTCGGCGCGCGATCGCGCCCCGGAGAACCGCTCCTACAACCCGCAATCGGCCGCGATCACGCGGCGTCGTCGACTTCCTTCATGGAGAGCCGGACACGGCCCTGGCGATCGACTTCCAGTACCTTGACCTTGACGACATCGCCCTCGGACAGCTTGTCGCTGACTTTTTCGACGCGCTCGTTGGAGATCTGCGAGATATGCACGAGGCCGTCCTTGCCCGGCAGGATCGTGACGAAAGCACCGAAATCCATCAGGCGAGCCACGCGTCCTTCGTAGATGCGCCCGACTTCGACATCCGCCGTGATCAATTCGATGCGGCGGCGGGCTTCCTTGCCTGATGCACCGTCCACCGACGCGATCCGCACGGTGCCGTCGTTCTCGATGTCGACCGTGGCGCCCGTCTCTTCGGTAATCGCCCGGATCACGGCGCCGCCCTTGCCGATGACGTCACGGATCTTCTCGGGATCGATCTTCATGGTCATGATCGTCGGCGCCCACTCGGACATCTCTTCGCGCGGCGCGCTGATGACCTTGGCCATTTCGCCGAGAATATGCAGCCGTGCATCACGTGCCTGGTCGAGGGCTTTGTTCATGATCTCGCGCGTGATGCCCTGGATCTTGATGTCCATCTGCAGCGCGGTAATACCGCCTTCTGTTCCGGCCACCTTGAAGTCCATGTCGCCGAGGTGATCTTCATCACCCAGAATATCGGTAAGGACGGCGAAATCGTCTCCTTCCTTGACCAGCCCCATGGCAACGCCTGCTACCGGCGCTTTGACCGGAACACCAGCATCCATCAACGCGAGGCTGGAGCCGCAAACCGACGCCATCGAACTGGAACCGTTGGATTCGGTGATTTCCGACACCACGCGGATGACGTATCCGAAGTCGTCCATATCCGGCATTACCGCCTGGATACCGCGGCGAGCCAGCTTGCCGTGGCCGATCTCGCGTCGTTTCGGTGAGCCGACAAATCCGGTCTCGCCGACGCAGAACGGCGGGAAGTTGTAGTGGAACATGAACGGCTCTTTGCGCTCGCCTTCGATCGCGTCGATGATCTGCGCGTCGCGGCCGGTGCCGAGCGTCGTTACGACGATGGCCTGGGTCTCACCACGCGTGAACACGGCGGAACCGTGGGCGCGAGGCATTACGCCGACCTGAACGTCGATGGGGCGGACCGTCTTCTGGTCACGACCGTCGATGCGGGGCTCGCCGGCAATGACGCGCTGCCGGACGACCTTCTTCTCCAGCTTCGAAAGCGCGCCTTTGACGTCTTCTGCCGTCCATTTCGCGTCATCTCCGTCGCTTGCCAGCGCTTCGACAGCGGCGGCCTTGACGTCGCTAACAGCGGCCTGGCGCTCCATCTTGTCGCTGATCTGATATGCCTCGGTGAAGCCGGCGGCTGCCTGCGCCTCCACGGCGCCGGCCAGTTCCTGGTCTTCTTCCGGCGCCTGCCAGTCCCAGGCCGGTTTGCCCGCCTCGGCCGCAAGCTCCTTGATCGTGTCGATCGCCGTCTGCATCTGCTCGTGCCCGTACATGACGGCGCCCAGCATGATGTCTTCCGACAGCCCCTTCGCTTCCGATTCGACCATCAGAACGGCATCCTGCGTGCCGGCCACGACCAGCTCCAGCTCCGATTTCGCCAGCGCAGCAACACCGGGGTTGAGTACGTAATTGCCATCGACGTAGCCGACTTTGGCCGCACCGATGGGACCGGCAAACGGCATCCCTGAGATCGCGAGCGCGGCGGAGGCGCCGATCAGTGCGGGGATATCCGGATCGACGTCCGGGTTCAGCGACATGACCGTCGCAATGACCTGGACCTCGTTCTTGAAGCCCTTCGGGAACAGCGGGCGAATAGGCCGGTCGATAAGGCGGCAAACCAGCGTCTCTTTTTCACCGGGACGCCCTTCGCGCTTGAAGAAGCCGCCCGGGATCTTGCCGGCTGCGTAGGTCTTTTCCTGGTAGTTGACGGTCAGCGGGAAGAAGTCCCTGCCCGGGTCTGCCGTCTTGCGGCCAACCGCCGTTACGAGTACGACGGTTTCCGCCATGTCTACGAGAACGGCACCGTCTGCCTGGCGCGCTATGGCGCCGGTTTCGAGGGTGACAACGTGCTCACCGTATTGGAACGATTTCTTGATTGAATTCACAGTATGTCTCAATTGGTATTAATGACGGCAGGAACGACCGACAGCGCGCCCTGTGTGGGTACGTCTCGTCGGTCGTTACACTGCCGGGGATGGTCCGCTGGATCAGCGGCGCAGGCCGAGCCGCTTAATCAGCTCGCGGTACCGGTCCTGGTCCTTGGCTTTCAGATAGTCGAGCAACTTGCGTCGCTTGTTGACCATCCGCAACAGACCCTGGCGGCTATGGTGATCCTTTTTGTGCTCGCCGAAGTGCCCGGTGAGCTCGGAAATTCTCGCAGATAGCAGCGCTACCTGGACTTCGGGCGAACCCGTGTCGGCCTCTCCGCGGCCGTAATCAGCAACAATGCTGGCTTTCGCTTCACTTGACAGTGACATCTCTTCGTTTCTCCAGTACTACTTTCGTCTCTTGGCCCTTTTTTGCAGCGCGGTATTCTAGCGCCTGAAAGAGCCTATTAACAGCCCAAAATCAAATATCTACGGGTTGCCTCCCGGCCGCCCGAAGACCCTGCGTGGCGCGATCCTGCCGTCACCGGAAATCTCGCCCACTCCTAAAAAAACGTGCTCCGCGCCGTACACCCGCGCCAGCCCGCGAACCTTCGTATCACTGGCGGCAACGGCCTGGCCGCCGCAGAATCGCAGCGCGGCGGCCTCGTCCAGACTGACCTCGGCCAGCCCCGTGAGCGCCCTGTCGGGCGGCAACAGGCTCTCGCGAAGGGGGCTCGGCCCCTCTGCCGCCGAAGCCTCGACCGCCTTGAGATCGACCATTTCGTTGGCCCCGAAGTGGGCCACCGTCTCGCGATGCAGCCGTGCCGTGTGCGCAACCGTGCCCGCTCTGCGCGCGATGTCCTCCACGAGACTGCGCACGTAGGTGCCCTTGGAACATCGTACGCGAAACACCAGCCGCGCCCCGGCTGCCTCCAGCAGCTCGATCGAGTCGATCCTTATCGGCCGCGGCTCGCGCTCGATCGTCTCGCCCTTGCGGGCCAGCTCATAGAGCCGCTTGCCGTCTTTCTTCAGCGCCGAGTACATCGGCGGTATCTGCAGCGACTCGCCGCGAAACCCCTGCAGGATCGTATCCCAGTCAGCCGCCGTCATTTCCGGCACCTCTGCCGACTCGGTGACCGATCCGGTGGCATCGCCGGTGTCCGTCGCAGTTCCCAGCTTCGCCGTGACCCTGTAGGTCTTGTCGGCATCCAGCAGGAACGCACACACTTTCGTCGCCTCGCCGAAGCAAAGCGGCAGCATGCCCGTCGCCGCCGGATCGAGGCTGCCGGTATGACCGGCCTTGCGCGCATTCAGCAGCCGCTTGACGCGCTGCAGGGCCTGGTTCGACGTAAGTCCTGCCGGCTTGTTCAGGAGCAAAACTCCATCGACCGGTTCCGATCGACTGTGTCGACTTCGAGCCACGTCAGCTACTCGTGTTCGTCGGCCGCGACGGCGCGATCGATCAGCGCGGCCAGCCGGACCGCTTCGGCGGCACTGTCGTCGTGCACAAAGCGCAATTCCGGAACATGGCGCACCTTGATGGCTCTGCCCAGCTTGCCGCGCAGAAAGCCCGCGGCGTGCTCCAGCCCCTCGAGGGCCTCCGCGGCATCCGCCTCGGGCTCGAGCAGGCTGAAGTAGACGCGCGCAACGCTGAGGTCCCTCGACAGGTCCACTGACGTCAGTGATACGTTTCGCACGCGCGGGTCCTTGACCTCGAACTGCAACAGTTCCGCCAACGTGCGCTGGACCTGGTGCCCGAGCCGCTGGTGCCTGGAAAACTCGCGTGGCATGACTGTGTTACCGGCGCCTGCGCTAGTCCAGCGTCCGCGCCACTTCGATACGCTCGTAGCACTCGATCTGGTCGCCGACCCTGACGTCGCTGTAGTTCTTGACGCCGATGCCGCACTCCGTACCCGAACGCACCTCGTTGACGTCGTCCTTGAAACGGCGCAGCGATTCGAGCTCGCCCTCGTAAATGACCACGTTGTCGCGCAGCACACGAATCGGGTTAGATCGTTTCACGAAACCTTCGGTCACGATGCAGCCGGCGATATCGCCGAACTTCGGCGAGGAGAATACTTCCTTGACCTCCGCCAGGCCGACGATCTGCTCGCGGATCTCCGGCGACAGCATGCCGCTGAGCGCGGCCTTCACGTCGTCGATCGCCTCGTAGATGATGCTGTAATAGCGGACGTCGACGCCCGATTCCTTGATCGTCGAGCGGGCTGCGGCATCCGCGCGCACGTTGAAGCCGATAATCACGGCATTCGACGCGGCGGCCAGCGTAGCGTCGGTCTCCGTGATGCCGCCGACACCGGAGCTCAGTACGTTGACCTTCACCTCGTCCGTCGACAGCTTGGTGAGCGCATCGCGCAGCGCTTCGGCACTGCCGTGTACGTCGGACTTGATGATGACCGAAATCGTGTCCGCCTGGGCGTCCTTCATCTGACTGAACATGTCTTCGAGCTTCGATGCCTGCTGCTGCGCAAGCTTGGTCTCGCGCGTCTTCGAACGGCGGAACTCGGCAGCTTCACGCGCCTTGCGCTCGTTCTTCACGACCATGAAGTCATCGCCCGCATTCGGCGTCTTGCCGAGGCCGAGTATAACTGCGGGACTCGACGGTCCGGCGGAGTCGATCGACTGCTGGGTCTCATCGAACATGTTGCGAATGCGGCCGTATTCCTCGCCGGCGATGATCATGTCGCCATGCTTCAGCGTGCCGGACTGCACGAGGAGGGTCGCAACGGCACCGCGGCCTTTCTCGAGGCTCGCCTCGATAACCAGGCCCCTTGCCGGGCCCTCTTCGACGGCCTTCAGGTCCATGACCTCGGCCTGCAGGAGGATCGCATCGAGCAAACTATCGACGCCATCCCCGGTTTTCGCCGATACATGTACGAACAGGTGCTCACCACCCCAGTCCTCCGGAATGATCTCGTGCTGAGCCAGTTCGTTTCGCACGCGATCCGGATCGGCATTTTCCCGGTCGATCTTGTTGACGGCGATGACGAGCGGTACACCCGCCGCCTTCGCATGCTCGATGGCCTCGATGGTCTGCGGCATGACGCCGTCATCCGCTGCCACGACCAGTACGACGATGTCGGTCGCCTGGGCACCGCGTGCGCGCATCGCCGTGAACGCGGCGTGACCGGGGGTGTCGAGGAACGTGACACGTCCTTTATCGGTCTTCACCGAGTACGCACCGATATGCTGCGTAATACCGCCGGCTTCCGCATCTGCAACGTGAGTCCGGCGGATGTAGTCCAGCAGCGAGGTCTTGCCGTGGTCGACATGACCCATGATGGTCACGACGGGCGGCCGTGAGACTTCCTCGCCAGTCTCAACCTGCTCTTCCGCAAGCAGCTTCTCGTCGACGTCCTCGGCCGCAATCGGCTTGGCGATATGACCGAATTCCTCGACGACCAGCGTTGCCGTGTCCTGGTCGATAACCTGGTTGATCGTCACCATGGCGCCCATGTTGAAGAGCACCTTCACGACCTCGTTGCCCTTGATCGCCATGCGCTGGGCGAGTTCGGA
>CBDUCE010000167.1:0-6783 GCA_965365575.1 uncultured Gammaproteobacteria bacterium
GCACCTCGAGCTGCAGGTTGGTATTGGACAGCCGCACGATCGGGTCGCCCGCCGCGACGATCGTGCCGTCTTCGACGAGAACCTGTTCGACGCGGCCGCCTTCGACGGCATCCAGGTACACCGTGCTGCGCGGCACGAGCCGGCCGCGCAGCGGTATGAAGTCCTCGAACGTGCCGACCGATACCTCGGCAACCGCGATACGCTGTGAATTGACGCTCAGGCTGCGGCCGCCGAGCAGCATGCTGACGAGCCAGGCCGCAAATAACAGCACGAGGAGTCCGCCAGCCGCGTACATCACCTTGCGGCTCATCGGGGTCTTCTTAGTGACGCGCCGGTCCATGCCCTGCCCGGAGATCGAGCTGCGGCTGTCCTGCTGCGCCTGTTTGAGGCTCGAGATCTTGGTCACTGTCATTCCCGTGGTGTTCGCGAAAGTTGTTTGCTTACTAGATAGCAATACCCGTGCCAACTTGATAAGTCATTGATTTTGTTCAGGTCAGGACCCGTCGGCGCCGGCGAACTGTACGCATGCGGACAGCAAGTGTACGATTCCGGACAGTTGCAAGGGCCCTGTGATGAGCAAAACCGGCACCATCCTCGTCGTCGACGACGATGACGACATCCTGACGGCGGCCCGCCTGCTGCTCAGGCGCCGTTTTGCCGAAGTGGTGACCTGCCGGCGCCCCGAACGCATCCCCGAACTCATGGAACGACACGCCTTCGACGTCGTGCTGCTGGACATGAACTTCGGGCCCGGTGAGTCATCGGGCAAGCAGGGGCTCGAGTGGCTCGAGCGCATCCTCGAAATCGACGCCGAGGCCGTCGTGATCATGATTACGGCTCACGGCAGCCTCGACACCGCGGTCGAGGCGATGAAGCGCGGCGCCACCGATTTCGTGACCAAGCCGTGGCAGAACGAGAAGGTGGTCGCAACCGTGTCCACGGGCGTCGAGCTGCGGCGCAGCCGCAGCGAGAGCGCAACGCTCAGGCGGGCCAATGAAGCATTGCGTGAAGCGGCGTCAGGACCGGGCGGCCAGGACATCATCGCCGAATCCGCGGCGATGCGGGAAGTGTTCTCGATCGTCGAGCGTGCGGCGCCCACCGATGCGAACGTGCTCATCCTCGGTGAGAACGGCACCGGCAAGGAACTCATCGCACGGCGCCTGCACGCGATGTCGCCGCGAGCGAAACAGGTATTTCTCGCCGTGGACATGGGTGCGATCAGCGAAAGCCTCTTCGAGTCCGAGCTTTTCGGTCATCGCAAGGGCGCATTCACAGGCGCGAACGAAGATCGCCCCGGGCGCTTCCAGGCCGCCGACGGTGGCACCCTGTTTCTCGACGAAATCGGCAACCTCCCGCTGCACCTGCAGGCCAAGCTGCTGAGCGCGCTGGAACTGCGCGAGGTAACGCCGGTGGGTGCGGACCGGCCGCAGTCATTCGACATCCGGGTGATCGCCGCAACCAACACGCCGGTCGAACATCTCCGTGACGCCGATCTTTTTCGCCCGGACCTGTTGTTCCGGCTCAACACGGTTGAGATAACGATTCCGCCGCTGCGTGAGCGCAGGGACGACATCCTGCCGATCGCCCGTCACTATGCCGCGGTCTACGCGAAAAAATACGGCAAGTCTGCGCGGATGTTCTCGGCGCCGGCCGAATCGGCGCTCCTCGATTACGACTGGCCCGGAAATGTGCGTGCGCTGCGGCATGCGATCGAGCGCGCGGTCATTCTAACGAACGGCGAGCGCATCGAGCCCGCCGACCTGCAGCTTGATTATCCCGGCGAGGCTGCAACGCCGGCGACGACGACGGCAATCCCGACGATCCTGAATCTCGACGAGATGGAGAAGGCCACGATCGAGCGGGCGCTCCGCAAACACGGTTTCAATATTTCACGAGCCGCGGCGGAACTGGGGCTGACACGAGCGTCGCTTTACCGGCGCATGGAAAAACATGGTATTTAGGTTCTTTGTCGTCGCGCTGCTCCTGCGTCTGGTCCTGGTCGGCGCTGCCATGGCGCTGGTCATCTGGCTGTTGCTGCAACCCGGTTACCACAGCGCCACGCTGCTTGCGTCCATTGTTCTTGCATTGCTGACGGCAGAACTCTGGCGCTTCGTGAGCCGCACGAATCGCGAGGTGGCGCGCTTCCTGGATGCGGTGCGCTTTGCCGACTACTCGCAACGCTTCGATTTCGACAAGGCCGGCTCCGGGTTTGCGGATCTCGGCCGTACCTTCACCGGCATCATAGAAGAGATGCGCGATCGCGGAACTGACCAGGAGTCCGAGATGCGTCATCTCAAGGCGCTGATCGAGCACATACCCGTGCCGCTGATGACGGTGCACGACGACGATGCAATCACGCTGCAGAACAACGCCGCACGCAGGCTGTTCGGCGCAGCGCACGTCACTCGCGTCAACGACCTCCGGCAGTTCGGGCCCGGCTTCGCGCGCGCGGTCGACGAGGCGATACCCGGCGACCGGGAACTCGTCACGTTCACGGTCGAGGGTGCCGAGTACCGGCTGACGCTCGCTGCCACCGAAGTCATTATTCATGGCGACCGGGAGCGGCTGATATCGCTGCAGGACATCCAGTCCGAGATCGATGCAACGCAGGCGGAGGCATGGCAGGACCTGGTGCGGGTGCTGACGCACGAGATCATGAATTCCATCACGCCCGTGACATCGCTGGCCCAGACGGCGGCTGAACTCGTGGATGACGTTGTTCGCGACACGGGCCCGGATTCGCCGATAGCGGAAGAACTCGAGGACGTGCAAAACGCGGTCGCGACCGTGGCCAGGCGATCCGACAGCCTGGTGCAGTTCATCGACGGCTACCGGCAGATATCCCGCCTTGCGCCTCCGGAGAAGAAACGGGTGGCCCTCATCGACCTGTTCGAGACGGTGACGAGTCTCGCACGGGCCGAGTGGGACGATCCGGGCGTGACCCTGTCGACGGCCGTCGAGCCGTCCGGCCTGTATGTGTATGCCGATCGCGACCTGCTGGAGCCGGTGCTCCTGAACCTGTTGCGCAACGCATGGCAGGCGACGAAAACCGTCGAGACACCGGCTATCAGCCTCCGCGGCCGCCTCAACCGTCGCGGCAACACGGTCATCGAGATCGACGACAACGGTCACGGTGTGCCGGACGAGATCGCGACGAAGATCTTCGTCCCTTTTTTCACGACCCGGGAGGGCGGCTCGGGCGTCGGCCTGGCGCTCGCCCGGCAGGTGATGATCGCTCATGGCGGGTTTATCCGGCTAGGTAAAAAAGATACCGCCGGTACGACGTTTACATTGACCTTCTGAGCCTCGTTCAACTACGGGGTCGCATACGTATCAACCACGATGTTGATGCCACCGATCAGCGGAGATCATGAGGCGTGCTGTGCTGCCTCTTCGGCGCATGCAGGGAATGACCCGCGCAAGGACGCGGATACAATCAGTCAGCCGGCAGGCAACCAGCCCGAACGCATCCATTGCATCAGGGGAGAGTTGTTATGCCCGCCCACGAGACCTTCTATGAGGTGATGCGCCGTCACGGCGTCACCCGCCGGAGTTTCCTCAAGTTCTGTAGCCTTACCGCCGCTGCTCTGGGCCTCGGGCCCGAATTCGCCGGTAAGATCGCCCACGCTCTCGAGACCAAGCCGCGCACACCCGTCATATGGTTGCACGGCCTGGAGTGCACCTGCTGCACCGAGTCGTTCATCCGCTCGAGCAACCCGTTTGCCGGGGACGTCATATTGTCGATGATATCGCTCGACTATGACGACACGATCATGGCGGCAGCGGGCCACCAGGCCGAGGAGATTCTCGAACAGACGATCGAGAAGTACGACGGCCAGTTCATCCTTGCCTGTGAGGGCAACCCGCCGCTGAATGAAGACGGGATGTACTGCATACAGGCTGGCCGGCCGTATGTCGAAAAGCTTCGCCACATGGCCGATCACTGCAAGGCGATCATTGCGTGGGGTTCGTGCGCGTCATGGGGATGCGTTCAGGCCGCACGGCCCAACCCGACACAGGCAGTGCCTATTCACAAGGTAATCACGGACAAGCCGATCATCAAGGTTCCCGGTTGTCCGCCGATCGCCGAAGTCATGACCGGCGTCATCACGTACATGCTCGCGTTCGAACAGCTGCCAGAGCTTGATCGTCAGGGCCGGCCGAAGATGTTCTACAGTCAGCGCCTGCATGACAAGTGCTACCGACGGCCGCATTTCGACGCCGGCCAGTTTGTCGAGAAGTTCGACGACGAAGGCGCGCGCAAGGGCTATTGCCTCTACAAGGTGGGCTGCAAGGGACCGACGACGTACAACGCGTGCTCGACGATTGAATGGAATGACGGACTCTCCTGGCCCGTCAAGTCGGGTCATGGCTGCCTCGGCTGCGCCGAAGATAATTTCTGGGACAAGGGCAGTTTCTACAGCGCCGTCACGAACTTTGGCGTCATGGGCGGCGTCGAAGCAAACGCCGACAAAGTCGGCAAGGTTCTGGCCGGTGCAGCAGCAGTAGGCGTCGCCGCACATGCGGCTGCCAGTGTTATAGCGAAGGGCAAGAAGTCCAAGTCGGCAGAGGAGGTGAGCAATGGCTAGCGTAACCACACCGAACGGTTTCGAACTTGACGATAGCGGCCAGCGCGTCGTCGTCGATCCCATCTGTCGTATCGAAGGACACCTTCGCATCGAGGTCAACGTCGACGAGAACAACGTCATTCGAAATGCCGTGTCGACGGGCAACATGTGGCGCGGCCTGGAAGTAATCCTCAAAGGTCGCGATCCGCGCGATGCCTGGGCGTTCACCGAGCGCATCTGTGGCGTCTGCACGGGCGTTCACGCACTGATTTCGTGCCGCGGCGTCGAGGATGCCCTGGGCATCGAGATACCGACGAATGCGAACCATATCCGCAACCTGATGATGCTTGCGCAGTATACGCAGGACCATCTCGTGCATTTCTATCATCTGCACGCGCTCGACTGGGTCGACGTCGTTAGCGCGCTCAGTGCGGACCCGGTTGCGACCTCGCAGCTGCAGCAGTCGATCAGCCCGTGGCCGAAGTCGTCGCCCGCCTATTTCCGGGACGTGCAGAACAGGATCAAGCGATTCGTGGAGTCCGGCCAGCTCGGGCCGTTCGCCAATGCCTACTGGGGCAGCCCGGCGTACAAGCTGCCGGCCGAAGCCAACCTCATGGCCGTAACGCACTATCTTGAAGCGCTGGATTTCCAGAAAGAGATCGTCAAGATCCATACGATCTTCGGCGGCCGCAACCCGCATCCGAACTGGCTCGTGGGCGGCATGCCGTGTTCGATCAACGTCAACGAGACCGGCGCGGTCGGCGCGGTCAACATGGCGTGGCTCAACCAGGTCTCGGACATCATCGACAAATCCATCACGTTCATCGACCAGGTCTATATTCCGGACCTGACGGCCATCGCGTCCTTCTACAAGGACTGGGGCTTTGGCGGCGGATTGTCTTCGAAGAACGTCATGTCTTATGGCGAGTTCCCGAGGATCGCGAACAACTACACCAATGAATCGTGGATGCTGCCGAATGGGGCGATCCTGAATGGTGACCTGGGAACTGTCTATGACGTCGACCCGCGGGATCCGGAGCAAATCCAGGAATTCGTCGCACACTCCTGGTACACGTATCCGGACGAGGCCGCCGGTCTGCATCCATGGGATGGCGTAACGGAGCCCAACTTCGAGCTGGGCCCCAACACCGTCGGCACGCGCACGGCAATCGACAACATCGACGAAGGCGGCAAGTACTCGTGGCTGAAAGCGCCGCGCTGGCGCGGCAATGCGATGGAGGTCGGACCGCTGGCACGCTACCTTGTGGCGTATGCTCGCGGCCACGAAGAGGTCAAGGCCCAGGTAGACGGGCTGCTTGCTGCGCTTGATCTGCCCGTCACGGCGCTGTTCTCGACGCTCGGACGGACGGCGGCACGGGGACTGGAGTGCTCGTTCACGGCGCACAAGATGCGCGAAGTCTTCGACGAGATGATGGCCAACCTCAAGACCGGCGACACCGTCACGGCCAACATGGAGAAGTGGGAGCCCGCGACCTGGCCGGCTGATACCAAGGGCGTCGGTTTCGGCGAGGCGCCGCGAGGCTCACTCGGGCACTGGGTCCATGTTCAGGACGGCAAACTCGCCAGTTACCAGGCGATCGTCCCTTCGACATGGAACGCGTCGCCGCGTGACCCGAAGGG
This sequence comes from uncultured Gammaproteobacteria bacterium, assembly GCA_965365575.1. GTDB lineage: Bacteria > Pseudomonadota > Gammaproteobacteria > Steroidobacterales > Woeseiaceae > UBA1847. The sequence goes on from CBDUCE010000167.1 coordinate 6,210, forward strand.
CAATATCGGCGCTTACGAGGCGGCGCTGCTCGGTACGCCGATGGCAGATCCGTCGCAGCCGCTCGAGATCCTGCGCACGATTCACAGCTTCGACCCGTGTCTCGCCTGCGCATCCCATGTTATGTCGCCGGACGGTCAGGAACTCGCGACGGTGAAGATTCGCTGAGGAGGTCAGGGATATGCAAGGTAGTGCAATAAGCAGTGCAGAGCAGGGCCAACAACGGAAGCCGGTATATGTCTTCGAGTTGCCGGTCCGGGTCTGGCACTGGGTGCATGCGCTCTCGATTGCGGTGCTGGCGGTGACCGGTTATCTGATCGCCCATCCGCTGTCGAGTCCCGCAGGTGAGGCGAGCGAGAACTTCCTGATGGGCAACATGCGATTGGTGCATTTCATTGCCGGTTACGTGTTCACCATCGGATTCCTGGTTCGCATCTACTGGGCGATTGTCGGCAACAAGTACGCGCGTGAACTCTTCTACCTGCCCGTCTGGAGCGGCAAGTGGTGGGGCGAATTCATCGAGGAGGTGAAGTACTACCTGTTCCTGCGTCGCGAAGCGCCGCTGACGGAAGGGCA
>CBDUCE010000168.1:0-6702 GCA_965365575.1 uncultured Gammaproteobacteria bacterium
GGCTGCACTCGCCGGCCGGGACATCATTTACGACCAGAATTACGAACACAACCTGCGAATCCGCAAGCTCCTGTCCGCGGTCGTTGGCACTTACAGCGGCGACCGCGACGGTGACGATTACAGGAAACTCGTCGATTACGCCAAACGTGTCTGGTTTGCCCATGGCATCCACCACCACTACTCGACGGACAAGATGCTGCCGGACTTTCCCCCTGAAGCGTTGATCGCGATGGTTGCGGAGAGCGACGAATCGAAGTTACCGCTCGATGCAGGCCAGACACGCGGCGAACTGCTCGATATGCTGCGCCCGATCCTGTTCGACCCGGACGTCGCAGCGAAAAGAGTGACGCTGGATCCCGACGTCGACCAGGTCGTGAACTCCGCGACGAATTACTACGACGGCGTCACCGCGGCGGAAGTCGGACAATTCTATGCGGCCAGGGTCGATGAAGATTCGGCGCGTCCGGTATCCTGGGGCCTGAATTCGCAACTCGCAAAAGTCGACGGCGAGATTGTCGAGCGCGTCTGGAAAATCGACGGTATGTACGGCCCTGCGATCGAGAAGATCGTGTACTGGCTGGAGAAAGCGTCCACCGTCGCGGAAAACGCCGGGCAGAAGACCTGGATCGACAAACTCGTCGAGTATTACCGGAGTGGCGATCTACGCGACTTCGATGAATACAACATCGCCTGGGTTGCCGACACCGATTCAAGGATCGACGCCGTCAACGGGTTTATCGAGGTCTATGGCGACCCGCTCGGTTACCGCGGCGCATGGGAATCGGTGGTTTCCATTCGCGACCTGGAAGCCACCGAGCGTATCGCCACGATCGGCGCGAACGCCCAGTGGTTCGAAGACAACTCGCCCATTATGGGCGATCACAAGAAGGACAACGTCGTCGGTATTTCGGCCAAGGTCATCACGGTCGTAATGCAGGGCGGCGATCTCACACATTCATCGACGATCGGCATCAACCTTCCGAATGCGAACTGGATACGCAAGGAGCACGGCTCCAAGTCGGTAACGCTCGGCAACATCATGGAAGGCTTCGAGGTTGCGGCTGCCTCCGGCGGCCTGAGCGACGAGTTTGCCTACACGGAAGAGGAAAAGGCGCGCAACAAGGAATACGGCGCCCTCGGTTCTTTGCTCGATGTGGACATGCACGAGGTGATCGGTCACGCCTCCGGCCAGATCAATCCCGGTGTAGGCACGCCGAAGGAAACGCTCAAGAGCTACGCGTCGACGCTGGAGGAAGCGCGCGCCGACCTGGTTTCCATGTACTACATCATGGACCCGAAACTCATCGAACTCGGCCTGATGCCCTCGCTGGACGTCGGCAAGACAGTGTACGAATCGCAAATAAGGAACGGCCTGCAATTACAGCTGCGCCGGGTGAAGCTCGGTGACGCTATCGAGGAGGCCCATATGCGCAATCGCCAGCTGATTGCGGGCTGGGCCTACGAAATGGGACGGGATGACAACGTCATCGAGAAGATCGAGAAAGACGGCAAGCACTATTTTGTCATTAATGACTACGAAGCATTGCGAGACATTTTCGCCGAGCAGTTGCGCGAGATTCAGCGCATCAAGTCGGAAGGCGATTACGAGGCTGGCAAGGCGCTCGTCGAAAATTATGGTGTGAAGGTCGACCGGGCGATGCACGAGGAAGTCCTCGCGCGAATCGAACCGCTGAATATCGCACCCTACAAAGGCTTCATCCAGCCGCGCCTGGTTGCCGTCGAACAGGATGGCGAGATCGTCGACGTAAAAATCGAGCCTATGGAAAATTTCGTCGACTGGATGCTGGAGTCCGAAGAAAAGTACAGCTTCCTGCCGGTATCCAACGGATCGGGCGGGCACAATTTGTAACAACATCGCCGTGTCATGCAGGATAGACTAGGCGGCGTTTGGAAATCCGCACAACCACGATTACTGACCCAGAAGGAGCAAGACATCAATGGCAGGTAAATTCGAATGCTACAAAGACAAGGCTGGCGAGCATCGTTTTCGGCTCAAGGCCGGCAATGGGGAAACCATTCTTTCGAGTGAGGGTTACAGCAGCAAGAAGAACTGCGACAACGGCATCGAGTCCGTGCGCAAGAATGCAGCCATTCCAGAGCGCTTCGAGAAGAAGCAGACAGACGGTGGCAAGTTTCGCTTCAGCCTGAAGGCCTCGAACGGCCAGGTCGTTGGCGTAAGCCAGAATTACGATTCGGAGTCCGGGCGGGACAACGGCATCAAGAGTGTCGCGAAGAACGCACCCGACGCAAAGGTCGTCGAACTCGACGATTAATTCGAACGGAGTACCCGTTGTGCCGGTCTGCAGCGCCGGCGCAACTACTATTCACGATTTTTGACGCGGAACAATTTCGCAGGCCGGTGCGCGCCGCCGTGCCGTAACTCGCCGGTGGCCACGACCAGGCCCCGCGCCTCGAGTTTTTTGCGGAAGTTCCGCTTGTCGATGGGCGTTCCGGCGACGGCTTCGCAGGCATGCTGCAGTTCCGACAACGTAAAACTCTCCGGCATCAGTCGCCTGGCAATGGCCGCCGTATCGAGCCTTTCTCGCATGCGTTCGATGGCGTACCCGATGATGCGTGCGTGGTCGAACGCGAGCTCGGGCAATTCGTCTACATAGAATAGGCGGGCGTCTCTTGCGTCACTGCCGGCCTGCAGTTCGAGCCGGTCGGCCGGTGCAAGCGCGATGTAGACGACCGTGATGATCCGCTCGCGGGGATCGCGGTCCGGGCGTCCGAAAGCGCCCAATTGCTCGAGGTAGGCGGCGTTGAGCCCGGTCTCTTCGCGAAGCTCCCGCCACGCGGCCCGCTTGAGACTCTCATCGATACCGACGAAGCCCCCGGGCAGCGCCCATTTGCCGGCGTGTGGCCACTCGGCGCGCTGGATCAGCACCGCCGCAAGACGACCCGCGTTGACCGTCAAGACCACGATGTCGACGGTGACCGCCGGATGCGGATGGTCGTAAACGTAGGCCATGCTGAGAGCTTAGTATCTTTACTACACTAATTCTAGTGTAGTTATTACACCTAGTGACTGCGAAGCCGCTGCTCTAGGCACTTGCGCGTATGGGCAAAACCGGCTTCGTCTGCTAGCGTTAACTTGCCGGCAAGGAGGCTGCAAATGACTGAACTGGCTCAGAAATTGCCAGCTGACGTCGACGCCCGGCGACAGCATGCCGTCGAACTGAGACGCTGGCTGCACAGACACCCCGAATTGTCCTTCAATGAGGCTGAGACGGCGGCTCGCGTCGTCGCGGAACTCGAACGCCTCGGCATTCCCTGCTCGTACCCCGGCCCTGGCGGGGGCGTAATCGGGCGCATCGTGACCGACCCGGCACTGCCGACGATTGCGCTGCGGGCAGAGCTTGACGCCCTGCCCGGTGCCGATCTCACCGACCCGGGGTACCGCTCGATTTACGCAGACCGAATGCATGCCTGCGGCCATGACGCGCACATGACCATCGTGCTGGGGGCTGCAGCGCTGCTAGCAGAGAGGCCGCCAAACGGGAATGTCGTGCTGATCTTCCAGCCCGCCGAGGAACGCGGCGGGGGATCACGCGTCATGATCGATGCCGGTGCCCTCGAGGACGTACGCGCCATCTTTGCGGGTCACGTGACCCAGGAATGGCCGACCGGCAGGATCATGATCAGGAAAGGCGCCATGACGGCGCAGTCAGACCGCTTCAACATCACCGTCAAGGGCAAGGGCGGTCACGGCGCACGCCCGCACGAAGCCATCGACGCGGTCGTGATTGCTGCACTGCTGATTACGACGCTGCAGACGCTCGTATCGCGCCAGACCAATCCCGTGCACCCCTCGGTCGTCACGGTCGGCAAGATCGTCGCCGGAACAGCGGCCAACGTCATCGCCGAATCGGCCGAACTCGAGGGATCGATCCGCACGACAATTCCGGAAACGCGCGACCATATCCATAAAGGCATCCGGCGCATGGTCGAGGCAATGAGCGAGCTGCACGATGCGGAGATACACCTCGAGCTCAACGAGGGTTATCCGCCGGTCATCAATACGCCCGAAGAAGTGGACCTGGTCAGGAAATGCGTGCGCGATCTCTTCGGTGATGACGCACTCACGACAGCCCCGCATGCAAGCATGGGCTCCGAGGACTTCTCGTTCTACCTGCAGCACGTGCCCGGCGCATTCTTCCGCTTCGGCGCGCGACGGCCGGAATGGGAGCCGATGCCCCTGCACAGCCCGCGATTCGATATCGACGAGGCCGTACTGGCCATCGGTGCCGAATTTTTCGACGCGCTCGCACGCCGCGCATTGCAGCATTACGCCGCGGCCGAACGATGAAGTTCGTCCCCCGGGCGGATCCGACCCTGGGCTGCGAATGGGAGCTCCAGCTTCTGCGCGAAGACTCGCTCGAGCTCGCCGACGGTATCCTGGCATTCTCAGAGGAACTCGGCGCCCACGCCCTGATAAAGCCGGAATTCCTGCAGTGCTGTATCGAGATCAACACGCCGCCCGTAGAAGCCGCGGCGGACCTCGAGCCAGCGCTTGATTCGGTCCTCGCACGCATTGATGCACACGCGAAACCGATGGGTGTCCGGCTGGCAGCGGCGGGCACGCATCCCTTCGACCGCAAGCCCGCCATCGTCACGCCGTCCGAGCGCTACCTGCGACTGGCGGACGAACGATCAGGGGCGCCGGCCATCCACCCGGTGACATTCGCCACGCATATCCACGTCGGCTGCCGCGACGCTGACTCGGCGATCCGCTCGATGCGCCGAATTGCACCCTGCCTGCCCGCATTGCTGGCGATCGGTGCCAACTCGCCTTTCTGGCACGGCATCGATACGGGCTACCCGTGCTTCCGCCAACGCCTGCTGGCGTCCAACCCGACCTACGGGCTGCCGCCGTATTTCGAATCCTGGGAGGATTTCACCCGTATGGTGGGAGCAGGCATGCGCTCGCGGACGATCGAGAGTTTCCGCGACCTGCACTGGGATATTCGCCCGCATGGCGACCTCGGTACACTCGAGATTCGTGTCCTCGACGCGCAGATCGATGCACGCCGCATCGCGCAAATTGCATCGCTGGTGCGTGCGCTTGTCGTCGTCGCGTCTGACCCGAAGATGCCCGACTCGGCGTTTCCCGCAAGACTTCCGCACTGGATGGAACTCGATAACCACTTTCGTGCCTGCAAGTCCGGCCTGCACGCTCGAATCATCACTTCCGAAGCGGGCGATACGGAGCCGTTGATGCAGGTCGTCGAGCAACTCTTCGATCTTGCGAGAAATACCTGCAATCGTCTCGGCGATAACCAGTTACTCGCGGGCCTGGAGCGCACAGTCACCAGCCGGAATGGCGCCGAGCAGCAGCGGCAGGCGTGGCAGCGGCATCACTCCTGCAAGGCCGTCGCGCGCTACCTGGTTGACTCCCTGAACAACGCAGCTCCTGTTCAACAGCACGGCTGATCTGCGCAGATACCGCAGATCGGCCGCGTCCTCAAATGTTATGCTGCTGCGCTGCGTGCCTCCAAGCGCACCGGACGATAACAAAGGACCCACAATGAACCGTCTGCCAGCACTGATCATCATGCTATCCGCGATGTCTCTCTCCATCGCGGCGGAACACGGCGATAACGGCAACAACGAGAACAAGAAGGACGTGCCGGAAGCGAAGCAGTACGTCACCGAGCACGAAGCCCGTGTCGGCGGCAAGAAGGTCGAATACACCGTCACCGCCGGCACGATGCTCATGCGCAACGAGAAAGACGAGCCGCAGGCCCTGATCGGTTACACCGCTTACGTTGCCAAGGGGAAGAACGGCGCCGAGCGCCCGATCATGTTCGCCTACAACGGCGGCCCGGGTTCGGCATCGATCTGGCTGCACATGGGCATCCTGGGCCCGCAACGTGCCGTAGTTACCGATGCGGGGTTTGGCAACAACGGGCCGTACCGTCGCGTCAACAACGACTACAGCATCATCGACGAGACTGACCTCGTGATGATCGATCCCGTCGGCACCGGTTTCGCCAAGGCGGTCGGTGAAGCAAAGGGCGAGGATTTCTGGGGCGTGGACCAGGACATCAAGTCAATCTCCGAATTCATCGTCCAGTACCTGACCGAGAACAGTCGCTGGGCGTCCCCGAAATACATCCTGGGTGAGAGCTACGGCGGCATGCGCTCCGGCGGCGTGGCGTACTACCTGCTACAGAACCACTTCGTCGCCCTGGACGGCGTGATCCTCGTGTCACCGTTCATGGAATTCACGTCGGGCTTTTCGGGCATGGGCATCGACCTGCCCCACGTCATGTTCCTGCCGACACTGGCAGCGACCGCGCGCTATCACGGTGCACTCGATCCTACCCCGCCAGATCTCGACGCCTTCCTCGACGAAGTTGCCGCCTTCGCCCTGAACGATTATGCGCCGGCGCTGCTCAAGGGCGACAAGCTCGGCGACTCGGAGCGACGCGCCGTGGTCGCGGGTCTATCGAAGTACACCGGTCTCGGCGAGGACTACTGGGAGCGTGCGAACCTGCGTATCAACGAAGGCCGTTTTACGAAAGAACTGATGCGTACCACGGGCAAGACGGTCGGTCGTGTCGATTCCCGCTTCGCGGGGCACATGATCAACCGTATCGGCGAAACGTCCGTCTACGACCCGATGCTGACCGCGATCGGCCCCGGCTATCTCGCCGCATTCATGGACTACTACCAGAA
>CBDUCE010000169.1:0-6672 GCA_965365575.1 uncultured Gammaproteobacteria bacterium
CGCCGCCTGGCTTGACGGCAAACCCCTCGACGAACCCGTCGTGCTCGATTTCGACCTCTGAATGGATTGAGAAACGCCGCAGACCGCCGCGGAACATTCAGGCTTTGGGCAGCGTGACGCCGGTCTGACCCTGGTATTTGCCGCCGCGATCCCGGTAGGAGGTCTCGCAGGGCTCGTCGGATTCGAGGAACAGCATTTGTGCCACGCCCTCGTTGGCGTAGATCTTCGCGGGCAGCGGCGTCGTGTTGGAAAACTCCAGCGTGACGTGCCCCTCCCACTCGGGTTCGAGCGGCGTGACGTTCACGATGATGCCGCAGCGCGCATAGGTGGACTTGCCGAGGCAGATCGTGAGCACGGTCCTGGGAATACGGAAATACTCCACGGTGCGCGCCAGCGCAAAGGAATTCGGCGGTATTACGCAGACATCGCTCTCCAGGTCGACGAAGCTGGTCTGGTCGAACCCCTTCGGATCCACGATCGCGGAGTTGATGTTCGTGAATATCTTGAATTCGCTGGAACATCGAACGTCGTAGCCGTAGCTCGAAGTGCCGTAGGAGACGATGCGGCCGCGTTCGTTCTCGCGCACCTGGCCGGGCTCGAACGGCTCGATCATGCCGTGCTCGGCCGCCATGCGGCGAATCCAGCGATCCGACTTGATACTCACGCGCGTTACTCGACGACGATCTTGGGGAACCTGGCGCTGTAATCCTTGCCCTGCATGGCGAGCGCGGCCGCCATGCGTCGCGCCGCACTGCGGAATGCTTCGGCCGCCGCCGAATCGGGATCCGCGGCGACCGTCGGGTTGCCGGAATCCGCCTGTTCCCGGATGCTCGCATCGAGCGGCAGCTGGCCCAGCAGTTCGACGTCGAAATCACGCACCATGGCGTCGGCCCCGCCGGCGCCGAAAATCGCTTCCTCGTGGCCGCAGGCGGTGCAGATGTGAGTGCTCATGTTCTCGATGACGCCCAGCACCGGGATCGCCACCTTGCGAAACATCGCGAGGCCCTTGCGCGCATCGATCGCGGCGATGTCCTGCGGCGTGGTCACCACCACGGCTCCCGAGACCGGAACCTGCTGCGACAACGTGAGCTGGATATCACCAGTGCCCGGCGGCATATCCACAATGAGGTAGTCGAGATCGCGCCAGCTCGTCTGGTTCAGCAACTGGTTGAGCGCGGACGTCACCATCGGCCCCCGCCATACCATCGGCTGGTCGGGATCGATCAGGAACCCGATCGACATGACCTGCAGCCCCAGCGCCTCGAGCGGCGCCATGCTCTTGCCGTCCGTGGTGGTCGGCCGTTCGCCGACCAGCCCGACCATGTGCGGCTGGCTGGGCCCGTAGATATCCGCATCGAGCAGACCTACGGAAGCGCCGTCGGCCGCCAGCGCCAGCGCCAGGTTGACCGCAACGGTCGATTTGCCGACACCGCCCTTGCCGGACGAGACGGCAATCACGTTGCGGACATCAGCCAGCGGTTTCAGGTTGGGTTGCACCCCGTGCGCCGTGACAGCGGACGTAAGCGTCACATCGACGTCACTCGTGCCGGTCTCCGACTTCACGGCGTCCGCGATAAACTCCCGCCAGCGCTCATTCACGCCATCGGCGGGAAAACCGAGTTCCACGCTGACCTGCGCCGAGGAGTCGCTGGCATCGGCCGCGGTAACGCGACCGATATCACCGAGGGGATGGTCGATTCCCGGTAAACGCAGGGATTCGATGAACTTTTTCACGCTGGAATCTGTTGACGGCGTCACACTTCAGGTTCTCGTATTAGGTAAAATTTCCCAGTAGCTGCCTCTCGGGGAGGGGCAGAGGGGCGCACATTGTACCCGAGGCCGGCACCCTGCCAAGTACCTCGTCCTGGCAGGACATGCGCCTCGGGCCTGTTTTTTCAAGGCCTTGGGCTGGATTGTGCGCCGGGTTGATGTGGCATAATGCGTCGCATCGGGTTTGAGAGCGGAACGTCTGCGGGTCGCAGTGGTCACGGGCACCCGATTTCGCGTGGGCTAGAGCAAGACGATTGTCGATTCGTAACGGAAAGGCTCTGGAAAGATTGCCAGCAGGGAGGCCACTAAGGGCCTGTCTCCGTTCCGTGGCGCATGGCCGCGGCGGAGATCAGCGATGAGCCTGCTCGGCGGCTTTCGATCCGACGCGCTGATCCAGCAGCTCGTTGCCGAGAAGGATCCGACGAGTTCGGGGGCGCGCAAAGTCGTCGGCAAGATCAAGAAAATCGGGCCGAAAGTCATCCCGAAAGTCATCGACGCGCTCGCGATGTCGGACAAATCGCACACGATGGTCTTCGTCGACATCCTCTCTTCCCTCGTCGACGACAAGACCCTCGACTATTTCCGCGAGGGACTCGCCGACGGTAACGAGCGGGTCGTCAAGGGCACCGCGTGGGCGTTGTGCAGCACGACGGACTATAACGTCAACCAGCTGCTGGACTGGTTCGACGATAACGAAGTCTCGAAGCCGGCCCTGATCGAGGTACTGCAGGTTCACAAGGAAGACCTCAGCGTGCACGAGCTCCTGCAGCGCGCCTACGACCTGGACGTCAAGGAGAAGGCAGCCGTCTTCAAGATCATCGAGCGCAAGGTCCGCCCCGAAATGGTGCCCGACCTCATCGCACGGATGGGGGGGCGCGACCCGGTCATGAAGATTCACCTCATCAACCTGCTCAAGCGATTCGACAGCACGGAGATCAACGCGGCTCTCGAGGTCGAACTCAGGGACACCAACAAGATGGTCCGCGGGGCAGCGCTCAGCGCCCTCGCGTCACGCGGCAAGAACGTCAATATCGCCGCCGTCTCGAAACTGCTCCAGGATCCGGATCTCGACGTACAGAACAAGGCCGTCGAGATGTTGATCCACATCAATCATCCCGACACGGTGAAATACCTCGCCGATGCGCTCAAGGATGAATCCGAATACTCGCGTCGTGCCGCGGTGGAAGTGCTGAACGAGGTCGGCAACGTCAACTCGGTCAAGGAGTTGCTGGAAGTTCTCAAGGACGACGACTGGTGGGTGCGGTCGCGCGCCGGTGACGCCCTCGCGGAGATCGGCGGGCCCAAGGTGGTCGACTCCGTCGTCGCGCTGATCAATGACGAAGACGAGGAAATTCGCCGCACCGCAATCGAGATACTGAACGCGGCAAAGGACGAGCGCGCTGTAGACCACCTGATTTCCGCCACCGACGACTCGGACTGGTGGGTGCGCGAGCGCGCCGTCGATGCACTGACCAAGATCGGCAACCCGAAGGCGCTGCCGAAGCTCGAATCGATGCTCGGCAAGGACTCCAAAACCGACACCGTCGTCGTGCGCGCCCTGGCGAAGCTCGGCAACCAAAAACACATCCCGATGATCGTGCCACTGCTCAAGAGCCCGGAACGTGAATTGCAGATCGAGGCCGTCAAGGCGCTTTCCAAGCTTGCCGACGAAACGCACGCGGATACCGTCCGCACCGTCCTGCAAAAGATCAAGCTGGCCGACGAGCCCACCATTATCAATATCGCCGACAAGGCGCTCAAGGACCTCGACGCACGCTTCTCCGCGACCATGCTGGCCGAAAATGAACGCGCCGAGAAAATCGGCGACCAGACGCGCACGTTGCTGCTCGACGACAAGGACCTCGAGAAACTGCTCGACGAACAGGCCAAGGCGCGGTCAGCCGCTGCATCACTCGGGGACACCACGGTGGAGGGCGCCGCTCCGCCGCCGGCTGCACCGTTGGCGCTCGACATCTCCAAGCTCAAGCCGGGCGACGTCATCGAAGGTCGTTACAAATACATCGAGAAGATCGGCAAGGGCGCATTCGGCACGGTGCTGCTGATGGAAGATGAGGTCGTCGATGAGCGCCTCATCCTGAAGTTCCTGAATCCGAACGTTTCGTCGGACGAGGAAATGATGAAGCGTTTCGTGCACGAACTGCGTTATTCGCGCAAGATCACCCATCGTAACGTCATTCGTATCTACGACTTCCTGAACCTGCAGGGCTCGTACGCGATCTCCATGGAGTATTTTCCGTCGCACACGCTGTCCGGGGAGATTCCGGACAACAAGCCGATGGCGACCGACAAGGGCCGCAAGTTCTCGCGAGATATCGCCACGGGCATGGCCGTCGCTCACCAGGCGGGCGTCATCCACCGCGATCTCAAACCCGCCAACGTGCTCGTGAACAACGAAGGGCTGCTGAAAATCGTGGACTTCGGCGTCGCGGCCGCCGCATCCAGCGGCGACACCCAGCTGACGAAGACAGGCTACGTAATCGGCTCGCCCAAATATATGGCGCCCGAGCAGATTCTCGGCAAGAAGGTCGATGAAACCGCCGACATTTACAGCGTCGGCGTCATTATGTACGAGATGGTAACCGGCATACCGCCATACAGCCGCGGTGACCATATGTCGGTCATGTATCAGCACGTCCAGGGCAAGGCAAAGCAGTGCCAGGAAATCAACCCGAACATCCCGGACGAATTCGCCGCCATCATCAACAAGGCTATGTCGGTCGACAAGACCAAACGCTTCCAGTCCATGACGGAACTCACGGACGCGCTCGACTCGGTCCGGGTGTGATGCCGGCCGGCGTCAATGTCCGAAAATGTGATCTCGCTCTGGCCAGCGGCCGGAAATCCGCCTAGGATAAGCATAAGCTCCTGATTTATTGGATGAACAGCGGTATATGGCGCGCATCGACGCATTTCTGAAGCTCGGCCTCGCCCAAGGCTGCTCGGACGTGCACCTCGCCGTCGGGGTGCCGCCCATGCTGCGCATGAATGGCGACCTGCTGCCCATCAAGTTCCGGCAGCTGTCGGACACCGAGCTCGAGGGCTATGTCCGGGAAATACTCACGACGCAGCAGATCGAGCGCCTCGAAGCGGGCCACGACCTCGATTTCTCTTACGTCGCCGAGGAAGGCGGACGCTTCCGCGTCAACGTTTTCCGCAAGGTAACCGGGGTCGGTGCCGTTTTCCGGAACATTCCGGGTAGCGTACCTACGCTCTCCCAACTCGGCATGCCGAAGGTGCTCGTCGATTTCTGCGACTACCACCAGGGCATGGTGCTGGTGACCGGCTCGACCGGAACCGGTAAATCGACGACGCTCGCCGCAATGATCAATCACCTCAACGAGACGCGAAACCTCAATATCATCAGTCTCGAGGACCCGATCGAGTTCGTTCACCCGAGCAAGAATTCCCAGGTCATCCAGCGCGAGCTGAATACCCATGTGCGCAGCTTCGCGGACGGCGTGCGTTCGGCCATGCGCGAGGACCCCGACGTGATTCTCGTCGGCGAGCTTCGCGATGCCGAGACGATCATGATGGCGATGACCGCGGCGGAAACCGGGCACCTCGTGCTTGGTACGCTGCACACGACCGGGGCCGTGAAGACCATCGACCGCATCATCGACGCTCTGCCTGGCGAGTTACGCGAGCAGACCAAGGCGTTCCTGGCAATGAGCCTCAAAGCGGTGGTGACACAGGTGCTCGTCAAGACGGTCGACGGCAAGGGCCGCCGCGCGATTCTCGAAATCCTCGTCAACAACCGCGCTATCGCAAAGATGATCACGGCCGACCAGACCCACCAGATCCCGTCGCAGCTGCAGACCGGTGCCGACCAGGGAATGCAGCTGCTGGATAGTGCGTTGCTTCGCGCCATCCAGAAGAAGGAAATCGACCCGGATGACGCGATTCGCTTCGCCACCGACAAGAAGAAATTCCAGCGCTTCGTCACAGACACCGATGTCGTGCCGATGATCGACGTCGGCGGCAATGAAATGATGGGTGGCTCGTGAAAATCGATCAGTATCTCGAGTCTGCCCTGCAGAGGAATGCGTCTGACCTGCATTTCGTGTCGGGCGATCCGGTACGCGCAAGAATTCACGGCAACCTGCAGGTTCTGGACACGGAACCGCTGGCCATCGACACGGTCCGGGAATGCATGCACGAAATCATGGATGGCAACACGCAACGCGAATTCGAACAGCGCGATGCCGCCGACTTTGCCTACGAAATCCCTGACGTGTCCCGCTTCCGCGTCAACACGTTTCGCCACCTGAACGGCATCGGCGCGATCTTCCGCGCAATTCCCTCACAGGCGCTGACGCTTGCCGACCTGAGCATGCCGAAGGTCGTCCACGAAATCTGCCGGCATACGCAGGGCATGATCCTCGTCACCGGCAAGACGGGCTCCGGCAAATCGACGACGCTCGCAGCCATGATCGATTCCATGAACAAGCGCCTCAAAGGCCATATCCTCACGATCGAGGATCCCGTGGAGTTCGTCCACAAGGCCCAGGGCTGCCTGATCAGCCAACGCGAGATCGGCGTGCACAGCCCGACGTTTGCGGAGGCCCTGCACTCGGCATTGCGCGAAGATCCCGACGTCGTGCTCGTCGGCGAAATGCGCGACCTCGAAACCATCAGCATCGCGGTCACCGCGGCGGAAATGGGTATCCTCGTCATGGGAACGCTGCACACCAATGGTGCCGGCCAGACCGTCGACCGCATTGTGAATTCCTTCCCCGCCGACAAGCAGAGTCACATCCGCACGATGATCTCGACATCGTTGCGCGGCGTCATATCCCAGCAGCTGCTGCCGACGAAGCAGCACGCCGGCCGTATCGCGGCGCTCGAAATACTCGTGAACACGCCGGCGGTCGCCAACCTGAT
>CBDUCE010000170.1:0-6655 GCA_965365575.1 uncultured Gammaproteobacteria bacterium
CCGGCGCTCGCGAGCCAGCTGTTCGCAGCGTACGCAAGCGCGCGCCGTATACGGGTGCTGGCCAGCGTGATGGGCCAGGAAGGCTTGTCCGACACCGATCGCGCTTATCTCGCCTTCGGCGATGCCTTCGAGGACGAGCTGATCAACCAGGCGTCGGCGCGCACGCTGGAGGAGAGCCTGTCGATCGGCTGGAAGATCCTCGGCTTGCTCGCCGACAGTGAACTGACGCGCCTCAGCAACGAGCAGATCACGCTTCATGTCAGGCGGCAGAAGTCCCGTGCCTGAACTGACGCGGATACAGACCGCTTCGCGAAGCGCATTCCTCGATTTGCAGGACGAACAGCGGCTCGTCAACGACGGCTACGAGTTCCTCGACGAGAAGCGCATCCTGCTGGCGGCCGAACTGCTGCGGCAACGCGAAGCATGGCGCGAAGCCCGCGCCGTGTTCATGGAGCGCTGGCAGGAAGCGGCCAGGGCGCTGCCCGCGGCCGCGGCCGACCAGGGGCTCGAGGGGCTGCAGGTGTATCCCCGGTATACGCTCGACGCGGCGCGCCTGGATATCGCGGAGCGTCCCTATGTCGGGCAGGTCATGCTGGACGCGAGCCTGGCACTCGGGGCCACTGCGCCAAGACGCGAGCCCGTGAGGCCGTCGCCGGGCGTGCGCCGCTGCGCGGATGCCTTTCGCGCTGTGCTGGAGGCCGCTGCACCGCTCGCCGCGATTACGGCCAATCTCGAGCGGCTCATGCGGGAATACCGGCGCACGGAACGGCGGGTTCGCGCCCTCGAGAATGTCGTGCTGCCCGAAATCCGCCAGGACCTCGCCGCAATGGAGGAACACCTGGACCTGAACGAACAGGAAGAGGTCATCCGGGTGCGGTCGCTGCGCGGCGAAGACTGACAGGCGTGCCGGGCTACTCCAGGAGTTCGACCACGACGACGTGGCATTCCTGCACCACGTTGGCTGTCTTGCCGCCGTGGGTCCCCGCTGGCGCCCAGGTGGGTTCGCCGAACTTGAACGACTGCATTCGCTCTTCGCCCTTGTCGTCCTCTTCCATCCAGGCGCAGGGGTTGAGGTAGACAACCACGCTGTCGGGGTGGGCGTGCAAAGGCGGCGTCTCGCCGTTGCGTATGATCTTTTTCAGTACGCGAACGCGCTCGTTTTCGAACGCGACCTCATAAATGTGCGGGGCGACGCGCACCGGGTCGAGCGCCGTCGGCACCGCGGCCAGCAAAAGCGGCAAGACGACGAGAAGCTTCTTTGTATGCATGGTCCTATTCGTCTCTCAGCTCGCGGCGCAGGATCTTGCCGACGTTGGTCTTCGGCAGCTCGTCGCGAAACTCGACCATCTTCGGCCGCTTGTAGCCGGTCAGGTTGTCCCGGCAATAATCGATAACGTCCTGCTCGGTGATGTGCTCGCTGGTCCTGACCGCGAATACTTTCACGACCTCGCCCGACTTCTCGTCGGCAACCCCGATCGCGGCGGCCTCGAGTATGCCGTCCATCTCCACGACGACGTTCTCGACTTCGTTCGGGTACACGTTGAAGCCGGACACCAGGATCATGTCTTTCTTGCGGTCCTCGATGAAGATGAAGCCGTTCTCGTCCATGCGACCGATATCGCCGGTGCGCAACCAACCACCGGGCAGCATGACCTCGGCTGTCTCCGCGGGCCGTTGCCAGTAACCTTCCATGACCTGCGGCCCCTTGAGGCAGATCTCGCCGACGTCACCAACGGGCAGTTCGTTGCCATCATCCCCCGCGATCATTGCTTCCGTCGACGGAATCGGCAGGCCGATGGAGCCGGTGAACTCGCCGTCTATCGTGTTGCATACGGCCGCCGGGGACGTTTCCGTCAGGCCGTAGCCCTGCACGATCGGCTTCCCCGTGACCTCGTGCCATTCCCGCGCGACGGCAGGCTGAACCGCCATGCCCCCGCCCACGACGACGCGCAGCGCTCCGAAATCGATGTCGCGGAAGCCCGGTGTATTCAGAAGCCCCGCAAACATCGTGTTCACGCCGGTGAACAGGTTGAAGTTGAAATTCGAGATTTCCTTCACGAAGCCGGGCATGTCGCGTGGATTCGTGATGAGAACGTTGAGGCCGCCCTGTGCCATGACCAGCAGGCAGTTACCCTGCAGCGAGAAGATGTGATAGAGCGGCAGCGCCGTGATGGCGACCAGCGGTTCCACGCCGTCGTAGGCGTCGCCCTGCCAGCGCATGGATTGCTCGACGTTGTAGACCATGTTGCGATGGCTCAGCATGGCGCCCTTGGATACGCCCGTCGTGCCGCCGGTGTACTGAAGATAAGCGATATCGGCCAGGCCTATCTCGACGTGACTCAGCTGTTCGTTGGCACCGGCATTGAGCGCGTGTTTGAAGGTGACGCTGTTCGGAAGCTTGTAGCGGGGCACCTCGCGCCTGACGTGGCGCAACACGAAATTCACCAGCAGGCTTTTCGGGAACTTGAGCAGGTCGCCCACGCCGGTCGTGATGACGTGCTCCACGTCGGTGTCGTCGATAACCTCTTCGAGGATGTGTGCAAAATTCTCGAGAATGACGATGCAGCGGGCGCCGGAATCGGTTAGCTGGTGCTTCAGTTCACGGGCCGTATACAGGGGATTCACATTGACGACGACAAGTCCGGCACGGAACGCACCGCACATCGCGACCGGATACTGGAGTATGTTCGGCAGCATGATCGCGACACGCTCGCCGCGCGTCAGCTCCAGGTCTTTCTGCAGGTAACAGGCGAACTTCATCGACAGCTCATCGAGATCCCGGTACGTGATCGTCGTTCCCATGTTGGTGTAAGCCGGGTTTTCCGGGTACTCCTGGAAACTGTGTTCGATCATTTCGCGAATGGAGCGATACGGTGGCGCCGGCACCTGCTCAGGCACGCCGTGCGGATAGGACTTCAGCCAGATTTTTTCCACGCGTGGATTTTCCTCGTTAGGCCCTTGATGTCGTTCGGCCGGAATTCAGAATAGCGTATTGCCCGCGGTGGTGCTCAGTCTGCAGGCCCCAGCGCCTCCCTGATGATCGGCCACGCATTGTCGAGCAATATGGGCTGGGCCTTTGCATTCGGGTGAATGCCGTCGGCCTGCATAAGGTCCTCGTCGAGCGCGATGCCGTCCATGAAGAACTCGATCCACAACACCGCGTTCTCCTCGGCCGCCTCGCGGAATGTGTTCTCGAACGCCTGGGTGTACCGCGGCCCGTAATTGCTCGGAATGCGGATGCCGAGCAGCACGACCTCCGCCCCCGAGGCCTTGCTTGCCGTGATGATCTTGTCGAGATTTTCCCGCGTGCGCTGTGGCGGAAAGCCCCTGAGACCGTCGTTGCCGCCAAGCTCGAGGACGACCAGCTCGGGTGAAAAATTGTCGAGCGCAGGGCCGATACGCTCGGCGCCGCCCTCCGTCGTCTCGCCGCTGATACTGGCGTTCACGACGCGATGTTCGTACCCTTGCTCCCGGAGCCGCGACTGCAACAAAGCAGCCCACGATTGGTCAACCTCAATACCGTAACCTGCGCTCAGGCTGTCGCCCAATATGAGAACGGTCGGCACGTCGGCGGCATGGCCGCCGGTGGCCGTCAATAACGCAAAAAGGATCAGAAGTCTACGCATGTCGAGTGATTCAGACGATGCCGCCGTTCTTGCGGCACACAATATCAGCAAAAAGGTTAGCAGCCCTGAGGGCACTCTGACCATCCTGTCGGACGTAAGTTTCTCGATCGCCCCGGGAGAATCGGTTGCGGTTGTCGGGCCGTCGGGCGCAGGCAAGTCGACGCTGCTGGCGCTGCTCGCCGGGCTGGACCTTCCCACGCAGGGTTATGTCGTATTGAACGGAATCAACCTGAGCGAGCTGGACGAGGACGGGCGCGCACGCGTCCGTGCCGAGAGCGTCGGCTTCGTGTTCCAGTCATTTCACCTGGTGCCGTCGCTGAATGCGCTCGAGAACGTGATGCTGCCGCTGGAACTCGCCGGCGGGGGCGATGCGCGGGAAGCCTCCCGCGCCATCATTGAACGCGTCGGACTCGGGCAACGCTGGAGCCACTACCCGGCGCAGCTGTCGGGCGGCGAAAAGCAGCGCGTTGCGATCGCGCGCGCCTTTGCCACCGAGCCCGCGGTGCTGTTCGCAGACGAGCCTACCGGTAACCTCGACACCCGCACCGGCGAAACCATCATGGAACTCATGTTCGAGCTCAACCGCAAATCTTCGACGACGCTCGTGCTGGTCACGCATGATAACTCGCTCGCGGCGCGCTGTGACCGCGTGCTGAGCCTCGACGCCGGGAAACTGGTGGGCGATACGCCGGCGGGCGCATGAAAGCACTGACGTTTGCCATGCGCAGTTTCGGCCGCGAGCTTCGCTCCGGCGAGGTGGTCGTGCTCCTGTCGGCCGTGATCCTCGCCGTGGCTGCTCTGACGGCGGTCGGTTTCCTCACGGATCGCATCGGCAAGGCCGTCGAGCGGCAGGCCAACGAGGTGCTTGCCGCCGACCTCCGCCTCCGCTCCCAGGATCCCATCCCCGACTCGTGGCGGGAGCTGGCGGCTGAGTACGAGCTCCGCACCGCCGACATGGTGTCGTTTCCCACGGTGGTGTTCGCGGGTGACGAGAGCGCGCTGACCACGCTGCTCGCGGTTACGGACGATTATCCGTTGCGGGGCGCGGTGCGGATCTCCGACGCCCTGTTCGGCGAGCAGCGCGAGGTGGACGGGATTCCCGCGCCCGGCGAAGTGTGGGCGGACAGTGCGCTGCTCGCGAGGGTCGGTGCAGACGTCGGCGACAGGGTCTCGGTCGGCGAAGCGGAGCTGCGCATTGCCGCTGTCGTTACCTACCGCCCCGACCAGTCCATCGGCTTTGCGTCGCTGGCGCCGACCTTGCTGATGAATGTCGCGGATCTGGACGCAACGGCACTCATCGGTGTCGGCAGCCGTGTTCGCTACGCACTGCTGATCGCCGGTGACGGGGATGCGGTGACGGCGTTCAACGATGCAATCGAGGACCAGTTGCCGGACTCGCTGCGGCTGCGCAGCGCCGAAGAAAGCGGCGAGCGGGCTTACGCCGCGGCGGACAGGGCGAAGCGCTTCCTGTCGCTGACGGCAGTCATCAGCCTGTTGCTGAGCGCCGTCGCCATTTCGATGTCGGCGCGGCGTTTCGCGCACCGCCGCATGGACACGGTGGCGCTGATGAAGAGCCTGGGCGCCACGCAGGGCTTCGTGGTGTCTGTCGCTGTCACGCAGCTTATCGCGCTGGGCCTCATCGGCGTGGCCGCAGGCAGCGTCGTCGGTTTTGCCGCAGAGGAGATCCTGTCGTGGATACTCGCGGATATCATCCGCGGCGACCTCCCCGAGCCCGGGCCGATGCCGGTCGTCCTCGCCTCCGGAAGCGCAATGGTTCTGCTCGTAGGTTTCGCGCTGCCGTCTCTCATCCAGCTGCGCAACACGCCGCCGCTCAGGGTGCTAAGGCACGATGCCATGCCTCCTGCGCCATCGCGGATTCTCGTCGGGGGGCTGTCGCTGGCGGCGGTCGCGGCACTCCTGTATCGCTCCGTCGGCGACCCCACGATGCTCGTCATCGTGCTCGGCGGGATTATCGTCATCGCTGCCGCGCTGTATCTCGTGGGCCGCGGGCTCGTCGCCGTCCTGGGACGCTTTCGTTCAGGCGTGGGCGTTGCCTGGCGTTACGGGCTTGCGAACGTCGCGCGCCGCGGCCGGGCAAGCGCGGTGCAGGTTGTGGCTTTCGGGCTGGGGCTCACGGTGCTCCTCTTGCTGACACTCGTGCGGACGGACCTGCTCGACGGCTGGCGGCAGACGCTCGACCAGGATGCGCCGAACCATTTCCTGATCAACATCCAGCGCAGCGAGACGGAATCGGTCACGAACATCTTTGCGTCCCGCGGCGTGACGCCGCCCGACTACGCACCGCTCGTGCGCGCGCGCATGACGCTGATCAACGGCGAGTCGGTCAAGGAGCGCGAGTACCCGGCGGAGGATGCGCAGTGGTTCGTGAACCGCGAGCAGAATCTCTCCTGGGCCGAGGAGCTCAGCAGCAGCAACGAGTTACTCGAGGGCGAGTGGTGGCCGCCCGGCTACGACGGGCCGCCGCTCGTGTCGATAGAGGAAGAGGTCGCCCTCGAGACGGGTCTCGCGATCGGCGACGTGCTGGAATTCGAGATCGCGGGCCAGCAGCTGGAGGCAACAATCGCGAGCGTGCGCCGCATCAACTGGGACTCGTTCATGCCGAATTTCTTCCTGGTCCTTTCACCCGGGGCACTGGACGCCTACCCGGCGACGTTCATCGCCAGCATGCGCGTCGCGGACGACCAGAAAACGGCGCTCGTGGACCTGGTGCGTGAACATCCGACGATCTCGGTCATCGATCTCGACGCGATCCTGCAGCAGGTGCGCGGCATCATAGAGAAGGCCTCGATGGCCGTGCAGGCGGTGTTCTTTTTCACGCTGGCGGCCGGCGTCGCCGTGCTGTTCGCGGCCGTGCAGTCGACAATCGACGAGCGCCGCTTCGAGAGTGCGATGTTGCGGGCGCTGGGCGCGCGCAAACGCATCGTGTTTGCGGGCGTCATGGCCGAGTTCGCCGCGCTCGGCGCGGCAGCCGGCATCCTCGCCTCTGCCGGGGCGTCGATTCTTGCGGC
>CBDUCE010000171.1:0-6650 GCA_965365575.1 uncultured Gammaproteobacteria bacterium
AGGATGCGCACCCACCGCCGAGCCGAGCAGGTAGTAGATGCCGGAAGGATCGGTCACCCACTTCCTCAGTGCCTCGTCGATCGCCGCACGCAGCGTCTTGTCGCCCGACTCGACGGCGACAACTTCGGCCCCGAGCCGCCGCATCCGATCGACATTCGGTGCCTGCCGCTCGATGTCGACGGCGCCCATGTAGACCGCGCAAGGCAGGCCGACGCGCGCGCAGGCCGCCGCCGACGCCACGCCGTGCTGGCCGGCGCCGGTCTCCGCGATGACGCGCTCGACGCCCAGCCGTTTTGCGAGCAGCGCCTGGCCGATCGCGTTGTTGATCTTGTGCGCGCCCGTGTGAGCGAGGTCTTCGCGCTTGAGCCACACGTCGGCGCCCCAGCGTTCGCTAAGGCGCGGCGCGTGCGTCAGCGCCGTCGGCCTGCCGACCCATTCGCGCAGCTCGCGCTGGAACTCGGCCTGGAATCCCGGCTCGTGCAAATGCTCTTTGACGCCGGCCTCGAGACGCTCGAATGCCGGCACCAGCGTCTCGGGGATGTACCGTCCGCCGAAGGGGCCGAAGCGCCCGCGTTCGTCGGGTAACTCACCGTTGATGGCGGCCTGCAGCAGCGCTTCCGCCTCGCCCGCCTGGAATAAAGATGTCATGCCTGTTTCTCCGCGGCGCGCGCCGCCTTGATGAATAACTGGATAAGGCCCGGGTCCTTGCGGCCCGGGCGCGATTCGACGCCGCTCGATACATCGACGCCGTGCGGTCTGACGGTCCGGATCGCCGTCGCAATATTGTCGACACCGAGACCGCCGGCAAGAATCATGCGGCCCCGTTTCGCAATCCCTGCCGCGCGCTGCCAGTCGACGGTCTGCCCGGCCCCGCTGCGTACCCCTTCGTACAGGAAGATGGCGGGAAGCCCGCCGTCGATGCCCGCCCAGCCCTCGCGGATCACGGGCCAGCGTTCCACCGAGTCCGGCACGTCGAGCGCGTCGAAATCGTCGATGTCCGTCTGCAGCACGTGCGGAGAAAACGTGTCGAGCACGTCCTGCCACTCGCTCTGCGTCGGGTGGCGCATCACGGCAACCCGCCGCACACGCTTCGGCAGGTAGCGGGTCAGCTTGCTGGCCTCACCCGGCGACACCCGGCGCACCGACTCCGCGAATACGAAGCCGACGGCATCGGCGCCCGCGCTCACGGCCGCCTTCACGTCGTCCGCCTTCTGCAGCCCGCAGATCTTCACAACGAGGCTCATGCTGCCACCCTCGCGCTGCCGGCTGCACGCATGTTCCTGACGAGATCCGCGGGATCGTCGCTCCGCATCAGCGCACTGCCGACCAGCGCGAGGCTGTAACCCCACCCGGCGACGGCCGCCGCGTCGGCCGCCGTTTTCATTCCGCTTTCCGCAACACAGCGGGCGTCGGGCAGCAGCGGCGCAAGCCGCTCGAGGCGCGTGCCGTCAACTTCCAGCGTGCGCAGGTTACGCGTGTTCACGCCCACGAGCAGTTTCCCGGCGGCCGCACGATCGCGATCGGCCGGGTTCTCCAGCAGCACGATGCTGCGCGCCAGGTCGTTCTCGTCGAAAGCCTCGAGCAGTACGAACATGCCGAACTCGAACGCCGTGTCTAGCATCGCACGCAGTTTGCCGTCGGACAGCATCGCGGTAATCAGCAATACGCCGCTGGCCCCCGCCTTGCGCGCCTCGAGCACCTGCACCGGCTCAACCAGGAAATCCTTGCGCATGACGGGCGTGTCCGGCACGGCGGCTGCCACCTCTTCGAGGTGCGAAAGCGCGCCGTCGAAACGGCTGGGCTCGGTCAGCACCGAGATTGCAGCCGCGCCGCCCTGCGCGTAGTGCCGCGCCTGCTCCGCGCGATTCAAATCGGCGCCGGCCAGTGCCCCTTCGGCCGGCGAGCGGCCCTTGATCTCCGCGATGACGTCGAAGTCTCCGAGCTGCAACGGAACGAGACGCTTGTCGAGATCGCCGGCATGGAACTGGCCTGCAGCAGCCGCGCGCTCCGCCGATAGTGTCGCCATTTGCTGCAGGAAGTCGCTCATGGGCTTTCGAAGTGTGTCCGTAGTCGGTCGAGCAGTTCCGCGGCGTCGCCGTTGTCGAGCGCCGCAGTCGCGAGTTCGACGCCGTGCATCGCATCGTCTGCCGTTCCCTGCACCTCGAGCACCAGGGACGTGCTCATCACGAGTGCATCGCGGTGCGGCCCCTTGTCTTCGCCGGCGAAAACCCGCGTCAGCTCGCTCGCATTGTGCGCAGCATCGCCGCCGGCCAGGTCCTCCGGCGCACATCGGGAAACACCATAATCCTCGGGAGTACGCGTCGTGCGCGCGGCCTCACCATTGCGCACGTCGAACAACACGAACTCGCCGACAGGCGTCGCCTCGTCCCAGCCGGGCTCGCCGTGCACGACGAACGCCCGCTCGATATCCATGCCCGCCAGTGCATCGGCCATGAGTTCGGCCGCGTCCAGGCTCCAGGCTCCGATCAGCTGCGTCGGCGGCATCGCCGGATTCGTCAGCGGGCCGAGCATGTTGAAAACGGTGCGCACGCCCATCGCGCCGCGCACCGGCACAACGGCCTTCATCGCCGGGTGATATGCCGGCGCAAACAGGAACGTGAAGTTGGTGGCCTCGAGGCAGGCCACCGCCTCCGGCTCGTGCAGCGGCAGCGGCATGCCCAGGCATTCGAGCATGTCGGCGCTGCCGGACTTCGACGATACGGACCGGTTGCCGTGCTTTACGACGCGCACACCGCAGGCGGCTGCCAGCAGACCGGCACCGGTGGACAGGTTGAGGCTGCCGGAGCCGTCACCGCCGGTTCCTACCGTGTCGACGGTCGGCGTGCCGTCCGGGATCTCCGGATGCACGGCAAGCTCGCGCATTGCCCGAGCGAAGCCGCGCACCTCGTCCGCGGTCTCCCCCTTGGCGCGCAGGCCCGCGAGGAACGCACCCGCGAGCGCCGGGTCGAGTTCGCCGGCCGCGAAGCGGTGCATGAGTTCGTAGGCATCGTGCTCGGCGAGCGCCTCGCCGTTCAGCAGCCGGTCCAGCAGCGAACCCAGGTTCTTTTTCGAGTCCGCCGTGTTCATGATGACGTCATGCGCATGAAGTTCGCCATCAGGCGGTCGCCTTCCGGGGTGAGCACACTCTCCGGGTGAAACTGCACGCCCTCGAGCGGCAGGCTCTTGTGGCGCACGCCCATGATCTCGCCGCGTTCCGTCTCGGCGGTCAGCTCGAGGACGTCGGGCAGGCTCTCCGGTTGCGCGCACAGCGAATGGTAGCGGCCGACCTCGAACGGTTGCGACAGTCCTTCGTATATCGTTTTGCCGTCGTGCTTCGCCATCGACGTCTTGCCGTGCATGAGCCGTTCGGCACGGACGATCGCGCCGCCGAAATGGTGCACGAGGCTCTGGTGCCCGAGGCAGACGCCGAGGATCGGGATCTCGTCCGCGAACGCTGCGATCATGTCGAGGGACACGCCGGCGTCTTCGGGCCGCCCGGGGCCGGGGGAGATGACCAGGTGTGTCGGCGCGAGCGCTTTGGCCTCGTCGACGGTGATCGCGTCGTTGCGGTACACCATGACCTCGGCGCCCTGCGCCGCGAAGGCCTGCACGAGGTTGTAGGTAAAGGAATCGTAATTGTCGATCAGCAGCATGCGCACGTGTTCGAAGTTTCCGGCCATCACAAGCCCTCCCCGGCCATCTCGAGAGCGCGGCGCAGGATCGCGCTTTTTGCCAGCACTTCCTGGTATTCACGCGCCGGCACCGAGTCGGCAACGATACCCGCGCCTGCCTGGAAACTGTACTCGTCACCGGAAAAAACGAGCGTGCGGATCGTGATCGCCTGGTCCATGTCGCCGCTCGCGCCGAAGTAACCCGCCGTGCCGGCATAGAGGCCGCGCCCGACAGACTCCATCTCCTCGATGATCTCCATGGCGCGCACTTTCGGTGCGCCGACCAGCGTGCCCGCGGGGAAGCTCGCCGCGAACAGGTCGAACTGGTCGAAGCGTTCGTCGAGTTCGCCCTGCACACCGCTCACGATGTGCATGACGTGGCTGTAGCGTTCGATGGCGCGGTATGGATCGACGCGCACGGTGCCTGCGCGCGCTACCCGGCCGAGGTCGTTGCGCGCGAGGTCGACGAGCATCACGTGCTCGGCTGCCTCCTTCGGGTCGGCCAGCAGCGCCTCCTCGTTCGCCAGGTCTTCCGCCGTCGTTGCGCCCCGCGGCAGGGTACCCGCTATCGGCCGCAGCGAGGCACGGCTGCCGTGCAGGCGCACGAGCGCCTCGGGAGACGACCCGACAACGGCGAGGTCGTCGAACTGGAAAAAGAACATGTAGGGCGACGGGTTCAGGAGCCGCATCGCCCGGTAGACCTCGAAGGGCTGCACGTTCGTGCGGCCGCGGAACAAAACCGAGAGCACGATCTGGTAGATGTCGCCCGCTGCGATGTATTCCTTGCAGGCGTTGACGCGCCGGGTGAACTCCGACTCGCTGAGGCTCGCCGTTGCCGCCGATATGTCCACGTCCGTTCTCGCAGCCGGCACCGGCCCCCGCAGGCGGTCGATGACCTCGCGGCGCAGCGCCTGGCGTTCTGTATCCGGGCCATCGTGCAGCAAAGCGACGCGGCGCGTCAGGTGATCGAAGACGAGAAACGAGGTCGGCGCCGAGAACGCGGCATCGGGCAGGTTTGTCTGCGGCGCGGTGTCCCGCGGCAAACGCTCGAACAGGCGCACGACGTCATAACCCGACACGCCGACAAGTCCGCCCGAGAACGGCAGCCCCTCGACACCGGGTTGCGGGCGCGGCGCCCCTGCAAGCGCATCGCGCAACGCGCCGAGGTATTCACCCTGTGTAGCGGGACGCGGCCGGCTCTCACCGTCGATGCTGAGCCCGTCGGCGTCCATGCGCACTTCGAGCGCGTCACCGAAACCGAGGAACGAGTAGCGGGCGAGCCGCTCGCCGCCCTCGACGCTCTCCAGCAGGAAGCGCGGCCGCAGGGGCGCGAGCTTCAGGAATGCCGATACCGGTGTATCGAGATCGGCCGCTATGTCGAAAGGTTCCTGCATGCGTTGTCCAATAAAAAAAGCCCGTCTCCACGGTGGCGGAGACGGGCTTCTGGTTTCCTTTTGCTCAGCTAACGGTCGGCCAGCAACCCTCTCCTACGAGAGCTGCCACCACCATACGTTTGCGAGCCGGGTGTTCATAGCCCGGAGTATTACCGCCCCGTCCGCCTGCGTCAAGAACACGGAATCGAAGCGCGGTTTCACAGGGAGTAAAGCGCCGGCAGCACGAGCGAGAACCCGATCCACATGATGATCGTCAGCGGGATGCCCACGCGCAAGAAGTCCGTGAACTTGTAGCCGCCGGCACTCAGGATCAGAAGGTTGGTCTGGTAACCGTACGGCGTCGCGAAACTCATATTGGCGCCGAACAGCGTCGCGAGGATGAACGGGTCCGCCGGCACGCCCAGCTGCTGCGCGATGCCGATGGCGATCGGTGTACCGATCGCCGCCGCGGCGTTGTTGGAAACGATATTGGTCAGCACCGCCATCAGCAGCATGAACCCGCTCAGGATGAACGCGATCGGCATCGCAGAGGTCATGCCGACGAACCCCATGGCGAGATAATCCGCCATGCCCGTGCCGAGCAACGCCTTGCCCAGCGCCAGGCTGGCGACAATGATCATGATCACGGGAATCGACAGGGCACCGACGGCATCGCGCCAGGTCAGACACCCGGTTGCCAGCATCAGGCCCAGTCCGACGACGGCGCTGACGGCGATCGGCAGGATGCCGAGCGCAGCGGCGGCGACGACGAGGGCCATGACGGCCAGCGCGCGCTTCGCGCGGTGCGTGTGCGGCAGGTTGGTCGTGCCGTCCAGAACCAGCATCGAACCGCTGTCCTTGAGGTGATTGATCGCGTCCCCCGAACCCTGCACAAGGAGAACGTCGCCCGCACGCAGGCGGATCGTGTTCAGGTCACCCGTGACCTGCGAACTGGGCGCACGCGCACGGTGCAGCGCCAGCGGCATGAGCTGGTAGCTTCCCGTGAAGCGTGCCGCGGCGAGCGTGCGCAAGTGCAGTGGCGAACCACGCGTCACGACGACTTCGGCCAGCTGCTGGCCGCCCGCCTCGAGCGGAAATTCGTCGTCGACAGGGTGTTCCTCGTCCTCGGCGTTGTACAGCGTCGCACCGAGTATCTGCTCGTAATGCTTGAGGTTCTCCGGCGAGTCCTTGACGAACAGGCGGTCGCCGGGCTGCAGCTTCACCTGCGGCAGCTTTGCGAGGAACAAAGATTCGCTGCGCTGAATCTTGTCGACCCGCATCTGGCCATCGGCCTTGGCTAGCACCTCCGAGAGCGTACTGCCGTCGGCGAAGCCGTCCTTCTTGATGTGAAGTTGCGCGCTGAAGATACGCGGCGTCGTATCCGGCATCAGCGGCGTGCGGTCCGGCAGCAAGCGAGGCGCAACGAGCCACAGGAACAGAATCGCCACTCCGCCGACGATCGCGACGGGCAATACCCACTCGAACAACGTGAAAGTGTGCTGGCCCATGTCGTGGGCGATACCGACCACCAGCAGGTTCGTGGACGTACCAATGGTCGTCGACATGCCGCCGATGATCGTCGCGAGTCCCATCGGCATCATCACGC
>CBDUCE010000172.1:0-6592 GCA_965365575.1 uncultured Gammaproteobacteria bacterium
CCGATACCTATTCGTTCGACATGCCGGCGGATGCTCGTGCGACGGTAGCGGGGCGGCAGTACCGGTACCGAGACCTCATGCCGAAGTCGGAACTCAATGTCTACCTGCCGCAGGATCGGTGGGAGGTGCATATTCCGCATGAAGACGATTTCGCCACCGCCACTACTGTAGCAGTGGCTACTACTGCGCCGATGGTGGCAGAGGACGAAAGTGAGATGGTCGCGATGCTGCCAAAGACCGCCAGCCCCGTGCCCCTGATCGGCATGCTGGGCGGCCTTTTCACCAGCCTCGGTCTTCTGCTTTACGGAATTCGCCGGCGACTCGGCTAGGATAACTGTTAGCACGCAATAGTTGATCGGCCAGCGGGGTCATTTAGCCCCGCTGGCCGATCAATCAGTCTTAATACCTGCACCGAATGCCCATGATCGACCGCACGCTCGCAGCTTGAGCGTCGACTCCGGGTACTGCCTCACTCGAGGCGCATTCGTTCAACGATTTCGTCAAGTTCGCCCGAAGCGCGTAGCCTTTCTATCTCAGCACGTAGCGCCGCCGCGGATTCGGGGTCCCGAGCGCCAACCAGGAAACGTAACGGCTCGTCCCGAAAAACAGCATCGTCGGCAACGTCGAGCTTGTTGACGCGGATGATGCCCTTCAGCGTATCGACATATTCCTGGCCGCGCTCGGAATAACGGATCAGCCCGTCGGCGAGCGCAAGTGACGTAAGTGGCTGACCCTTCGATTTCAGCTCGGCGCGAAGCTTGCGAAAATCCTCGTAGGCCGGGTGAGAGCTCAAATTGATGTAATAGCCCCGCACGCTGTCGAACGGCCAGTCGAAGCTCGCGATCCGATGATCACCAAGGTGCTTGCGCTGTTGCTCCGGCTTCAGTCCCTGGCCGCCGTAGGTCCACTGGCCGAACAGCGCATTGCCTTCGACAGCGAATCGCGACGTGCCGTAGCCGCTCTCGTAGGCCGCCTGGCCGAGCACGAGACCGGCTGGAATCACGTCCAGTCGATAGAGTAACTGGTCAATGACGTGAGTCAGTTGCGAGCTGTCCGCGGTCAGCGCGTCGGCCTCTTCCCGGCTCAGCACGCGTAACAAAACAGTGGCATCGCGGAGTTCCTGCAGTTCGACTACGCCGATACTCTCGCCAGCCTCGATTTGCCGGTGAGCGCGCTCGAGCTTTGCACGGCGATCGAGAACCATGTTGTTCGCATGCACGACCAGGGGCAACATGAAGCGATAAAAGACTTCCTTCTTCTCGGGAACCGTTAATTCCTGAGCCGTCTGCCGCCAGCTGGGATTGATACCCGTAATGATCGCCCGCGGCACCATGAGCTGCTCACCACGCTTATCTTCGCCCCACCAACCCTCCTCGATCAGCCACTGTTCCGCGTCTTCGGGTCCGCCGAATACGATGACTTCCTGGGCCGCGACCGGAGCAACCAGATAGTAGCCGCTGACCCACAACACAAATATCGTTCGAATAATTCTTGGCATCCTCACGAAAAGCTCCTGCAAAGAGACAAACACGCTCATAATCTCCTTATTGCACCACGACCGGCGCGCATTCACCAGAGATCAGGGCCAGGCTCGGGACGTTCGACCAGCTAGTCGAACTCGAGCCCCGCCCCAATCGAGAACGTGGTGTCCGTCTTTTCCGCTGTTCCGGCGGGCTGTGATTCATGATCCCAGTCGAGTGCAATGTTGAGATACAACAGGTCGGTGATTTCATAGCGAAAACCGGTCGTGGTCTTGATGACCGTATTGTCGCGGCCGGAGATCGTTTCCACGATGCTGTGGTCGTGAAAGAGCTCGAGATCATCGCCGAAGAAGTCGTGGCGGAACCTGAGCAACCATGCCGCGACGGCACTTGTGTCCTTATCGAGCCCAATCTCTTCCTCTGTAAAACCCGCGCCGAGCTGAACGTTGAGAAATCGGTTCGGGTCGTTCCAGATATCGCGGCCAATACCGGCGCTAGCCGTTACACGATGCTGCAGATCCCTGATGGGGTCGCGCTCCAGCTGCCCGTTCGCGGCAAAAAACCAGGGGTCACTGAACATCCAGTTGTAGGTATAGGAGAGTAACGACTGGTCCTTGGTTGTAAGGCTGTCCAGCTCCTCCCGCAGCTGCGTTACTCTGCCTATGTGCCGGTGATCGCCATGTTTGAACATGCCCTCACCTGACAGCCTGGAATTCAGGCTGTCGGTGTTGCCGTCGCTCACGGATAAGGAATAGTCGATGAGCATCTCCCAGTCGTAGTAATCCTCGGGCTCTTCGACTTCGCGCAAAGCGCTCAACGGCACCGACACGGGTTCCCCGTCAATTTCGATGATCTGGTTGCCGTCGTCATCAGCACCCTGCATCCTGCCGATGACATCGGTGCCGTCGGGCATTTCGATCTCGAATTCCCGGTCTGATTCGATGCGCTCGACCAGCGGCAGATCGACCTCGAACTCGTCCGAATATTCGGGCTCGATCGTTACCTCGTCATCCCAGATATGTTTGATCGTGCCCGTGATCCGGTCGCCGTTTTTGAGGTGCAGGACATCTGCATTGACGGCGGCCGGCAGCAAAAACAGGATCGTGACCAGTGCAATCGCATGGCGCGTCATTGTCTCCATGACGAAAATCCTTACGCAAATGGATTGAGCAGCTGCCAGGTATTTTCTTGCGCTGCAGTCACCGAAAATCTACACGAATGAGAGAAGCCGATCCACCGCAATTCGGCGAGACAGTGGCGCCTGCGTCAATGCAACAGGCTCGCCATGCGACGGCGAAACTGGCCTACTCGAGGGTCGTCGCCGAGTAGTTCGAACACTTTCAACAGTGTGTTGCGGCCGGCGTCGTCCCCGAAGCTTCGGTCTTTTTTCATCAGCTCGAGCAGCAGTTCCATGGCCGCGTCGTAGTCCTGGTCGACAACCTTGCGCAACGCAAGCTGGAACCGGACCTCGTGATCGTCCGGGTCGGCCGCGAGCCTGGTCTCGAGTTCAGTCGCGTCGGGGGCTTCCGCCAACTGGCCCTCAAAGAACAGCCGGCTGCGCAGCGAGGCGGTTTCGGGCTTGTCCTTCTCGCTGGCCGGCAGGCTGTCGAGCGTCGCTTCCGCGGCGGCCGGGTCGCCGGCAGCCAACTGCGCCTGCGCCAGTGCGAGGGTGATACGCGGGTTGTCCGGGTCCGCCTCGCGGGCTTCCGCGAGCAGGGCGATAGAGGTGTCGGTGTTCCCGGCAGACAGCTGCTCGAGGGCCTGCTGCACGGTCGCATCCGACTCGCGCGCCACGTGCCGGTCGACAAACTCCCGCACTGCCTTCTCCGGCAGTGCGCCCATGAACTCGTCAACCGGCTGGCCGTTACGGAACAGCTTCACGTTGGGAATGCTGCGGATACCGAACTGCGCGGCAATCTCCTGCTCTTCCTCGGTGTTGAGTTTGCCCAGCAGGAACTTGCCCTGGTATTCCTCGGCAAGCTTCGCGAGGATCGGCATCAGCGCATGGCAGGGCTGGCACCAGCTGGCCCAGAAGTCCACGAGCACGGGGACCTGGAACGAGGCCTCCATGACCTGCGCGTAGTTCTCCCGGGTGACGTCGATAATGAAAGGCGAATCGGCCATGTTTGCTCCCTGTTCGGCAAGGCTGCGATGTTGTTACGAAGAGATATGGGGCATGCGGCCGATCAGTAAAGGCCCACCTTGTCGCCGAAATGCACCGAGAACACCAGGAACGCAGAGGCGAGCGCAAAGATCTTCAGCATCAGGGGGCCGATGAAACGGAACCAGGCGGTGTAGGGCACGCGGCCGAGCGCAAGCGCGCCCATCACCAGCGCGCTCGTCGGTACGATCATGTTCGTGAAGCCGTCGCCGAACTGGAACGCGAGCACTGCCGTCTGCTGGGGAACACCGGTCAGCGTCGCGAGCGGCGACATGATCGGCATCGTCACGAATGCCTGTCCCGAGCCGGACGGGATGAAGAAGTTGCACAACGACTGCACCAGCAGCATCCCGACGGCGGATACATCCGGCGGCATTCCTTCGAGCAGGCCGGCAACGCCATGCACGACCGTGTCGATGATCTGGCCGTCCTCTAGCACCACAGCGATCGCGCGCGCAAAGCCGACGATCAGCGCCGGCGCTGTCATCATGGCAGCGCCGTCGAGAAAGGCCTTGCTGGTGTCCGATGGCGAGATGCGGGCGATGACCGCGGTCGCGAGGCCTATGGCAAGGAACACGGCATTGAGTTCTTCGATGTACCAGCCCCGGTTAGCCGCGCCCCACACGAAGCCGGCGATGCCGAGCAGGAACACCACCAGGATTGCGATGCGGCTGCCGGTCACCTCGATGTCGTGCGGCGGCTCGAAGCCCTTGCTGTAGTCGACGTCCGCAACGAGGCTCAGCGACGGGTCTCGCCGCACGCGCCTTGCATAGGCATACAGGTGGTGGAAGCCCAGCGCGAGAAACGCCAGCATCATCACGATCCGGAACTCCCAGCCCGAAGTCAGCGGCACGCCGGCGATGTTCTGCGCGATCAGCACGCCGAACGGATTGATGCCGGCACAGCCCCAGCCGATCCCGTACGGTATCCAGACCATGCCCATCGCGACGACGCCGTCCATGCGCATCGCCAGCGACATGGTGATGATGATGGGTATGAGCGGCACGTATTCTTCGCCCATGCCTATCGTGAACGAGCCCAGGCTGAACATCGCGAAACAGCCGGCGATCAGGATCCACGGGCTGTGGCCCAGGCGGGCGACGGCACCGTGCAGCGCGGCGTCGATGGCACCGCTCCTGCGCAGGACCTCGATAACGCCGCCGACGATGAAAATCAGGAAGATGATGTCCTGTGCGCTGGCCAGTCCCTTCGTGACGCCGACCAGTGAATACCAGGGCGACAGGGTTACCTGCTCGTCCGCGGCAAGCGTTTCATAGGTGCCGGCAACCACCATTGTGCGATGTGGGCTGTCCGGCACAGGCATCCGGTCGAACGTGCCCTGCGTAATGACGTACGACAACAGCTGGGCTATGACGACGAACGAGAATATGAGAGCCAGCGAGTCGATCGACCAGCTGCGCTTGGCCATAGGTTGCTCCCCCCAAAAAGATCATGGGAGCCTATCCTAAACGGGCCGCCTGCCGCAAAGTGCCCGACAATGCCGACTATTCCTCCGAGATCTTCGCTTCCTTGCGATCGATCAATGCCGTGAGCCGCGCGACCTTCTTTTCCAGCGACTCGATCTCGGCTGTTGCGGCCATGGCCGCGTCGGGTTTGCTTTTGTCGTCGGCCAACTCTTTGCATACCCGGATTCGATCCCTGGTCGCTTCGAGATTTTCGCGAAGCTTTGTTACCGACTCCGCTTCCTCTGCCTTGTCGAATACCAGCGCGTCTGCTGATGTGCCCGTATCGGCGGGCTCTGCAATCGGCTCGACATCCGGGATGAAGCGCTCGCTGGTATCAAAATTTCGAGTGTTCATGAAATTCGGTGACACGATCTCGATGTCAGCCGCGTGCAGCGCGTCCATCGTGCGGGCGCGCAGCTCGCGACGCTTGTCGAGCAGCCGGTTCACTTCGGTGAGCAGGCCGGAGACACGGTAGGTCACGGAGAAGTCGCCGAGTTCGCGGATTTGCACGAACGGCGATTCGAGGCCGGTCTCTGTCGCCGCCGCGAGCAGCATTTTCTCGATCTCATGGCGCGAGACGTCGTAGCCGAGCGAGAGTTCGACATATAACAACGTGCCCGACGTGCGCATCACCCGCACCGGGTGGGTGACGAGGTAGAGGTTGGGCAGCGTCGTGAGATCGCGCTCTTCCGTCTGTATCTCGGTATGCAGCAGGTCCATGGCGGAGATGCGCCCGAAATGATCGCCGACCGTGATGTAATAGCCTGGCCGGCAGCTCTTGATCGTTTTCAGCATGATTCCCGCCATGACGTTGCCGACGAGTGTCGTGGACGACAATGCGATGGTGGCGCTGAGTACGATGCCGTAAAGGCCGAGCAGCTGCCCACGGAGCGTGCCATCGAGCGGCAGGAAAAGAATCAGCGCCAGCACGATGGCCAGCACGCCAGCCAGCTGAATGAGCTGACGCCGAAAGACCAGGTGGGGCTTGCCCTCGAAGTGCTTGACGAGGCGGCTGTTGGCGAAGCGCGCGAGCAGCGCAAGCACGGCGATCGTGGCGGCAGCCTGCAAAATGATCATCAGGTAATCCATGGTATCCCCTGTCCTTTTCGCTCGATTATAAGCCTGGTCCAGTGAAGGGCGCCCTCCTCACGGTTTCCACCTGCGGAAACGCTGAGGCAGGAAACCTTCCCAACGTCTCGCGCGGCCGCCTACAATGCCGGAAACCGTTCCGAGGGGTGCCTGTGGACCACTACGGCTTGTTGAGCCTGCTGCCGACCGTGTTTGTGATCACGACCGCGGTGCTCACCCACCGTCCCGTCGCGGCGCTGCTGGTTGGTGTCGTCATCGGCATTCTCCTGCTCGAGCCGACCGCCGTCGTCAGCACGTTCTCCGACATCATGCTCGAGGTGATGCAGGACGAGACGATAGCCTGGGTCATCATGGTCTGCGGGCTCATGGGCAGCCTGATCTACATCCTGATCAAG
>CBDUCE010000173.1:0-6536 GCA_965365575.1 uncultured Gammaproteobacteria bacterium
CGATCAGCAGCGCATACACCGGCAGTCGCGCCGAACAGGTCATGAACGGCGCCGCGAGAATCGTGGCGATACGGTCGCGGCGATTCGGTATGACCCGCGTCGCCATGATACCCGGCACGGCGCAGGCGAAGCTCGAGATCATCGGGATGATCGATTGCCCGGAGAGGCCCACGGAGCGCATGGCGCGGTCCAGGAGGTAAGCGGCGCGCGCAAGGTAGCCGGAATCCTCGAGCAGGATGATGAACAGGAACAGGATCATGATCTGCGGCAGGAAGATGATCACGCTGCCGACACCGGCGATAACGCCGTCCGCCAGCAGGCTCGCCAGCGCGCCGTCACCGAGCGCCGCGTTCACGCGGGCGCCGAAAAATGACGTGCCCGAATCGATCAGGTCCATGATCGGCGTCGCCCAGGCAAACACGGCCTGGAACACAACGGCCATCACCAGGAACAGCCCGATGGTTCCGGGCACCGGCTGGTTCAGCCACGCGGTGATGCGAGCCTGCCAGCCATAGAATGGCGGCGCCTGCTGAACCACCTCATCGAGCACGTCCCGGACCCAGCGGTAGCGAACACGAGCCTCGATGGCGAGCGGCGGTTCATTACCGAACAGACGATTGCGAAGCTGCTGCAGCTCTGCCGGGGCGCTATCGTCGAAGCGTGCGAGGAATTCCTGTTTCGCTTCCGTCGGGCCGTCGATCAACAGGCGCTCGACCTCCGCCAGGCGCGTATTCTCCGGAGCGTGCGCGGCGAGTTCGCGCGCCGCCGCGGTCAGCTCCGGCCAGGTCTTGCCAGGCTCGGGGGGCTGGATCTCTGTAATTCGTGACAGCTCGGTACGCAGCTTGTCGACGCCCTGTCCCGTCGTCGCAACGACCGGGCAGATCGGTATGCCACCGAGCCTTGCCGTCAGTCCCGCAATATCGATGCGCAGACCCTCGAGCTCCGCCGCATCGGCCATAGTCAGGGCGACGACCAGAGGCCGCTCGAGCTCCAGCAGCTGCTGCACGAGGTAGAGGCCCTGGTAAAGGTTGGTGGCGTCCATGACGGCGAGTATCCCGTCGGGTGTCGCCGTGCCCTCCATGTGGCCGAGAATCACGTCGACGGCGATCTGTTCCTCGAGCGAATGTGCGCTGAGCGCATGGGTACCGGGGAGGTCGACGAGTTCGAGCGACTTCCCGCCCATCTTGAGCGTGCCGACGTGCCGTTCGACCGTGACGCCCGGGTAGTTGCCAATGCGCTGCCGCAGCCCGGTCAGGCGATTGAACAGGGTGCTCTTGCCGGAATTGGGATTGCCAACAACCGCGATGCTGGCGTCTGCGCGCCGGCTAACGGGTATCTGGTTGGCGGGTACGCGAATTTCTTTGGTCTTAGTCACCGCCCGCCGCTACCGGGGACACGGCGAACTGCCGGGCCTGCTCCTGGCGAAGCGAGATACCGCGACCGAACAACCGGAACTCCATGGGATCGCCGCCGAGCGCGGCGCTTGCCAGTTCGACGATCGCACCCTCGACGAGACCGAGCGTCATGAGACGCTGAACCTGAGGGTCTGCGGCGTTCACCGATGCGATAACGCCTTTCTGGCCTTTCCTGAGAGATGCGAGCGTGCTGCCGTTGCGGTCCATAGGGTCGTTGTCCCGGGTTTCTGCTCCACCGAAAATCCGTCAAAACATTATGTAAGCAACGGATTTTACTGGTGGTTTGCTGATTCAGGCCAAAATGATAATGATTCGCATTACGATAAGCAATAGGGACAATTACGAATAGCCGGTTCAGCTTGTATTCATCGACCCCCGGTTAGCGTTTGCTTCAGGTCGCCGCAATCCCCTGCGGCACCGACAGGCACACCTAGCCACGAGGACCGAGACATGAAGAACAAGCGCCCGCTCGCTATCGCTGCCGATCACGCGAGACGTCAGGCGACCCTGGGACTGTTGCTGGCCGGCACGCTGCTGATATTCGCACAGTCCGTGCTCGCGAACACTCCCACCATTCGCCTGTTCCCGACCACGGTCGTCGAGGACCTCAAGCAGACCGGTAACGTCGCCCGCGACATGGAGACGGGCCTGCAGGAGGTTATCGGCCGCCTCGATCAGCAGCAGCAACTGTACGTGGAGAGCAAGTGCGACGGCGCGGAGAACGATGCCGGTTGCCAGCGCCTTGCGCGCCAGATCGGCGCCACCTACCTCGAAATGCTCACGATCATGGAAGAGCGGCTGCCCGACATGGAACACACCGTCAACAACACCCGCATCAGCCTCGAGCGGGGCCTGCGTAATGAACTCGGCAAGAAGATGACGCCATGGCAACTGCAGGAAACGCTCGTTGGCAAGACCTCGGCAAACGCCCAGTCGCCGTCGTCTCCGACGCTGCGCGGCCGCTCGGGGATGCGGCTGTCAGAACGCTTCAAAACCTATTATCAGCTGGTCGCCACGTCCGGCAGCCAGGGCGACCAGTCGCTTGCGGTATTGGCGTCGGACATCTACCTCGACATGGATGAGACGAGCGTGCTGATCGAGCGCACGCGCCAGGAAATTGCGCGCGCCACGCTGATGGAACAGCTTAACCAGTCGTTCGGCATCATCACCCCGGAAATGATGGAAGTCGTCGGCGGCGTCAAATCGATTCTGTTCGGCGACGAGGATCCGCAGGCACTGGTTGCAGGACCGCCCCCCGGCAGCGTCGAGCAAGCCTACCGCAGCCCCCTGGAACAATGAGCCTCGCCGGCGAAATCGCGTAGGAGCGACACCATGAACACACCGATACCCATGTCCCTGCTCAGGCACCTCGGCGTCCTTGCCGGCCTCTTAATGCTGGTCGCATGCGCGTCGACGGAACCCGGTTGCCCGTCTCCCCAGACACGCAATCTCGACAGTGCGATCAGCTTCGTCAAGACCTCTTTGAATACAGGCTGCGAAGCGCAATTCGACCGCTATTACGACGACCTGCTCACGATCGCGGAGGGCGATCCGAAACCGGAAAACAAACGCATCTTCAGCGAATTTCTCGTCTGGTCGGGCGACCAGGGATTGCTGAGCACGCGCCAGGCGCAGGAGTATTACAACCGCTTCTTCAACGTCAAGTTCATGTCCATGAAGGGCGACTACAACAACTGCTCGCACACCTGCCCCAACAAGCAGCGGGTGCTGTTCGACATGGAACGTGAACTGTCCGACAAGGAGCGTGGCCTGCTCAGGGTCAGCCAGGATCCCGAGGGCTATTACCGCGCCGACCGCCTCTACCAGGAAGTCGAACTCGTGCTCGAAGCGACCTGCACCGCTTGCGCGGCCAGCCGATGACGGGACGCGACGATGACGCAACGGCTGTTTCTGCAAGGACTGTTCGCCGGCGCGTTCGGAACGCTGCTCGGTGGCGCGGCACTCCTGTATTCACTGGCGCGGCTCGGGTTGATCCGTCTCCATGACACGGCAATCAGCACGCCGGGTGACTGGCTGGAATGGGCTTACACGAATCTCGGCTCCTCCATACCGGTGTTTGCCGGGCTGCTGCTCGCCTTCTTCGTCACGCTAGGCCGGCTGCGCCGCAGCCTGGACGACGAGCAAGCTGTCGACAAGGTCGTTCAGCTCGATCAGCTGACCGAAATCTGGACCACCCTGTTTTTCGGCACCGGCGTCATCTGGACCGCGATCGGCATGCGCAGCGCGCTGATCTTTGCTCTGGGTGACAGGGACGCGGCCCTGCAAAACGGCGCGTTCGCGATGCTCGAGCGCATGATCGACGGCGGCATTCTGCTCGCGCTGTCGACGACCATCTTCGGCGGCATCGGCGGTTATCTCATGCGCGTCTACAAGACGGTCACGCTCGGTTCCTGTCTGCAGCAGCGCTATGACCGAGCCGCTCGCGCCGACACATCGGAAATGCGCGAGAGCCTGCAGCGCATCGAGCGTCACCTGGGTCATCGAGGTTCGCCCTCAGCCGCCGCGGAGGCCGCCGAGTGAACCGCTCTCCCCTTTTCTACCCCATGCACCGGGGCGACACGGACGCCGGCGGTGCTGCCGACCTGCAGACCGACATCATGCGGTTCATGGCCATCCTCGCGCTGTGCCTGGTTGCCATCTTTGCGCTCGTGCAAAGCATCCCGCTGGTCCCCGAAGCGCCATCGCAGTCGCCTGCAGAGGCAGCACCGCCACCAATAACGGAAACCATCGAGCCCGTGCCGCGAACGCCGCCACAGGTTCAGGCGCCGGTCCCGGAACCGGCCGAAGCCAAAAAAGCGGTGCAGCTAACGCGCCCGAAGTGGACGCCGGATGTCGTCCCGGAGCCAGGCCCGCCCCCGCCCACCGACGCTACGGAGACCGAGGGCTTCACGCTGCGATTCGAGTCCGACCTCGCGCTGACGAGGCTCGTCGCGACCGGCAAGGTGGGGTTTTATGCGATCGCCGACGGGCGCGCCCGCCGCATGACGGTCAGCGACAGCCGCATCAGCTTCTGGGACGCGTCCGCGCCGACCAGCTATCACGAAATGGACGCCGGCACCGTGCCGCAGCCGGTGATCGACGCGCTCGCGCGTTCCGGCGTGAACACGGCGGGGGTCGGCTGGGGCGTAACGCTGCCGGGGACAATGCGCCAGCAGCTGGACAGTCTCGTGCGCGGTACTTCCGGCGGTGCACTGGTCATCGGCCGGGACGGCGCATTGCGGCTGGAGTCGTCATGATGCGTGCCGCAGTCACCGTGCTGTGCCTTGCAGTGCTGGCCGCTCCGGCGGAGG
This sequence comes from uncultured Gammaproteobacteria bacterium, assembly GCA_965365575.1. Classification (GTDB taxonomy): domain Bacteria; phylum Pseudomonadota; class Gammaproteobacteria; order Steroidobacterales; family Woeseiaceae; genus UBA1847. Next base: position 4,727 of record CBDUCE010000173.1, read on the forward strand.
CTGCCGAGCGCAACCTCGACCGCTGGTTCGATCGTGAGCTCGTGCCCTACGTAACCTCGCAGCTCATCGAGCATCCGCGCTTCAAGGGCGAGCCGGTGATGTTCGTCGTATTCGAGGACAACGTTCCCGCATCCGTCAGCAACGCCCTGGCCATCTCGCTTCGCGACCGCCTGCTCGACGCTGCGCTGAACACGCCCGGCGTCACCGTGGGCCGACGCCAGGGCGGCACGGCGGCAATGCCTGCCGCCCAGCGAGTCGACTGCACTACGAACGAGGTGCACTACTACGTCGGTATTGCCATTTCCAGGCGGATCGACGGCCTTTTCGGCGTCACCGTGCGAGCGCTCGACCTGGAGGACCGCAACTGGGTGTCGGGGTTCGGCGAGGCCTGGCAGGGAGCGCTCAGCGTCGTTCAGCAACGCGCATTCAGGCAGGCGCAGGCCGACGCGACGTTTCGCGGTGCACGCGACGTGCCGTTTGCCGCGGACGAATCCGACCTGCTCGCCGCGCACCTGGCTCACGAATTGTCCTGCGCACTGCTGCGTCAGACCGCCGGACGCTACATCGTCGCGGCGAACGAGGTGCCCGACACCGGCGACAGCCTCGCGGCGACGGTGCAGCTCGCGAGCAACAATCTCGCCCGCCACGATGCCCTGGAACTGACCGGCGACGAGCAAAGCGTCAATGCCACATTGAGCGGCAAGGCGCACCAGATCGACGGCACCCTTTACCAGTACTGGCTTACGGTCACGCCGACCGATCCCGACGCGGAGCTGTCGACGCTGAGCGCCAGCGCTTACGTTTTGTTGCCCGGTTACCGGCTTGCCGGCGAGCCGCGCAAGACTATTGACGTTCCCCACGGCGGCGGAGACGCGCTGCTCGGGCCGCTGCGAATCCTGAAATCGCAGGATCGCCGCATCTGTGCCCGCTCGGGAGGCCCGTCAATGCAAACGACGACCTATTCCGAATCGCTGCCGCAATGCTCGGTGCTGATTGCCGACACGCGCGCCGACGCAATCGTGTTCGTCCTCGAGCACCAGGCCAACCACGGCCTCGTGCGCCTCGCCGATGCCGCTTGCCGTAAGCGCACAGCGCCGCACGTCGTCACCCGTGGCACGCCGATGCGATACCCGGTGCCTTTCACGCAGATCGGCAGCAGCGAAATGCGCGAGCCCGGTCAGTGGCAAGTTGCACCTGGTGTCGATACTTACTACGTGTTTGCGGTCAGTAACGCTCGCGCGGCGCGCGAGTTCGCGAACCACATCGACAAACTGCCGTTACGCTGCGGCGGGACATTGCGGCGAGGCCTGGAAGACAGTGCGTTGCACCGCTGGCTCGAGGAGTTTGCGCTGCTCGCCGAGCGCCATGCGCCGCATGTCGGCTGGCGCGCGATAGAAATAAAGGACGTGCTGTGAGGAAAGAACGATGATGCGTCTCCTGGGAGTGCTGGCGGGATCCGCCCTCGCCGTCGCCGCGCTGGTCGTGTTCGTGGGCATCCCGGAATTCACGACCGAATCGAGCGTCATGGAATCCGCGGTCATTACTTTGCCCATGCGGGCGGGCGCGGAGGCGCAGGATCCCGGGATCGGCGAATCGCCGCAGGAAGCACAGGGGGAAGCGCCTGCAGCAGCCGCGATCGATGCCCCGGCGCTTACCCGGGCGCCGTCCGCCGCGCTTGGAGAGCCCGTTCCAGCCCGCCAGCTTGTTCACCGAAACACCGAAGCGCCGCGAAATCACCCACAGACTGTCGCCCTGACGCACCCGGTAGATGATCTTGTTGCCGCTTCCCGGAATGCCCCGGCGCATGGCG
>CBDUCE010000174.1:0-6524 GCA_965365575.1 uncultured Gammaproteobacteria bacterium
GCGGCCAATTGCCGCATGTGCCTCGTAGAAGTCGAGAAAGCCCCCAAGCCGTTGCCTGCCTGCGCAACGCCGATTTCCGACGGCATGAAGATTTTCACGAAGTCGCCTTACGCCATCGCTGCGCAGAAGGCGACGATGGAATTCCTGCTCATCAACCACCCGCTGGACTGCCCGATCTGCGACCAGGGAGGCGAGTGCGAACTCCAGGACCTGGCGATGGGCTACGGGCGCGATATTTCGCGCTACAACGACGGCAAACGTGTCGTCAAAGACAAGAATATCGGCCCGCTGGTTTCCACCGATATGACCCGCTGTATTCACTGCACGCGCTGCGTCCGGTTTGGGGAGGAGATCGCGGGCATCCCGCTGCTCGGCACCACCGAGCGCGGCGAGAACATGAAGATCGGTACCTACATCGAGCAGAGCGTCGATCACGAGTTATCGGGCAACATCATCGACCTCTGCCCCGTCGGCGCGTTGAACAACAAGCCCTATCGCTTCAGCGCGCGCGCCTGGGAGATGACGCAATGCGCAACGGTTTCCCCGCACGACTGCGTGGGCTCCAACATGTATGCGCACGTGCTGCGCGGTACGGTGAAGCGCGTCGTGCCGCGCGAGAACGAGAGCATCAACGAAACCTGGCTCGCGGACCGGGACCGCTTCAGCTATGAGGCTGTGTACAGCAGCGAGCGTCTTACGACGCCGCGAATCAAACACGCCGGCGAATGGCGCGACATAGATTGGGAAGAGGCGCTCACGACCGTCGCCGATGCGCTCAGAAAAGCCACGGCCGACAAGATCGGCATTCTCGCCGCGCCGTGGATCACGGCGGAAGAGGCCCATCTGCTGTTCGGCATCGCGGCGTATGTCGGCACGAGCAACATCGATTATCGCATCCGGCAGCGCGATTTCTCGGACCAGGACAACGATCCCGTCTATCCGTGGCTCGGCTGCGACATCGCCGCGGTGGAGCAGCAGAATGCGATACTGGTCGTCGGCAGCAACATTCGCGAGGAGGCGCCGATACTCGCACACCGGGTTCGCAAGGCCGCGCTCGCGGGCGCCGAGATCAGTTTCATCAATGGCCGCGAGCACCCGTACTTTTTCAATGTCGCGAACAACCTGTCGGGCGACGGGCTGGTCGCGATGCTTGCGGGCGTGGCGGTGGCGGCTTGCGGAAAATCACTGCCGGCCGCGATCGAATCGTTGTGCAACGGCGTCACCGCCGGAGCCGATCACGAGAAAGTTGCGGCGTCGCTCAGAAACGCGGACAAGGCGCTGGTCATGCTCGGCAACGTCGCCGGGCGCCACCGGGCCATGTCCGCTGTGCGCGCACTCGCGGCTGCGATCGCTGCGGCGACCGGCGCCTCCTTCGGCACCTTGTCCGAAGGCCCGAACTCGGCCGGGGCGGCGCTTGCGGGTGTCTTGCCGCATCGGGGGCTCGGTGGCGTGCGACGGGCAGAACCCGGCCTTCACGCGGGCGACATGCTCGGCGCCGCGCTCGACGTTCTCCTGCTGGTAAACCTGGAGCCGGATGCGGACATACTCGCGGCCGACGACGCTGTCGCAAAAATCAAGGCGCAGAACTTCACGGTGGCGCTGACGCCATTCGCGTCGGAGTCGTTGCTCGATGCCGCCGACCTGCTGCTGCCTATTGGCACGTTCGCCGAGTCGTCCGGCACCTACGTCAATGCCGCCGGTACGTGGCAGAGCTTCCCCGGTATCGCGAACCCGGTAGGCGAGGCGCGGCCCGCCTGGAAGGTATTGCGCGTGATCGGCAACCTGCTGGATGCTCCCGGTTTCGAATACGTTACCAGCGAAGAGGTGCTCGCGGAGCTGCGCGAGCAGCTCGGCGACCTGCAGCCGGACAACAGTTACGACGGCACTGCGGCGATTTCCTGCCCGAACGGCGCGGACGCGCCGGCCGGAGACATCGACATCCCGCTCTACTCGATTGATCCCGTTGTGCGGCGCGCACGCGCGTTGCAGCTGACCGAGGCGGCACGGCGCGCACGTGGGGAAGGCGAGGAGCAATGACCGGGCTCATCCCGCAATTCCTCGCCGATACCTGGAACTCGCTGCCGCCGATGGTCCAGTACGTGACGCTGTCGAGCTTCAAGATCCTGATCGTATTGATCGGCGTCGTGCTGGTTGTTGCGTACTCGACGTACTTCGAGCGCAAGGTAATCGGCAGCATGCAGGCGCGCGTCGGCCCGAACCGCGTTGGCCCGCTGGGCTTGCTGCAGCCGTTCGCGGACGTCTTCAAGCTGCTCTTCAAGGAAGTGATTATCCCGTCGGAGTCGAATCGCTTCCTGTTCGTTATTGCTCCGCTGCTTTCGTTGATCCCGGCACTCGCCACCTGGGCCGTCATCCCCTTGAACGGCACCTTTGTGATTGCCGATATCAATGCCGGCCTGCTGTACGTCCTCGCGCTGACGTCGATGGGCGTTTACGGCGTCATACTCGCGGGCTGGGCGACCAACTCGAAATATGCGTTCCTGGGCGCCATGCGCTCGGCGGCCCAGATCGTCGCGTACGAGATCGCTATGGGTTTTGCGCTCGTCGGCGTCCTGATGGCCGGCGGCAGCCTGAACCTCGGCGATATAGTCGACGCTCAGTCGGGCGGGGTCTCGAACTGGTTCCTCGTGCCGCTGTTCCCGCTCTTCCTCGTCTACTGGATATCGGGCGTGGCCGAGACCAACCGCGCGCCCTTCGATGTCGCTGAAGGCGAGTCGGAGATCGTAGCCGGCTTCCACGTCGAATACTCGGGCGTCGCGTTCGCGCTCTTTTTCCTCGCCGAGTATGCCAACATGGTGCTCATCGCGGCGCTGACATCGATCTTCTTCTTCGGTGGCTGGGCATCGCCCTTCGAGGGCTGGACATTCCTTGGCGACTCTTTCCTGCGTGAGGGCAGCTTCTTCTGGCTGTTCGCTAAGATCTGTTTGTTCATGTACACGTTCTTCTGGTTGCGCGCGACGTTTCCGCGTTATCGCTACGACCAGATCATGCGCCTCGGGTGGAAGGTGTTCATTCCCGTCACGATCGTATGGATCGCAGTCGAGGGCGTAATGGCATGGATGAGAGTCGGACCCTGGTCGGACCTTGCAGGATGAACGGGAGCAGCGTGACATGAATCGAGCGATAAGCTACGTCAAGACATTTGCGCTGTGGGAGTTGCTGCGTGGACTGTCGGTGACGCTTCGCAACTTCTTCCGCAAGAGCGTGACGCTCTCCTATCCCGAGGAGAAGACACCGCAGTCGCATCGTTTCCGCGGCCTGCACGCGCTGCGCCGCTACCCGAACGGTGAAGAACGCTGCATCGCCTGCAAGCTCTGCGAGGCAGTATGCCCGGCGCTCGCCATCACGATCGAGTCGGATGTCGGTGACGACGGCACGCGGCGCACGACGCGCTATGACATCGACCTGTTCAAGTGCATTTACTGCGGTTTTTGCGAGGAGGCATGCCCGGTCGACGCGATCGTCGAGACCCGGATCCATGAATACCACATGGAGGAGCCGGGACAGAACATCATGACCAAGGACAAGTTGCTGGCCGTGGGCGACAAGTACGACGCCATGATTTCAGCGGACAAAGCGGCGGACGCCCCGTACCGGTAGGACGAGCGATGATTTTCGAGGCCATGCTGTTCTATCTCTTTGCCGCGGTGATGATCGGTGCCGCGCTGGGCGTCGTGTTTGCCAGGAATCCGGTGCACTCGGTTATGTTCCTGGTGCTGACGTTCTTCAACAGCGCGATCCTGTGGCTCATGGCCGAGGCTGAATTTCTCGCGATCGTGCTGGTGCTCGTTTACGTCGGGGCGGTCATGGTGCTGTTCCTGTTCGTGATCATGATGCTCGAGGTGAACGTCGAGGCTGTCAAGCGTGGCCTGACCCGTTACGCGCCGCTGGCGATTGCGATTGCCCTGATCATGGTCGTCGAACTCATCCAGCTGATCTGGCTCAGAAGCCGCGACGTGCAGGTCTCCTCGTCCTTCGCGGCCAACCCGGAAGGCTACGACAACACGAAAGCGCTCGGCGCGGTGCTGTATACGGAACACGTGTATGCGTTCGAGATCGCCGCGGTCATACTGCTGCTCGCGATCGTTGCAGCGATCACGCTCACGATGCGCAAGCGGCCGGGGCTCAAGGTTCAGGATATTTCGAAGCAGGTCTCGGTGCGCGCGAAGGACCGTATCCGTATCGTAAAGATGGACGCGGAGAAGAAGCAATGATCGGCTTGCAGCACTACCTGACGTTGTCCGCGATGCTGTTCGTGCTCAGCATTGCCGGCATCATCGTCAACCGCCGCAACCTGATTCTCCTGCTCATGTGCATCGAACTGATGCTGCTCGCGGTGAACTTCAATTTCATCGCGTTCTCGCGCTTTCTCGGCGACGAGACCGGGCAGGTGTTCGTATTTTTCATCCTGACGGTGGCGGCGGCGGAAGCGGCGATCGGGCTCGCGATCCTGGTGGTGCTGTTCCGAACCCGGCGTTCGATCAATGTGCAGGAACTGAACAGGATGAAGGGTTAGCCGCGCATGTACCCCTACTACCTGACAATCGTGCTTGCGCCGCTGTTCGCGGCGATCGTAGCGGGCCTGTTCGGCCACAAGATCGGCCGCAAGGGCGCGCACTCGATTACGATCGGTGCCGTTGGCCTGTCCTGCCTGTTGTCGTTCTACGTGCTCTACCGGATGTACTGGGGCGGTGCAGAGCCCGAGAACATCAGTGTTTATACCTGGGCGGTCACTGACGGCCTGCGGATGGAGGTCGGTTTCCTTGTTGACCGTCTCACGGTGCTCATGATGGCCGTGGTCACGTTCGTATCGCTGATGGTGCATGTGTACACGATCGGCTACATGCACGACGATCCGGGCTACCAGCGCTTTTTCAGCTACATATCGCTGTTCACGTTTGCGATGCTGATGCTCGTGATGTCGAACAACTTCCTGCAGCTGTTCTTTGGCTGGGAGGCGGTCGGCCTCGTCTCGTACCTGCTGATCGGCTTCTGGTACAAGCGCGAGACGGCGATTTTCGCGAACCTGAAGGCGTTTCTCGTCAACCGTGTCGGTGACTTCGGATTTATCCTGGGCATAGCCGCGGTCGTGATGTTCACGGGCTCGCTCGACTACGCAACCGTGTTCGGTCAGGCCGAGCAGGTTGCTGCGCAGAGCGTCGAGGTGTTCCCGGGCAGTCCCTGGAACGCGATGACCCTGGTCTGCATCCTCCTGTTCATCGGCGCCATGGGCAAGTCGGCGCAGGCGCCGCTGCACGTCTGGCTGCCCGATTCGATGGAAGGCCCGACCCCCATTTCGGCACTGATCCATGCCGCCACGATGGTGACGGCGGGCATTTTCATGGTGGCGCGCATGTCGCCGCTTTACGAACTCTCGACGACGGCGCTCGCGGTGGTCATCGTGATCGGCGCAATTACGGCGTTCTTCATGGGGCTGCTCGGCATCGTGCAGAACGACATCAAGCGCGTCGTGGCCTATTCGACGCTGTCGCAGCTCGGTTACATGACCGTGGCGCTCGGTGCGTCCGCGTATGGCGCGGCGATCTTTCACCTGATGACGCACGCGTTCTTCAAGGCGCTGCTGTTCCTCGCGGCCGGTTCCGTGATCATCGCCATGCATCACGAGCAGGATATTCGCAAGATGGGGGGTATTCGCAAGTACATGCCGATCACCTACTGGACCGCCCTGATCGGCTCACTCGCCCTCATCGGCTTCCCGGGGACGGCGGGCTTCTTTTCCAAGGACCTGCTGATCGAGGCCGTCAGGGAATCGCACTGGCACGGCGCGGGCGCCGTGTACTGGATCGCCTACCTGAGCGTGCTGCTCGGCGTGTTCGTCACGGCGCTGTATTCGTTCCGCATGTTCTTCCTCGTGTTCCACGGCGAAGAGCGCATGGACAAGGAGACGCGTTCGCACCTGCACGAGACGCCGTGGGTCGTCACGCTGCCGCTCGTGATGCTGGCGATACCGTCGCTGGTCATCGGCTGGTTCACGGTCACGCCGGTGCTGTTCGGCGGTTTCTTCGGCGATGCAATCGTCGTAGACCCAGCTCACGACGTCCTGGCGCAGATCGGCAGCCACTGGCACGGCCCGCTGGGGCTTCTTATGCACGCCTGGCAGACGCCGGTGTTCTGGCTGGCGATGGCAGGACTTGCGACCGCGGCGTATCTCTACCTGCTGCGTCCGGACCTGCCGGCGAAGATCAAGTCCAGGTTCGAGGGCCTCTACAGCCTGCTGGACCGCAAGTACTACTTCGACGACCTGTACATCAATGGATTTGCCGCCTGGGGCCGCAAGATCGGCACGGCGTTATGGAAGCGCGGCGACGAGTTGCTGATCGACGGCGTGCTCGTCAACGGCACTGCGAACTCGGTCGCCCGGCTCGCAGGCGTCATGCGCCAGCTGCAGAGCGGCTACCTCTACACGTACGCCTTCGCGATGATCATCGGGCTCACGATGTTCCTCGGCTGGCTGATCTGGTTCCGCTAGGGCAGGGGCACTGACG
>CBDUCE010000175.1:0-6522 GCA_965365575.1 uncultured Gammaproteobacteria bacterium
TGATCGGGCGCACGCTCCGCGATGTCGTGATCGAGCCACAGCGCGCTGCGGCGGTGCCGTGCTTCGAGGACGGCAAGGCAGCCGCCATGCGTGCGGGGGCCCTAGGTTGCAGCCTGTCGGGTAGCGGCCCTAGTATTTTCGCGCTGTGCGAAGAGCGCAGCGCGCTCAACCTGGCCAGCGCGATGGAGCAGGCCTGCCGGGCTCTCGGCCTCGATTGCCAGTCCTGGGTGAGCCCGCTGGATGCGCAAGGCGCCAGGCTGGAAACCTGACGATGCAGTATTTCAGCACGCGCGGTGCAGGGCCGGTCACGCTCGACGAAGCGTTGGTGAGCGGCATCGCCGCGGACGGCGGCCTGTTCCTGCCGCAGCGGCTGCCTGAATTCACCGCCGACGAATTCGCAGGCGCAAGTTCCATCCCGGCCGTAGCGGGGCGGCTGCTGGCGCCGTTTTTTGCGGGCTCGACGCTGAGCGGCGACCTGCAGGCGATTCTGGGCGAGACCTTCAGCTTCCCGATACCCGTCACGGCGCTGCCGGTTGCGCAGGGCTCCGCCGGGCTTCTCGAGCTCTATCACGGTCCGACTGCGGCGTTCAAAGACGTTGGCGCCGGGTTCCTGGCTGCGTGCCTCGCGCGGCTGGAGGCCGATCAGGCGGATCCGTTGACGATACTCGTCGCGACCTCGGGTGACACGGGCGGTGCGGTTGCCGCGGCCTTCGATGAGCGGCCCGGCATGCGCGTCGTAGTGCTGTTCCCGGACGGCCGCGTCTCGGACCGCCAGGCCCATCAGCTGACCTGCTGGGGCGACAACGTGCTGTCGCTGCGCGTGCGTGGCGCGTTCGACGATTGCCAGGCTCTGGTAAAGAGCGCCCTTGCCGACCCCGAGCTCGGCAGCCGTTTTCGTTTCAGTTCGGCGAACAGTATCAACATCGGCCGTCTGCTTCCGCAGAGCACCTATTATGCGCACGCGAGCCTCGGTCACTACGCGCGCACGGGCCGCAAGCCGGGCTTCATCGTGCCGACGGGCAACCTCGGTAATGCGCTCGCCTGCGTCATGGCGCGCGAAATGGGATTACCGATAGGGCCGATCGTTCTCGCGACGAACGCCAATCGGACAATCAGCGACTACTTCGAAACGCTGAAGTGGCTGCCGCGTCCCAGCGTGCAAACGCTGGCGTCGGCGATGGACGTGGGCGACCCGAGCAACATGGAACGTCTCCGAAGGCTTGTCGGCGATGCGGACATCATGCGCGAGCGCCTCGGCGTAATCGCTGTCACGGACGACCTGATCGAGGCGGCGATACGGCAGGACTACGATGACTTCGGTTTCGCCACCTGCCCACACACGGCAACGGCAACCCACACCTGGCGCCAGTTCGGTGATGAACTGAAGATCGAGCATGACTGGATTCTGGTCGCCACGGCACACCCGGCGAAATTCGAGACAATCGTCGAGCCGCTGATCGGCGCCACGGTGCCGCTGCCGCAGGGACTCGCTGACATTCTCGCTCGGCCGAGCCACTCGACCCCCATCGATGCGGAACTTGCGTCGCTCGATGCGGCCCTGCGCGACTACTTTTGCACGTGAGTGCTTGACGATCGAACAATGAGACGCCATTAATACGGCAGGTCATTGGGAGCCGGCCCCAGCAAATGACAGACATCCTCGATTCCGTTAACGCGACCTGGCTGCTGCCAGTGCTCTTGGTTCTTCTCGTCGTGTGGTTCGTCTATCGCCGTCGCGCAGGCGGAGACCACCTGCAGCGCGTATTGAAGGACATAGCGTACGCTCGTATCGAGGGACTCGTCGTTCCCGACTCGGACGACGGGGAGATTCAGATCGACTACCTCCTGCTGACGTCGCGGGGTCTTTTGATCCTGCACATCAAGGACGTGCAGGGCATTGTATTCGGCAGCGACAAGATGCAGGACTGGACCGTGATCGGCAAGGATCGTCGTTACACGTTTTCGAATCCGCAGCCGGCGCTGTACGATCGCATCGCTGCCGTCAGGCAGATCGTGCGGCAGGTTCCCGTCGAAGGGCGCGTACTTTTCCTGGATGGCGCGGAGTTTACGAAGGGCATTCCGTCGATGGTATGCATGCTCGATGAACTGCACGATCAGTTCGGCGAGAAAGACAAGGCCGCCGCTCAGCGCAAGGTCGAGGCGTTCAAACCGCACTGGGAGCTGTTGCAGAAACACCCGCTCGGGGGCGCATGAGTTTGCCTGTTCGCCTGGCCGACGTGAGCGCCGCCGATGCCGAAGCGCTGGCGGAGGCGGGTGAGCGACTGTTCGTGCAGGCCTACGGAAATTATTCGCGGCCCGACGACCTCCAGGCACACGTCGAGCAGTATTTCGGCCGCGAGAGTGTTGCATCGGAACTGAGGAAGCCGGGCGTCAGCTACACGATTGCGTACGACGGTGACGCGATAGCAGGCTTCATCAAGATCAGTCGTGGCCCGGCACCGGATACGGTTGCGGCCGTCGAGGCCATCGAGGTCCAGCAGCTCTATGTCGATGAGAACCGGCTGCGCAAAGGCATAGGGCGAACGCTCATGGATCGCGCGGTCGCGACTGCGCGCGAGGAAGGCCACGCGGGACTGTGGCTCAGCGTATGGCAGGACGCTGACTGGGCCATCGGTTTTTACGAAGCCTACGGTTTTCGGCGGATCGGCACCGCCGAATTCTGGCTCGGCCGATCGTGCTACATGGACTACCTTATGTGGCTTGCGATCGAAGACGCTAGCGGCTTGGTTGGGGTCGGACCTGGATAAGCTTCTGATTCGGCTTAAGTTCGAGTGAATTTTCGATCCGTTCGAGGCCTTAATCAGCGGGTTTTTAGGCCTAAAATGGCGGTTTTGGAGCTTCAGCCCGATGCGTAAGCAATAAGGTGGCGATTCTTGGCCCAAAAAGCCCGGATTAAAGCGCTTATCCCGCTGCTTTTCGTGCCCAAGACTTTCAAAAACAACGGCTTACCGAGGTCCGACCCCAACTGCGCCTAGCTGAGGCCGAAGAAGCCCACCGCGTTTGCGGTCGTTACCTTTGCGACGTGTGCTTCCGACTGGCCGCGCGCCTCGGCAACCACGCGCAGCACCTCGGGCAGGTACATGGGTTCGTTGCGGCGGGTTTTCGGTTTCGGCCTGATCGTGCGCGGCAGCAGGTAGGGCGCGTCGGTTTCGATCAGCAGGCGCTCGTCGGGAACGATCGATACGATATCCCTCAAGTGCGTGCCGCGGCGCTCATCGCAGATCCACCCGGTGACCCCGATGTAAAGGCCCATCGCGAGATACTCGCGCAGCGATTCGTGTTCGCCGGTGAAACAATGTGCAACGGCACGGGAGAGTTTTGGCAGCATAGGCTCGAGCACTTCGACAAAGTCGTCGTGGGCGTCACGCTGGTGCAGGAAAACCGGAAGCCCTGTGTTCGCCGCGATTTCCAGCTGCGACCGGAACGCAGCGAGCTGCGCATCGCGCGGCGAAAAATTGCGAAAGTAGTCGAGTCCGCATTCGCCGATGGCCACGATGCGACCTTCGGCTGCGAGTTCGCGGATCAGCGCGTCGCTGTCGCCGGTGTAGTCCGAGGCATGGTGCGGGTGCATGCCGGCGGTGGACCAGAGCACGCCCGGGTGTGCCTGCGCGAGGCGCGCGGCTTTCTGGTTGCTCTCGTCACTGCTGCCCGTTACGACGATGCGGGCCACGCCTGCGTCTGCAGCGCGCTGCAGAACCTCGTCGCGGTCGTCGTCGAAACTGTCGTGGGCGAGATTTGCGCCAATGTCGACCAGGTATTCCATCGTCTCAGTCCGGGCCCCAGCGGAAGTAAAACGCACCGAAGGCCAAAAATGCCAGGCTCAATAGTGTCAGCATGATCATGCTCGGTGCAATGTCGAGTAGCGTCGCGCCATCGAGCATGACCGCCCGCGCCGAATCCAGGATGTGGGTCAGCGGCAACACCTGTGCGAGACCCTGCACGGCCGGCCCTGCGCCTTCGAGCGAGAACCAGACGCCCGAGAGGATCATCATCGGCCATGAGATCATGTTCAGCAGCCCGCCCGCCAGTTCCTCGGACGTTACCCTCGCGGCGATGAGGAGCCCGAGGGAAACCATCGAGATGCAGCCCACAACCGCAACGAGAAGCAGCGTCAAGTAGCTGCCGTCCATGCGCGTATCGAGAATCAAGTGTGTGGCGAGGTAGACGAACGTGGTGACGATCAGCACGAGCACCAGCCGCGAGGCGACCTGGGCAACGATGAACTCCGCAGGGCGCAGGGGCGTGGCGCGCAGCCGCTTGAGGAAGCCGTTCTTACGGTAGCGGACGACGACATAGCCGACGCCGAACAGGCAGCTGAACATCATGTTCATGCCAAGTATGCCCGGCAGCACCCAGTCCACGTAGCGAATCGGATCGCCACTGATTTGCGCTTTTTGCATCCGACCCCCGAGTGCTGCATCCGACTGCAGCAGCAGCCGCTCGGCAAAATACCCCGCGGGCGACTCGGGGTTGACCCAGTAGCGGCCTTCGTTGCCGAAGCGTACCAGCAGGTCGAGGCGGTGCCTTTCGACCTTGCGAAACCCGTCGGCCTCGTCGGCCACGGGCACGAACTCGATGAAGCGCGATTCCAGGAACGGGTGTTGGCCCGCGTCGATCTCGCTCGAGGACTGCAGCACGCCCACCGTGTACTGGTTGCGGCCCTCGCCGCCAAAGACGAAGGCGAGACCGAAGACCAGTATGACGGGCATGAGAATATTCCACGCCAGCGATCCGCGATCGCGGACGAACTCGCGATTGCGGGCGACGAAGATGGCGTAAATTCGCTTCAGCACGGACTGCATCACGGTCAGGGACGCAGCGAATGGCCGGTCAGGTCGAGGAACAAATCCTCGAGATTCGGTTGCCGGATCTTTATGCGATTCAGGTTCTCGACGCGAGGCGACAGGGCTTCGAGACTCGAGGAGACGTCCGTGGACATGATCTCGACGATTCCCTGGTTCTCGTAGACGACGTGCTCGATGCCATCGAGATCGCGGGACAGGTCTTCGAGGGGCAGTTCGATGACCAGGCCCTCGTAGCGGCTCCTGAGGAGTTCGTCCGGGGCGCCGCTCGCGATGATCTTGCCGGCATCCATGATCGCAATCGCGTCGCACAGGACGTGCGCTTCATCCATGTAGTGCGTGGTGAGAATGATCGTCGTGCCGTTGGCCTGGATTCGTTGCACCAGTGTCCAGAAGTTGCGGCGCGCCTGCGGGTCGAGCCCTGTCGTCGGCTCGTCGAGAAATACCAGCCTGGGCTCATTGACCAGGGCCACGGCCAGAAATAACCGCTGGCGCTGCCCGCCTGACAGCTTGCGGTTGTCGCGGTCCAGCAGTTCGCCGAGCGAGCAGTCCTCGATGATCCGGTCCAGGTCGGCGCGCCGGTCGTACAGTCTCTGAAACATTTCCAGCGTTTCCCGCACCGTCAGGAAATCCTGCAACGCCGTATTCTGGAACTGGATTCCCGCTTCCTCGCGGAAGCGCCGGCCGGCGAGCTCGCCGAAGTAGTAGACTTCGCCGGCGGTCGCCGGGGTAACGCCTTCGATGATTTCGACGGTCGTGGTCTTGCCGGCGCCATTGGGGCCCAGCAGCCCGAAGCAGATGCCTTCGGTCACCTCGAAGCTGACATCGTCCACGGCGACAACACCGGGATATCGCTTGACGAGATTCCTGGCTTCGAGTGCGGTCTGCATCGGGATTCGTCCGGCAAAGGGCGTAAGGTTAGCCGAAGGGGTTTGCGGCAGCCAGCCCGGGCGCTGGCGGTCCGTTGCAACCGATTGGCCGTGAGCGGCATCAAACCGGTAGATCAAAAAACCACGGGATGTAGAGACATGACGAGAACTGCAAGCAGGAAAGCGGCCCTGACGGCACTGGTGACCATGCTCCTGGCCTTCCCGGTCCAGGCCAGCATCAACAAGAGCATTACAATCGAGCCCGGGGAAACGTCCGGCGGAGCATCGACTGTAAACGGCAAGGTGTCGGTTGGCGCCGGGGCAACGGTGACGGGCGAGGTCAGCAGCGTCAACGGTTCGATCCGGATCGAAGAGGGCGCATCGGTCATTGATGCCGAGACGGTGAACGGCGGCCTGTGGGTAGCGGACAAGGTCAGGAGCCGGAACCTCAGCACTGTCAACGGCTCCATCGACGTCGCGCAGGAGGTCGTGGTTGACGGCGGCGTTTCCGCGGTCAATGGTCGGATCACGATCGGCGGCGGCAGCAAAGTCGCGAAAGATCTCGGCAATATCAATGGCGAAATCGAGCTCGAAAGCAGCGAGGTTGGCGGCGATGTCTCTACCGTCAATGGCGACATCGAACTGGCCGGCGGTGCCGTGGTCATGGGCGACATCATTGTTGAAGAGCCCGGCGGCCGGAACAGCAGCAAGCGCACGCCGCGCATCGTGATCGGGCCCGGGTCCCGGGTAGAGGGCGTCATTCGCCTCGAGCGCAAGGTCAAGCTCTACATCAGCGAGTCGGCCGAAGTCGGCGGCGTCGAAGGCGAGAT
>CBDUCE010000176.1:0-6508 GCA_965365575.1 uncultured Gammaproteobacteria bacterium
ACAACAACAAGATCCAGATCCAAAACAATAAAATATCTGTATCCGTCCACCGATTCTGCAGTTACCTCTTTTACTAAAAAGAGAATTTAACCCCGCCGCTTACGCCGCGGGGTTTTTTATTGCCTGACACTCGCGGCATACTGCAGGGCATGCAACGATTCCTGCCGCTCCTGCTGCTCGGCCTTCTCGGTGCCTGCAGCGAGGAACCCCGAGATTTCGAAGAAGCGAGCATTGCCGAGCTGCACGATCAGATGCAGCGTGGCGAACTGCGCGTCGAGGAACTGACCGCCTGGTACCTGGAGCGCATCGAGACCATCGATGCGGCCGGCGTTGCGCTCAACGCGATCATCGAGGTGAATCCGGACGCGATCGCAATCGCCCGCTCGCTGGATGAGGAATGGCGCCTGTCAGGTCCGCGGGGCCCGCTGCATGGCATCCCTGTCGTACTGAAGGCCAACATCGATACGGCCGACCGGATGCATACCCACGCGGGTTCGCTCGCGCTGGCGTCGCACCAGCCACCGCGCGACGCGTTCGTCGTCAGCCGCCTGCGTGACTCCGGGGCGGTCATTCTCGGCAAGGCCAATCTCAGCGAGTGGGCGAATTTCCGCTCCACGCACTCCAGCAGTGGCTGGAGCAGCATTGGCGGGCAGACCCGCAACCCTTACGATACCGCCCGCAATCCCTGCGGGTCCTCCAGCGGCTCCGCGGTAGCCGTCGCCGCAAACCTGGCAAGCGTCGCAGTCGGCACGGAAACCGACGGCTCGGTCGTCTGTCCCTCGGGCGTGAACGGCATCGTCGGCATCAAGCCGACGCTGGGCCTCGTGAGCCGCAGCGGTATCATCCCGATCGCGCACAGCCAGGATACCGCCGGGCCCATGGCGCGCACCGTGCGCGACGCCGCCATCCTGCTAAGCGCGATGACCGGCGTCGACGCGGACGACCCGGCGTCCCTGAGTGCGCCCGAGACGGTGCCCGATTACGCGGCAAATCTCGCTGCCGACGGTCTGCAGGGCCGCCGTATCGGCGTGCTTCGCACCTACACCGGCGCCGGCAGCAATCCACAGGTCGAGACCCTCTTCGAGGACAGCATCGCGGTGTTGCGTGAGCAGGGTGCGAACATCACGGATCCCGTGGAGATCGACACGAACGGCATCGACGCCGCGGAGCTCGAGGTGCTCTATTACGAATTCAAGGCCGACCTCAATCGATACCTCGAGCAATCGGGTGCTGCGGTCGAATCGCTGGCGGCAGTCATCCGCTTCAACGAAGCCAACGCGGAGACAGTCATGCCGATCTTCGGCCAGGAACACATGCTCGCCGCGGAGGCCAGAGGCCCCCTTACGGAACCCGAATACGAAAAAGCGCTCGCGGCCAGCGGGGCAGCGATGCGAGAGCGGCTGAGGGCCGTCATGGACGAGCACGGCCTGGATGCGCTGATTGCGCCGACGAACGGGCCCGCCTGGATGACGGACCATGTAAACGGCGACAACTACCGGATCGGCAGTTCGTCGTTCGCGGCCGTGTCCGGATTTCCGAACATTACCGTGCCGGCCGGATTCGTCGCCGGACTGCCGATAGGGCTGTCGTTCATCGGCCGCGCGTTCACGGAAAAGAATCTCATCGAAATGGCCTATGCCTTCGAGCAGGCGAGCCTCGCGCGGCGGCCACCCGAACTCTGACGCCCGGGGGTTCGATTGCGCCGAATTGCGACCTGTTTTGCGGTGTTTCTGCGTGTGCTGTGGCCTAATTCAGCCTGCATCCGGTCTCCTGCCTGATATCCATGTTTAAAGCCGTCCGTATCACGATCCTCCTTTTCGTCCTGTTCATGGTTGCCGTGGGGAGCTGGCTCAGCGAGCGGCGCAGTACGGACTGGAACAACAGCTTGTGGGTGAAGATCTATCCGATCAACGGCGACAGCAGCGACGCGAGCGAGAACTACATCGACGGCTTGAGCGTCGCTACGTTTGCGGGCATCGAGGAATTCCTTGCCCGGGAAGTGCAGCGTTACGACCGCGGCCTGGCCCGACCGGTTCGCATCGAACTGGGTGAGTCGATCCGGGAGCAACCGCCGGTGATAGGCGATGCCGGCAGCATGCTCGACATCATGCTCTGGTCGCTGAAGATGCGGTGGTGGGTAAGCGATGTAACCGACGACCAGGACCGTATCAATCCGGACGTGCGCATCTTCGTGCGCTACCACAGCCCGCAAAAGACCCTCAGGCTCGAGAATTCGGTCGGTGTGCAAAAAGGCATGTTCGGCGTTGTCAATGCCTATTCGAGCCGCAAGTACGCCGGCAGGAACAACGTGGTCATCGCCCACGAATTCCTGCACACGCTTGGCGCCACGGACAAGTACGAACTTGCAACCGGCATTCCGCTGGCGCCGCACGGCCTCGCGGAGCCGGACCGCTCGCCGCTCTATCCACAGACGAAGGCGGAAATCATGGGCGGGCGGATTGCCGTCGCGGCCGACGACGTGATGGAGCCTCGAAATCTCGGCCACGTCGTCATCGGTCCGCTGACGGCAAGGGAAATTCGCCTGCTGGAATAGAGCGGCGCTTCCTCTGCCGCGGCCGCTGGGCTAGGCTCTCGGGATGCCCGGCAAGAACACTACTCTGCTCGACGTATCGGGGCTTCGCGTCAGGGTGCCCGGACGCGTGCTGGTCGATGCGCTCGACATGACCCTCGCCCGCGGCGAGTTCATTGCCGTTCTCGGCCGTAACGGCAGCGGCAAGACACTGTCCCTGCTCACGCTCGCAGGGCTGCGTCCGCCCGATGCAGGTACCATCCGCCTGGGCGGCGACGCAATGGGCGCGCTGCCGAGGCAGCAAGTCGCGAAGCGGCTGGCGCTGCTGCCGCAGGACACCGACGATATATTTCCTGCCAGCGTGCTGGATACCGCGCTCGTCGGCCGGCATCCACATATCGGACGTCTGCGCTGGGAATCGCCGCAGGACTACGAACTTGCGCGCGGGGCGCTTGCGATGGTCGGCATCGCGGATCTCGCGGATCGCGACGTGCTGTCGCTATCGGGCGGCGAGCGCCGCCGTCTCGCTGTCGCCCAGATCCTGACGCAGGCGCCCGGGGTCTACCTGCTCGATGAACCCACCAACCACCTGGATCCACAGCACCAGGTCGACACGCTGCGCATTTTCCGGCAGGCGGCCAATAGTGGCGCCGGTGTGATCGCGAGCCTGCACGACGTCAATCTCGCCGCGCGTGTCGCCGATCGCTGCCTGCTGTTATTCGGCGATGGGCGCTGGGAATTCGGAGCGACCGGCGAGGTGCTGGACGAGGAGCGGCTCGAGGCACTGTTCGAAACGCCGATGGAGGCCGTGAGCTGGCGGGAGGGGAGGCTTTTTGTTGCAGGCGGCGGGCCGCCCTGACTCGCCGGTCAGGCGACGTACCCCTGCAAGAGATCGAGGTAATAGGCATGCAGCGCGGGATTCGCGGCGAGTACGGACCGTGTCTCGAGCCCGGGCGGATTGCCGTTGAGATCCGTGAATACGCCGCCCGCTTCCGTCACCAGCACCGACAGCGCCGCAATATCGAGTATGTTGACGTCCGACTCGATCACCGCCTCGATCTTGCCTGCCGCGAGCAGGTGGTAGTGGTAGAAATCGCCGTAGCCCCGGATGCGGTCGGCTGCCGCGACGATCTCGCCCAGTTTGTCCCAGCCATCACTCGTCGCGAGTGACTTCAGGTTGCCCGTGGATACGGCAGCCTGGCGTGGATCGTCGATACGGCTGACCTCGACCCGTTTGCCTTTCAGGTAAGCCCCTATGCCTTTTTCCGCCCAGGCCAGTTCCTGCATCATCGTGCCGCTGGAAACGCCCAGCACGATCTCGCCATTGTGCATCAGCGCGATCTGCGTGGAGAAGAAAGGGTATTGCCGTACAAAACCCTTGGTGCCGTCGATGGGGTCGACGAGCCAGAGGTACTCGGCATCGCCTTGCGTCCGCCCCATCTCCTCGCCGTAAATGCCGTGATCGGGGAAGCGCCCGAGAATGACGTCGCGTATCGCTGCCTCGCACTCGACGTCTGCCTGCGTCACGGGGGTCATGTCCGCTTTGATTTCGACCGTGAAATTGCCGGCATAGTAATCGCGGCTGATCTTCGCCGCGACACGTGCCGCCTCCAGCGCGATGTGGAGGTGCTCGGAAGAAAGTGTCTCGTCGTAGCTTGTCACGTGCCTGTCACGCTGCGCCAGACTGGCCGCTAGCGAGTGAACCGTGGCTCTTCCGGGCGCATGAATACGACCGGCACCTCGGCAAAATACAGCGAGTCCTGAACCGTGACCGCAACCCGCAGCATGGCCTCCGCGTCAGCGAAGGCCGGTATGGTCACGGTCATCTGCGCCGCGGCATCGGGCGACGTGTCATGCTCGGCCGACGCCGCGACTTCGTTACCGTTCACGAGCAGCGCGAGCGTCGCCTGTTCCAGCGCGAACTCCGAATCCAGCGAGAGCTTCGTGTACTGCGCGCCGAGCTCCAGCGGCACGATGCTGATCTCGAGGTCGTTGTTGTGCAGTTCGCACTCACCGCTTTCCCAGCGGCAATTTGACCGGGCCACCAGGGGATACGCAGAGCCCGGCTCCGCCACAAGGGCTTTCTCACCGGCGATCTGGCCAACCGCGAACCAGGCCAGGATCGCGAGAATCGGCGCTACGATCAACGCGATGGCCACATGCATGTTCTTCCACATGGTTCCTATAGTAGCGCAAAAAAAAGGGGGCATTGCTGCCCCCTTTTCTCAGGCCGAGATTGAATCTCAGTGACTGATTGCTTCGCCGGCACCATGCGGCACGCGGATGTCCTCCACGATGTGCTGGATGTGTTCCGGCGGCGGCGCCGTAACCTTCGATACGCCATAGGCAACCGCGAAGTTGATCACGGCACCGATGGCTCCGAATGCGTTCGGCTCGATACCGAGGAACCAGTTCTCCGGCATGTCGCCGAGGAACGCCGTGCTGGCGATGAACATGATGCCCTTGTGCTGGAATACGTACAGGAGCGTCACGCCGAGACCGGCAACCATACCTGCGATCGCACCTTCCTTGTTCATGTTCTTGTTGAAGATGCCCATCATCAATGCCGGGAAGATCGAGGATGCCGCCAGGCCGAATGCCAGGGCCACGGTGCCCGCGGCGAAGTCCGGCGGGTTGAAGCCCAGATAACCGGCCACCAGGATTGCAAAGGCCATCGCCACGCGACTGGCCAGCAGTTCCTGCTGCTCGGTGATATCCGGTGTGAACACGCCCTTGAGAAGATCATGTGATATCGCCGAGGATATCGCGAGCAGTAGTCCTGCCGCGGTCGATAGTGCAGCCGCAAGGCCGCCGGCCGCGACGAGCGCGATAACCCAGTTCGGCAATCCTGCGATCTCCGGATTCGCCAGTACCATGATATCTCGGTCGATATTGACCGCCTCGTTGACCTCCGGATCCGCCGCGTAGACGATCCTGCCGTCACCGTTCTTGTCTTCGAACGCGAGCAGACCGGTCTCTTCCCACTTCTTGATCCAGGTGGGCCGCTCGGCGTAGACGAGCTGGGTGCCGTCAGGCTGGTTGATCGTCTCGATGAGGTTCAGACGAGCCATCGCGGCAACGCCCGGTGCGGTCGTGTAGAGGATGGCGATGAATACCAGCGCCCAACCGGCCGAACTGCGAGCGTCCTTCACTTTCGGTACCGTGAAGAAGCGAATGATGACGTGCGGCAGGCCCGCGGTGCCGATCATCAGCGACATCGTATACACGAACATGTTGAGATAACTTAATCGCGCCTGGGTAGTGTATTCCGCGAATCCGAGGTCCGTCAGAACCATGTCGAGGCGATCGAGCAGGTAGACTTCGCTTCCCGCCATCGTCGAACCGAGGCCGAGCTGCGGGATCGGCATGCCCGTGAGCTGCATGGAAATGAAGATCGCCGGGATCGTGTAGGCAAAGATCAACACGCAGTACTGTGCGATCTGCGTGTAGGTAATGCCCTTCATGCCGCCGAGTACCGCGTACACGAAGACGATGCCCATGCCGATCACCAGGCCGACGTTATAGTCGACCTCGAGGAAGCGCGAGAACGCGACGCCGATGCCCTTCATCTGGCCGATAACGTAGGTTACCGACGCGATGATGAGGCAGATAACGGCCACGATGCGGGCGGTCTTCGAGTAGTAGCGATCACCGATGAACTCGGGAACCGTGAACTTGCCGAACTTGCGCAGGTACGGTGCGAGCAACATGGCGAGGAGGACGTAGCCGCCGGTCCAGCCCATGAGGAACACGGAACCGCCGTAGCCCATGAACGCGATAAGGCCGGCCATCGAAATGAACGATGCGGCGGACATCCAGTCGGCCGCCGTTGCCATACCGTTTGCCACGGGATGGACGTGACTGCCTGCGACGTAAAAATCCTTGGTTGATGCGGCTCGTGACCAGATCGCGATGCCGATATAGAGCGCGAAGGTCATTCCGACAACCAGGTAGGTCATTGCTTGTAGTGACATTATT
>CBDUCE010000177.1:0-6483 GCA_965365575.1 uncultured Gammaproteobacteria bacterium
GCGATGCCGCGTATCAGCCAATAGCCGCCGTACGGCAGGTACAGCAGATAGGTCAGCAGGTTGTAAAGGAATCGCACGCCGTAACCGCAATGCGCCGGCGCGCTCAGCCGCCGAGCTTTTCGATGATGCGGCTGGTGGAATGACCATCGCGAAAGCTCAGTACGCGGACCTCGCCGCCGTTATCGAGGACTTCCCTGCCGCCCGCGATCTCCTCGGGGCGATAGTCGCCGCCCTTCACGAGTACGTCGGGCAGCACGGCGGCAATCAACGCCGCGGGCGTGTCGCCGGCAAACGGCACCACCCAGTCGACGGCCGCGAGCCCGGCCAACACCAGCATGCGATCTTCCAGTGCATTGATGGGGCGCGACGCGCCCTTGAGCCGCCGCACCGAATCGTCGTCATTGACCGCGACGATCAACCGGTCACCGAGACTCTTCGCCTCCTCGAGATAAGCCACGTGGCCGGCATGCAAAATATCGAAGCAACCGTTCGTCATGACGATGCGCTCCTTGCGCGCACGCGCTTCGCCGACGACAACCTGGAGTTCGTCCGGGGAAACAAACCCACGGCCGCCCTGGCCGCGCTGGTGCAGGGCAACCTGTATCTCGCCCGGCGTCACCGTTGCCACACCGATCTTGCGAACCACGAGGCCCGCCGCGATATTCGCCAGCGCCGACGCCGCGGCCATAGACTGGCCGCTGGCGAGCGCTCCGGCCAGCGTTGCGATGACGGTATCGCCGGCACCGGTAACGTCGTAAACCTCGCGCGCCTGGGTCGACAGGAACAGCGGTTCGTTGCCGGCTTCGAGCAACATCATGCCCTTTTCGCTGCGCGTAACCAGCAGCGCCGTCAACTCGAGATCCTCGACCATTTGCCAACCCCGTGTCACGAGCTCCGCATCGCTCGCGCAATGTCCCACTACAGCCTCGAATTCGCCCTCGTTCGGCGTCAACAGCGTCGCGCCGCGGTACTTTTCGAAATCACGCCCCTTGGGGTCGACCAGCACGGGCACGCCCGCCTCCCGGCACAGCTGGATCATTTTGCCGACGTCGGTCAATGCACCTTTGCCGTAGTCCGAGAGCACCACGGCACCGGCGCCCACCACAGCCTCGCCGACCGAATTGGCCAGCGCGCTGTCCCTGAGTTCCGTTGCGTTTTCCTGGTCGAGCCGGATGAGCTGCTGGCCGCGGCTTTGCACACGCATCTTTGTAATCGTCGGACGATCACTTACCCGGGCAAAATCGCAGTCGATTCCGTTGGCTGTCAGCAGGTTCTCGAGCGCATTCGCCGCAGCATCATTGCCAACCACGCCGATCAGTTGGGTTTTGACGCCCAGCGACGCGAGGTTCACGGCGACGTTTGCGGCCCCACCCGGACGGTCGTCCGTCTTTTGCACGTGCACGACGGGCACGGGCGCCTCAGGGGAAATGCGGCTTGTCGCCCCGAACAGGTACTGGTCGAGCATCACGTCGCCGGCGACGACGACGCGCGTCTTGGAGAAATCAGGTATCGATAGGGTCACGGCGAGAATTTACCACGCGCGACACGCTGACACAGCTGGTTCAGGAGCCTGCGCCTGTCTCAGGCGGATGGGAGACAAGGAAAAAGGCCTGGGAAAATGCGCTGTGTACAGTCGCGTACATGAGCAATTTTCCCAGGCCTTTTGACGCCGTATCACGCCGGCCGAGACAGGCTCAGCCGCACTTGGAGTCGCCGCAGGAAAGACACGTCATACACCCGTCCATCATGATGACAGCCGCGGTGCTGCACTTGTTGCAGAGCTGCGCGCCCTCCGGATATTCGCTCTTGGAGAAAGCATCCTGTTGCTTTCTCGATTCCTCGAACGCGGCACGCTTCTCCGCGATCAGCTTCTGCTGACCTTCGTCGAGTTCCTGGCCCGCCATCAGCCCGATGGAGATCAGGTGCTTTTCGACGATGTAGCCCAGCTCCGCGATGATGGACGGCATGTACTTGCCGCCCGGCTGCCAGTAGCCGCCGCGGGGATCAAAGACGGCCTTGAGTTCGTCGACGAGGAACGCGACGTCGCCGCCCTTGCGGAATACGGCCGAGATGATCCGCGTCAGCGCTACGATCCACTGGTAGTGGTCGAGGTTCTTGGAGTTGATGAATATCTCGAACGGCCGGCGCTTCTCGTGTTCCGTGCCTTCGTTGAGGATGATGTCATTGACGGTTACGTACATGGCGTGATCGGACACCGGCGTCTTGACCTTGTATGTCGACCCGATGAGCACCTCGGGACGCTCGAGCTTCTCGTGCATCCGGATCACTTCGGCGCGGTTGCCTGCGCCGCCCTCGCGGCGCAGCTCGGGGCGCTCGTTCTTCTCTTCCGGTTCCGGCTTCTTTACCGCGTAACCGACGATTTTCTTTTCAATCTTCATTCTCTGGCTTCCTCAACAGACGCTGCTCGCTGCAACCTGTTTCAAAATTTTCCGTAATAGCCTTCCTTGAGCGCGTCAAAGAGATTGGCCGCGGTATGCGTTTCACCGTCGTACTCGATCTCTTCGTCGCCCTTGAGCTCGACCGTCGAACCGTCTTCAAGCGTAAACTCATAGACCGTGTTCTTGAGGTCTTTCTCTTTCACCAGCACGCCCTGGAACGCTTCCGGGTTGAAGCGGAACGTCGTGCAGCCCTTCAACCCCTGCTTGTAGGCATACAGGTAGATATCCTTGAAGTCGTCGTACGCGTAATCGGTCGGTACGTTCGCCGTCTTCGAGATGGAAGAATCGATCCACTTCTGCGCCGCCGCCTGGATATCGACGTGCTCGGTCGGCGAAATGTCTTCGGCGGTGATGAAGTAATCGGGCAGGCTGTTGTTCGCGTCCGCGCCCTGGGCGCCCGGCGGCATCGCTTCCTTGTCCACCAGTTCGCGATACGCGAGCAGTTCGAACGAGAACACGTCGACCTTTTCCTTGGTCTTCTTGCCCTGGCGTATCACGTTGCGGAAGTAATGATGCGCAAAGCTCGGCTCGATTCCGTTCGAGGCATTGTTGGCCAGCGACAGCGAAATCGTACCGGTCGGTGCAATCGAGCTATGGTGCGTGAATCGCGCACCGACGTCGGCCAATTCCTTCACGAGTTCCGGCGCTTCTGCCGCCACGCGCTGCATATAGTGGCTGTAGCGGGCATGAAGGATGCGCCCGGGAACCTTGTCGCCAGCCTGGAACCCGTCGCCGCGCATTTCAGGGCGTCGTGCGAGCATCTCTTCCGTTACTTCGAACTGCTCGGTCATGATCGGTGCGGGGCCCTTCTCCTTCGCCAGCTCCAGGCCCTCTTCCCAGCCGGCTATCGCCAGTTCGCGCGCCACGTCTTCCGTGAACTGCACGGCCCGCTCGTCACCGTATTTCATGCGCAGCATCGTAATCGTCGAGCCCAGCCCGAGGAATCCCATGCCGTGTCGCCGTTTACGCTGAATCTCGTTGCGCTGCTGCGGCAGCGGCAGGCCGTTGATCTCGACAACGTTGTCGAGCATCCGCGTGAAGACCTTGACGACCTTGCGGAACGCCTCCCAGTCGAAGCGCGCGTCCTCGGTGAACGCGTCGACCACGAAACGAGTCAGGTTGACGGAACCCAGCAGGCAGGAACCATAGGGCGGCAACGGCTGCTCACCGCAGGGATTGGTTGCGCGGATATTCTCGCAGAACCAGTTGTTGTTCATCTCGTTGACCTTGTCGATCAACACGAACCCGGGCTCGGCGAAATCGTAGGTTGACGCCATGATGACATCCCATACCCGCCGTGCCGGCAATGTCTTGTATATCTTGCAGGCAACGAGACCCTCCGGATTGGACACGTAATTGCCCGCTTCCGGCCATTCCCGCCAGACGAATTGCTTCTCGTCGCTGACGTCGAGGTCGTCCTGCTCGACTTCCTTCTGCGTGACCGGGAACGCGAGTCGCCAGTCGTCATCGTTGACAACGGCCTGCATGAACTCGTCGGTGACGAGCAGCGACAGATTGAACTGCCGCAGACGGCCGTCCTCGCGCTTGGCACGAATGAAGTCCATGACGTCGGGGTGGCCGATATCGAAGGTGCCCATCTGCGCGCCGCGGCGCCCGCCCGCCGACGACACGGTGAAACACATCTTGTCGTAGATGTCCATGAAGGACAGAGGGCCGGACGTGTAGGCTCCTGCTCCGGTGACGTAAGCGCCCTTCGGCCGCAGTGTCGAGAATTCGTAGCCGATGCCGCAACCGGCCTTCAGCGTCAGACCGGCTTCGTGCACCTTGTTGAGGATGTTGTCCATCGAATCGCCGACGGTACCGGATACCGTGCAGTTGATCGTGGACGTGGCCGGCTTGTGTTCCAGCGCGCCGGCGTTCGACATGATGCGCCCTGCAGGTATAGCGCCACTTCTCAACGCCCACAGGAATTCGTTGAAATAATGTTCCTGCTTGGACTCAGGCTCGACGTTCGCAAGCGCTTTCGCAACTCTCTTGTAAGTGTCGTCGATCGTCTCGTCGAGCTTCGTCCCGTCTTTTGCGTTGAGCCGGTACTTGGCGTCCCAAATGTCGAGTGATGCTGGCTGAAATTCGATATCGGCGACCGTGTGCGCATCCAGATGAACGGCAGACTTCATTGGCAGAAATACTCCCCTTAACTACCTTCGGAGACCCCGAAACTGTGTAGTGCCCCAACTATGCGAGGGAATAGATGCCCCCTCGCCGCTTGTCTGTTTTTTGGCGGCGAGCGTCAGAGGTGGCCTCAGGACCCTCGTTGATTGAACACAAGATGTTGTGTTCGACTAGGCACAAGATTATGCCCGTAGCGGGCCTCTGTCAAGCGTTTGGACGATTTTTTTGCTGGGGTTTTATCATTTCTAAAACAATCACTTATATTAACTATCGAATTCTTAACATTAAAAAAACACAAAAAAAAACGGCTCTTTTGCAAAATCGCTGCGCCACTACATATAGTGCCATTAAGTGAAGTAAACCAGCGTTGCAAAACAGGTAGTTAGGCGCGTGAAAACGGCCTTCCCCACGCCTTGAATTGCCCCCGCGAGCCCTCAGATATGCGCTCAACAGTAACTCAAGGAGTCAATCACCATGAACCTGACACGATTTGAACCCTGGGGTCTCGTGGACATGCTGCACCGGGACCTCGACCGGCTCGCCGCTCGCCATATACCGGCCAGCGACAGCGAAGCTGCCGTGACGGACTGGATCCCGGCAGTCGATATTGTCGAAGAGAAGGAGCGTTTCCTGTTGCGCGCGGACGTGCCGGGTGTCGATCCGGCTGACATCGAGGTCAGCATGGACGCAGGCGTGCTGAGCATTGCCGGCCAGCGGGTCCAGGAATCGCGCAGCGAGGATGCCGGGCTGCAGCGCATGGAACGCGTCAGCGGCCGCTTCTTCCGCCGCTTCTCCCTGCCGGACACGGCGGATGCCGAGAACATCAAGGCGCAGTGCCGCAACGGCATCCTGGAAGTCTCGATTCCGAAGCAGCCGCAAGTGCAGGCACGCCGTATCGAAGTGCACGCAGCCTGATGTCCCGCGCGACGGGCGCGACCGTTGGTCGCGCCCGCGCATCACACAGCAATAAAGCCCGGCGGAACTAAAGGACCTTGGTGGTGTCGACGCCATTAGGCCTATAATTCCGTGTTCATCGGCGATTCAGCCGTTGTGCCGTAACGTTTAATGCGGCGTGTTTAAGCTCGAGGCAAGCGATAAATGATGAGTAACTTCCGAATTCCAGCCGCCAGCGTGCTGTTGGTGCTGTCTGCCGCAACGTGGGCGGCTCTGCCGGCTATGGTCAATGACGAGGAACTGCCAAGCCTGGCGCCTCTCGTGGAGAGGGTATCACCGGCGGTAGTCAACATCCGTGTAAGCCAGACCGTCACCGCGGGCGGGCATTTCGGCGATGAGGCATTTCGCCGCTTTTTCGGTTTGCCCGATATCCCCGGCGGCGGACAACGCGAGGTTGCCAGCGCCGGGTCCGGGGTCATCGTCGACGCTGAAAACGGCTACATCCTGACGAACCACCACGTGGTGGACCGGGCAGACCAGATCCAGATCTCGACGATGGACGGCGAAGTGTTCGACGCGGAGATCGTCGGCTCGGATGCCGCTACCGACATCGCGGTCATCAAGGTTGACGCCCGCGGGCTGACCGACATGCCGATCGGCGATTCGGAACGTGTCCGCGTGGGGGACTTCGTGCTTGCCATCGGCAACCCGTTCGGCCTCGGCCACACGGTGACTTCCGGAATCGTCAGCGCATTGGGCCGCAGTGGCATCAGCCGCGACGGCTACGAGGACTTCATCCAGACCGACGCCTCCATCAACCCCGGAAACTCTGGCGGCGCGCTCGTGAATTTGCGCGGCGAGCTGGTTGGTATCAATTCGGCGATCATCAGCCGCACGGGCGGCAACGTCGGAATCGGTTTTGCGGTGCCGACGGAGATCGCGAGTTCGATCATGCGCCAGATTCTCGATTTCGGCGAAGTCCGGCGCGGGCTGCTCG
>CBDUCE010000178.1:0-6455 GCA_965365575.1 uncultured Gammaproteobacteria bacterium
ACCGATGCTGCCGTATACGGCCGGCGGCTCGCACGACGCCAGCAGGGAACACAGTGCCAGGAGCGCGGACAATCCCGCCACTCGCCTGATTCTTGAAAGTTGCATCGCAGTCTCCTCAGTCAAGTGGCCAGGTCTGCAGCGCGACGCCCGCGCCGGAGGGGCCGGCTATGAAAGCAACCTCGCCGCCAATGGGCCGCGCCTGCGCCTCGACGAGTACGCGACCGCCCAGTGCCTCGACCTTCGCGGTTACCGCGGAAGGGTCCTCGACACGAATGTAATTGACCCAGACCGGCCTTTCACCCTCGAACGGGTTTTTCAGAACACCGGCCCGCGGCTTGTCTGCATACCGCAGAACCCGGTAATCCCTGTCCGCGTCCTCGATCCTGTGATCCTTGTGCTGAAAACCGAACACGGCCCGGTAAAAGCCGGTAGCGCTATCCACGTCGCTGGTCCAGAGTTCGTCCCACAGCCAGCCGTTGTGCCTGGATTCGCTGTCCGCCGGATCGCCTTGCTTCGTCTGGATCATCGCGAACAGTGCGCCCGTCGAATCCTCGATCACGGCCATGCGTCCGCGCTCCCCGATCGACTCGGGCGCATTGACGACCTTGCCGCCAGCGCCGGCAACACGCTCGACAGCGGCATCGATGTCGGCGACCGAGATCGTCGTAATCCACTGCGAGATATTCTCCGTCTTGCCCAGCGCATTGGTGTCGACCATTCCGCCGATCAGCTCGCCGTTGTGGCGAATCAGCATATAGGACTCGCCGCTGCCCACACCGACGAACACCCGGGGCTCTTCGAACTCCCAGCCGAACAGCTCGCCGTAGAAACGCCGTGACGCTTCCGGCGTATTGGTCAGCAGGTCATGCCACACGACCTTGCCGTTATGCCGTTCGTCCGTCGGAGTCTCGGTGATCGGCGGAAGGTTCACCGTGACCGCGGTACAGCCGGCGGCCAGTAGCACGAGAACCAGCGTCGTAAATCTTGGAGTCAGCAAAGCCCGTCCCCTGTCGATGATCGATTGCCGGCGATGCTACCGTATCGCCGCACGCGGCGCAGCGCTATGTTGCGCCAGCAACTCGCCGCGTTTCTCATTGATGATCAGCAGCAGCTGAGCCGCCGCCTCGGCATCGCACAACGCGCGGTGATGATTTCTGAGCGGTATGTCCCAGGCCTCCGTCAGCGCCGCGAGGCTGTAAGAGCGCCGCCCCGGATACAGCCGACGCATCGTGGCACAGGTGCACAAGCGCGGATACCTGAACTTGCGGCCGAGCCGGCCAAACTCCCGCGCGATGAAGCCGTAATCGAATTCCACGTTATGCGCGACGAAGATGGCCCCCTGCATGAATTCCTCGAATTCGTCCGCGATGTCGGAGAAATACGGTGCGTCCTCGACCATGGCGGGCGTAATGCCGGTCAACCGCGTAATGCCCGGCGGAATCGTGCGCTGCGGATTCAGAAGCGTCGAAAAACGCCCCACGATTTCGCCGTCCCTGAGCTTGACCGCCCCGATTTCGGTAACCCGGTGACTCTCACCTCGCCCGCCGGTCGTCTCCACGTCGACAACGACGTATTCCTGCCCCGGGTCGAGCGTCCAGCGAATTCGCACGACGTCGGCACGCAAGCCGGCAGAACGCAGCTGTTCGATGCGCAGCAGCTGGTTGCGCCGCAGCTGGTCGCCCTCGGTTTTCACCTCGACGAAGCGCGCACCCTCGTCGTCGAGCACGAGCAGGTCCGGATAGCCGTAGCGGGAGCCCTCGTAATCCCGGCAGAACCGCATGAGCACCTGCCTCAATGGTGCTCCGCGCTCCTGCTCCAGCAGCGCGAACAGCGCGTCGATGATGCTTCGGCGCCAGCGGAACACGCCGTTGGGTGTGCCGTAATTCGCCGTGCTGGCGCGCAGTAATTCGCGAATCACCGCTTTTGGTTCGTCGAGCATCGCCAGTTTGCGGTCGATAGCGGCGCGATTGTCGTCATAGAAGGTGCCCGTGGTCAGGTTTCGCGGCACAAACTCGAACGGCGAATGCAGGTCGGCCTCGTCGCCCGCAAACAGTTCGTCCCAGAAATAGAGTCCGAAGAAGGTCCGCCACAGCGCGTTCTCGACACGGAACGCGCGCTGGCCCTCTTTCTCGAAATGGCCGGCGACGGCACGCTCGGGTGAACCGCTTTGCGCTTCGTCGATGTCGATCGTCGTTGCGGCGCGCAGAACATCGGTGACGGCGGAGGTCCGTTTGCTGCCGAACTTGCGCTCGTACAGGTCCCTCGCGAACAGCCATTCCTCGTCGCTGCCGGGATCGTCGATGCATTTCTCGAGATAACGCCTGGCCTCGTCCTTCTGGCCGCTTGCGAACAGCATCCGCACGCAGCGTTCCGTGCACTTCGCCGACTCCCCGGCCTGGAACAGCCGCAGCGCGGCATAGGTATCACCCGCTTTTTCGGCGATCCGCCCGAGCCGGTAGGCGAGCTTGTCGCGCAGCGCCGCAGCGCCCGGACTGACGGGCTCGGGCCACTCGCAAGCCTGGTCTATGAGCTCTTCCACCGTTCGCTCGGAAGCCGAGCGCAACCGCGCGAGGCGCGTTTCAAAAAAGTAGTGCTCGAGCGCTGCCTCGCGATCCGCAAAGCGCGGCTCGAAGGTCTCGCGAAAGTTATGTGTCCTGACGATTCCGAGGTCCCGCATCGTAAACCGCGCCAGGCCATCCTGCAGGCGGCCGAAATACAGGAACAACAGGAAGTCCACTTCCTGTGCGCGGCTCTGTACGACAAGCCGCGACAGGTCGGCCCGGCTTACGAATTCTTCGGGCGTGCAATTCGCCCTGGCAAACTCGACGAACTCCGCCTTCTTCATGGAACTGCGCAGACCGACGAACATCGCTGCCAGCACTTCATACAGCTCGGCTCTTGTAAGGAACCCCAGCAGCTCGTCGAAATGCGCGGCGGACGGCGACTCCAGCCAGCCATGTTCGCGCAGTATCGCCACGAGCGGCGCCGTCTCGCCCAGTTCGGGGTACTTCAGGCGATGGGTGGCGAAGACGTTGCCCTTGCGGTTTACCAGCCGTACGTAGAGTCGCTGCGCGTCGCCGGGGAGGCGGTCGAAGTCCCGTATGAACGCGTTATGGTTGTCGAGCAGCACGTGACCGTAATGCGCCTCGACGAACCTGATCATCTCGAGGAAATGGGAGTGATAGTAATAAGTTGGAAGCTCCTCCGGCATGGCCGCATATTGCAGCGCCCCCGCCCGGTCGGCAACATGCCCGGATGCCTGCCGTTCGAATCATCCTGATTATGGCCACCCTGCTGGCGGCGCCGACCGTGTTCCCGGCACCGCTCTTCGAAGATTCGTCGGTCCTGGACGCCACGCTCGAAGGCCCGCTGGGTGAACTGATGGACCGGGCAGAAAGCCGCGAGCAACTGCCTTTCGTGCTACGCGCCGAGGGCGCCGAACACGCGATCAAGGTCCGCCTGCGCGGCAAGAGCCGACTGCACGTCTGCGACTTCCTGCCGCTGCGGCTGAACTTCAGGAAGAGCGAGGTCGGAAGCACCGTCTTTGCGGAACAGGACAAGCTCAAGCTCGTCGTACCCTGCCACACCTCGGAACGCGCGGAGAAAAATCTCCTCGAGGAATACGCCGTTTATCGCCTGCTCAACCTGCTGACGCCCGCGAGCTACCGGGTACGCCTGCTGCGGATGACGTTTACGGACACCAGCGGGAATGGCGCAAACACCCGTCTCCATGCATTCTTGCTGGAACCCCCGGAACAACTGGCCGCACGCCTCGGCGGACAGGAATCTGAGCTGCCGGAAGTATCGCTGAGCTGGCTCGATGCAAATCAGATGGCGCTGGTTTACGTTTTCCAGTACCTCATCGGCAACCTCGACTGGTCGCTGGTCAGGCCGCACGGCGAGAAAGCCTGCTGCCACAACGGCACGCTCATCGAAACCGATACGGATATTCTCTACGTTCCTTACGACTTCGATCTTTCCGGTTTCGTGGACGCGCCGTACGCATTCCCGCCCCCCGAACTACGCCTCGACAGCGTCACGCAGCGGCGCTACCGCGGGTTTTGCACGAACAGCGAGTACGTGGAGCAGGCGCTCGAGGAGATCGTGTCGAAGCAGCAGGAGATAAACGCACTCATACGGTCTTTGCCCGTGCTCAGCGACAAGGACAAGGAGCGCCGCGTGGGTTACCTGGAGCAGTTCTTCCGGGCCGCGGAAGACCGGGAAAGGTTATTGAAGCGATTCGACAGGCGCTGCATTGATTAGGCACGAGAGCCCTGCAGGTAGGTTGCCGCGACATTGCGATCGTCGCCGAGCACGATGAGCGCGAACAGCAATTCGCCGAGCGAAGAAGCCAGCGCGGTCCTGTGCGCGCTGATCGACGTGCCGCGCGGATCCAGCACGACGAAGTCGGCCTCCTTGCCCACGTCGAAATTACCGATCCGGTCGTCGAGATACAGGGCTTCCGCCGCCCCGAGTGTCGCGAGGTAAAGGGCCCGGCCGGGCGGTAACGGCTGCTGCTGCAGGTGCAGGACCTTGTAGGCCTCGCGCATCGTCTTCAGCAATGACAGGCTCGTGCCGCCGCCGACGTCGGTACCGAGACCGACGCGAACCTGCAGCTCGCGCAGCCGGCGCAGATCGAACAGGCCACTGCCGAGAAACATGTTCGACGTCGGGCAATGCGCCGCCGCCGCACCGCTGCCTGCCATGAGCCGGCATTCCTCGTCCTGCAGGTGCAGGCAATGGGCAAACACCGACCGCTCGCGCACCAGGCCGAAGCGGTCGTAGACGTCGAGATAGTTCGAGCTCCACGGAAACAGGCGCGCGATCTGCTCAACTTCGTCGTGATTTTCGGCAAGGTGGGTGTGCACCCAGACGTCCGGGTATTCGGCAGCGAGCCGCCCTGCGGCCTCGAGTTGCGCTTCGCTCGACGTCAACGCGAAGCGCGGGGTGATGGCGTAGCCGAGCCGGCCCTTGCCGTGCCAGCGCTCGATGAGCTGCCTGCTGTGCTCGTAGCCCGTCGCCGCGCTGTCGCGCAGCGCTTCGGGGCAATTGGAGTCCATGAGCACCTTGCCCGCGATCAGGCGCATGTTCCTGGCGGCGGCCACCTCGAAAACAGCGTCGGCCGAGTGCGCGTGCACGGTGCCGAATACCAGCGCCGTGGTGGTACCGTTTTTCAGGAGTTCGTCGACGAACAGGGCGGCAACCCGGCGAGCGTATGCCTCATCCTCGAACCGCATCTCGCTCGGAAACGCGTACCGGTGCAGCCAGTCCAGCAGCTCCTCACCGTATGACGCGATGACGTCCAGCTGCGGATAGTGCACATGACAGTCGATGAAGCCCGGCACGATGAGCTGGCCGGAAAGGTCCTCGATGCGCGTGTCTTCGGACAGCGACCCGATGATGTCATCGGCTTTGCCGAGCCCGGCCACGCAACCGTCCTCGACGACGAGTATGCCGTCCTCGAAATAGACGATGGCTTCTTCCGTGTCCTGCTCGCCGGGATCGGCGATGCAGTGAAAAACGGAACCGCGGAATGCCGTGCGCATGCCGTCAGGGCTCCAGCAGTAGCACGCTGTCGTCCAGCGTGTGTTCGTCGCAGTTCGGCGCGTCGCCCGCCCGATCGATGACGAGAAACTCCTGCCCGGTCTCGAACGCGATGAGCGGCATGTGCCAGGTGCCGCGGCGGTAATTGACGCCCTGCCGGCCGTCGGTGACGAACGCCTGCAGATCACCCGGTTCGACACTTTCTCCCGCAGGTGCAACGACCACCACGAATCGCGTCGGGGCCAGCGGCACGAACGCCTGGCTGCCGAGCGGATGGCGCTCCACGACGTCGAAACGGTAAGGCAAGCTCGTCGCGCTGCGGCATCGGGCAACGCTCACGCAGACCCGGCCGTCGGGACCGGGATCCACGCTGCACAGATCGTCGAAACGTTCGAAACGCGCCGCGTTCATGGCTTCGCGCTGCGCACGGCGGACTTCGATGACCTCACCGAAAGGCTGAAAGCGCTCGCGGGTCAGCGGCAGCGGCTTGAGTGCGTGGTCGCTCACGAACCCTCACCCGCGGCGACGCGACCGAATATGCGCAGCCGGCTCACGCCACCGTCAGGATAGATCGACATGCGCACGTGGCTGACCGCGCCGAGATTCGCGAGTTCTGCCTCGAAGTAATGCTGCTGGTCCATCGCGAGCTTCGATTCCGGCAGCAGGGTCTGCCAGCGCTCACTGTCCGGCCTCGCTGCGTCGTGGCTGTCGAACAGCGCCGCCTCGACCGATACACGGTCCGGGTAGTTGCCCTTGAAGTGCGCGGTATCGACCTCCACCCGTTCGACGATGCCGTGCCTGCCGAGTGCGGCGATCACCCAGTCGTTGCCCGGCCCGCGCCGGCGCGCCGTTTCCCAGCCGTCGCCCATGTTCACGCCGCGGCCGGGCAGGTTGAGGTTGTGCATGCTGCC
>CBDUCE010000179.1:0-6445 GCA_965365575.1 uncultured Gammaproteobacteria bacterium
AGAAGCGCCCGAAATGCTGCGCCGCCTCGACGACCGCGCGGTAGCCCGCGATGTTGGCCATCGAGCTCAGCGCATCCATCTTCTGTGCGCGCGAAATTCGCGGCACGCTGTCCATGGCGAGCGCGGTGCCGCCGCTCTTCGTCAGCTGCTCCAGGAGATTCGGGTTCTGGCCCGGGTACAGGAAGCTGATCAGCGTTTGTGACTCCTTCAGCCCCCCGGCCTGGTCGCCCTCGGGCGGACGCACCTTCAGAATGATGTCCGACCCGGACCAGATATCGGCCGCAGAATCGACGATCGAGCACCCCGCCTCTTTGTAGGCTTCATCGGAGAAGCTTGCCTCAGCGCCCGCGTCCTTCTCGACGACCACCTCGTAGCCCAGCTTCTGCAGCTGGCCGGCCACCTCGGGGGTGGTTGCAACGCGGCGCTCGCCAGGATGCGTTTCTCTCGGTACACCGATCTTCATTCATGGCCTCCGATCATCGTGCCGGTAATTGATGGGGGGGTACTCTATCAACAATGTCAGGCACATCACAGATTTACCGGGTCTCGGAAAACCCCTAATCCAGCCCAGAAAAAAAGCGCCCGGCGGGCGCTTCTTTTCCTGGATCGGCGACCAAGCTAGCCGCGGCGATCGCGCTGCATCCGATCGCGAATGCGCTCCCGCTGCTCGGGCGTCATGTCGCGAAACCGCTGCCGCAGACGATCCCGCTGTTCAGGCGTCAGGCGGTGAAAACGGTCGCGGAGCTGTTGCTGCTGTTCGGGGGACAAGTCGCGGTAGTGCTGGTAGTTCTGGCGGATCCGCTGGCGCTCGTCGGGCGGCAGGCCCTGAAACTCTTCCCAGCGCTCGCGAATATGGCGGCGGCGATCATCCGGCAGCTCCTGCCAGCGGGAGAAACGTCGTTGTGCCTGCTCGCGCTGTTGCGGCGTCATGTCGGACCAGCGCTCCGCACCGCGCGACAGGCGCATCTGGCGCTCCGCCGGTAATGAATCCCAGTTCTCCGCAAAACGGTTCAGAACCTGCTGCTGTTCTGCGGACAGGGAATCCCAGGCCACCCCTTGCTCATCGGCAAACGCGGCCGTCCCGAGCAGCATCGCGACAACCGCAGTAACCGCGACAAAAATTCTAACTTTCATGGTCGTCCTCCGTCGATTCTTCACCTTCCGGTACGGGATCGATCCGTTCTTCGGACTCGGCGTCTATCTGGTGCTCCACCATCAGCCATTCTTCGTCCGACTCTTCCCAAAGCCCAAGGTACTCGACAAACTCCATATCCGGTTCCTCGGCGTCCGCGGCGAGCGCCGTGCCCACGGCCGCGAATGCGAAAACCAGGAGCGCTCTGCTGCGTGTGCTCCTAGCCGACATCGCTGTCCAAATCCAGGTTCGCCGTGTCTATCCAGCTGTAGAACTCGAGGTCTTCCAGCATGTCGAGGCTTTCCTCGCTCAGCATGATCTCGAAATCCGCTGCACTGCCTGCCGCAGGAGCGCTGTGCTCGACCGGTGTGCCCTGCCAGACAACGACTGCCACAACAGCCGCTGCCGCGAGACCGCCGGCGGGCACCCAGCGCGCCCACTGGCCGGCAGGCCCGGCGGCATGGATTTCCTGCAACGCTTTGTGGCGACCCTGGTTCAGCCGCGAAAGTGTCGCCGCATCGAGTTGCTCGACGCTGTCGTCGAACAGCGCTTTCGCCTGAACCGCCAAATCTTTTTCATCCATCGGCTTCTTCATTGCCAGTGTTCTCCCAGAGCTTCCCGAAGTGCATGCACCGCCCGGGAATAATGTGTCTTGACGCTGCCCTCGCTGCAGCCCATTGCAGTCGCGGTCCCGGCGACATCGAGGCCTTCGAACGTGCGCAGCATGAACGCTTCGCGTTGCCTTGCCGGCAGATCTGCAACGGCGTGCTCCAGCGTCTGCATGGCCTGCCGTGACTCGATCTGCTCGTCCGGCGTTCGCCCCATCGGGTCGGGGGCCTGTGCAACGGGATCGTAATCATCGTCCGGCGCTGAAGAACGGCGGAACCACACCATTACCCGGTTCCTTACCATCTGCCGCCGGTGCCAGTCGCGGATCCCGTTCTGCAGGATGCGGTAGAACAGCGGTGTCCATTCTTCGTCGGGCCGGCTCGCGTAATTCCGCGCCAGCTTGATCATCGCATCCTGCACCAGGTCGAGCGCTTCGTCCCTGTCGCGCACCGCGATCTCCGCGAAGCGCAACGCGCGGCGTTCCACTCCTGCCAGGAACTGGTTGAGTTGCTGTTCGCGCTGCAGCGTCTTCGCCCCTTTCGATTGCTCGCGGCTGCACGATACCGCAAAAGTGCCCGCACAGGCCCTCATCTGCCACTGCTCCCTGCCATGGGCGATTGCTCGTTCATCGCGAACTCCTCTTGACTCCCTCAGGAGGTAATCTAACTTGTCGCTACAGAATTAACGCCTGGTCTCGCGGTTGGTTGACAGGCGCATTCGGTTTTTTTGCGTGCCGCCTTGTGTAGGACGTATATCGGTACGCCCCTTTAAACGCTTGTTTTTACTGGAAAGTCGTGGCCAACGCGCCGGTTCTCAAAGTCGCCATCAACGTGCCGCTGTCGCACCTGTTCGACTATCTGCCACCGGCCGGCGCAGGCTGCCCGCCGCCCGGCTCACGCGTGCGCGTCCCCTTCGGCAGGCAGCGGCAGGTCGGGCTGGTGCTTGCGCATGCGCGCAACAGCGAGCTCCCGCCGGGCAAAATGCGCCGCGTGCTCGAGGTGCTCGATGACACCCCGCTGTTACGCGAGGAGGACCTCTGGCTCATCGGCTTCACCAGCGATTACTACCATCACCCGGTCGGCGAAGTCGCGGCCGCGGCCGTTCCGGCACTGCTGCGCCAGGGCCGGCCGCTGAATCCGTTGCTGCGTCATGTCGCGGCGACCGATGCCGCACGGGGCTTCGATATGGAGGCGCTGGCGAAAAAGGCGCCGCGGCAGGCCGAACTGCTCGAAATGCTGCTCGACGCCGGCGGCAACGGCGTCGATGTCGACACCCTCGCCGAGCACATGCCGGCATGGCGGCGCAGCTTCAGGGCGCTTGCGGGAAAGGCGCTGGTTACGGAATTCGAGATGCGTGCCGACGACCCGGACACCCTCTGCCCGCGCGAGGCCGTGGCCGGCCCTGAACTCAATCGCGACCAGCAGGTGGCTCTCGATGAGATCCGTTCGGTGCCGGGCTTCCACGCAAGCATCCTCGACGGCGTGACGGGCAGCGGCAAGACGGAGGTCTACCTGCGCTTGATCAGCGAAACCATCGCCGCCGACCGGCAGGTCCTCGTGCTGGTGCCCGAGATCGGCCTCACGCCCCAGCTGGTCGCGCGCCTGCGCAGCCGGCTCGGCATCGAGCCGGCATTGCTGCACTCAGGCCTGTCGGACCTCGAACGGTTGCGCTCGTGGCGGCAGGCGCGAAACGGCGATGCAAAACTCGTCGTGGGTACTCGCTCGGCCGTATTTACCCCGATGCAGGATGCGGGCCTGGTCATCGTCGACGAGGAGCACGATCACTCGTTCAAGCAGCAGGAAGGACTGCGTTATTCCGCCCGCGACCTTGCGATCGCGCGCGCCAAACATCTCGACATACCGATCGTGCTCGGCTCGGCAACGCCGACGCTCGAGGTACTGCACCACTGCGAAACCGGCAACTACTCCCATTTGAGCCTGCCGCGCCGCGCGGGCACCGCCCAGCCGCCGCGGGTGCGGATCGTGGACCTGGGGCGGGCGGCCTCGACCGAAGGGCTGAGCGAACCGCTCGCGCAGGCGATAACGCAGCATCTCGCCGAGTCGGGACAGGTGCTGATCTACCTCAACCGCCGCGGCTTCGCGCCTACGCTCATTTGTTCCGGCTGCGGCCACGTTGCCGAGTGCTTGCGGTGCGATTCGCGCATGACCGTGCACGCGAAGGATGGCCGCCTGCGTTGTCATCACTGCGGCAGCGCGAGGCCGCTCGACGAGCACTGCGGCGAGTGCGGCGCGGCCATGCGGCCGCTCGGTGAAGGCACGCAGCGGCTCGAGGACGAACTCGTGCGCCGCTATCCGGACCGGCAGGTCATGCGCATCGACAGCGACAGTACGCAGCGGAAGGGCGCAATGGACGAAGCGCTGCAGCGCGCGACCCGCGGCGAGGCCGACATACTCGTCGGCACGCAGATGCTGTCGAAAGGACACCACTTCCCGAAGCTCACTCTCGTCGGCATCGTCAACGCGGACCAGGGCCTCTTCGGCACCGATTTTCGCAGCGACGAGCGGCTTGCGCAGTCGATCATACAGGTGGCCGGCCGTGCGGGACGCGAGAGCCGTGTCGGCGAAGTCATCATCCAGACGGCGTTCCCTGCGCACCCGTTCTGGAAACGCCTGATGGAGGGCGGTTACGGCGGCGTCGCCCGTGACGCACTCGAGGAGCGTCGCGCGGCGAACTGGCCGCCCTTTTCGCGACTTGCGCTGCTGCGTTCCGCGGCCACGCGGCGAGACGATGCTCACACGTTCCTCGATGTCGCGGCAGGATTCATCGCCGGGCTCTCGCACGGTCGCCTCAGGGTACTCGGTCCCGTCGACGCGCCGATGGCGCGCCGTGCCGGACGCTACCGCGCCCAGCTCCTGTTGCAGAGCGCCGATCGCCGTGCGCTGCACGAGGTGCTCCGCGAGCTGCGGCCGATGCTCGAAGCGGATCCGGCCGCACGAAAGGTCCGCTGGTCCATCGACGTCGACCCGGTCGAGCTTTTCTAGCTGGGCGCGAAGGTGCATAACCGGGTAGAATCGCCGCCTCTCCAGAGAGTCAGCACCTGAAAAGGGCTCCGGCCTTCGAGTTCCAGCTCAATGAAATCCTCGATAGCGAAATTTCTCGACGACGCCCTGTCCCGCCTGCCCGACCTCGCCGACGCGACGGGGGACCTTGCGGCCGAGAGCACGATCGAGCGCACCCGGGATGCCGCGCACGGGCACTTCGCATCCAACATCGCGATGCGGCTCGCGAAGCCGGCTCGCCGCAGCCCACGCGACCTGGCCGCCGCCATCATCGAGCAAATCGCCGAAACGGACCAGCTGGAGAAGGTCGAGATCGCCGGTCCCGGCTTCATTAACTTCTACCTGAGCCCGGCCGCTTTTCATGCAGAACTGCAGACGATTCTCGACAGCGGCGAGGACTACGGCCGGCATGCCCCGAAGGCATCGCCGCGCATCCTGCTCGAGTTCGTCTCCGCGAATCCCACCGGCCCCCTGCACGTCGGCCACGGCCGGCATGCCTCGTATGGCGCCACTGCAGGCAACCTCCTCGAGGCCGTCGGTTTCCCGGTCCAGCGCGAGTACTACGTCAACGATGCGGGCCGCCAGATGGACATCCTCGGCGTGAGCGTCTGGTTGCGCTGGCTGGAAGCGAAGGGCAGGGCCGTTCCCTTTCCGGCAGCCGGCTACCGGGGCGACTATATTCGGGACATTGCCGCGGCGATCAACACCGACGGTATCGATACCGCGGACGCCGCAACCGTGCTCGAAGGCGTTCCCGCCGACGCTCCGGACGGCGACAAGGAAGCACACATCGGGGCACTGATTACGCGCGCGAACGAACTGCTCGGAGAAGACGGCTTTGATCGAATCAGGCAGCAAGCGCTCGACAGCATTCGCGACGACATCGAGGACGACCTCGCGGAATTCGGCGTCACCTTCGATCGCTGGTTCTCAGAGCAGAGCCTGACGAAAAGCCACCGCATCGACGACGCGCTTGCCGTGCTCGAAGAGCGCGGCATGCTCTACAAGAAAGACGGCGCTACCTGGTTTCGTGCGAGCGACTTCGGCGACGAGAAAGACCGCGTGGTCGTGCGCGAGAACGGCGCGAAGACCTATTTCGCATCGGACATCGCCTATCACTTCGACAAGCGCGAACGCGGCTTCGACCGCCTTATCGACATACTCGGCGCCGACCACCACGGTTACGTGACCCGCGTGAAGGCCGGGCTCGAGGCGATGGGTTACCGGGCCGACGACCTCGAGGTGCAGCTCGTGCAGTTCGTTGCGCTGTACCGCGGCGGCAAGAAGGTCCAGATGTCGACGCGCAGCGGTGAATTCGACACCTTGCGGCAGTTGCGGGCCGAAGTCGGTAATGACGCGGCGCGCTTCTTCTACGTTTCGCGTTCCAACGACCAGCACCTCGACTTCGACCTCGACGTTGCAAAGTCCCAGTCGAACGACAATCCCGTGTATTACATCCAGTACGCGCACGCGCGGATCGCGAGCGTTTTCCGTCAGCTCGAAGAAAAGAATTACCGCTGGGAAGATCCCGGCCGCTGCGCCAACCTGTCGCTGCTCGATGAGCCGCAGGAGCGGGCTCTCATGACGACGCTCAGCCGGTATCCGGAAGTCATCGACCTGGCCGCGAGCAATCTCGCACCACAGCACCTGGTCCATTATCTGCGCGACCTGGCCAATGACTTCC
>CBDUCE010000180.1:0-6424 GCA_965365575.1 uncultured Gammaproteobacteria bacterium
GTCGATGACCTGGTCTACGGATGCGCTAACCAGGCGGGCGAAGACAACCGCAACGTTGCGCGCATGTCAGCGCTGCTCGCTGGGTTGCCGGCGACGGTTCCCGCGGCCACGGTCAACCGGTTGTGCGGCTCGGGCATGAATGCAATCGGTAATGCCGCGGACGCGATCCGCGCCGGCGGCATCGAACTGGCGATCGCCGGCGGCGTGGAGTCGATGTCGCGAGCGCCGTTCGTGATGGCCAAGCAGACGGCAGCGTTCGGCCGCAACGCGGAAATCTACGATACGACGCTCGGCTGGCGCTTCGTGAATCGCAAACTCGAGGCGCAGTACGGCATCGATTCGATGGCGGAGACGGCTGAAAACGTGGCCGATGAGTTCAGCATTTCCCGCGACGATCAGGACAGGTTCGCGCTGCGCAGCCAGCAGAGGGCAGAGACAGCCATTACGTCGGGCGTGCTTGACGAAGAAATCGTGACCGTAACCGTGCCACAGCGTCGCGGCGACCCGGTCGTGCTGGACAGAGACGAACATCCCCGTCCGGGGTCGACGATCGACGCGTTGGCAAAACTGAAGCCCATCGTGCGGGCAGGCGGCAGTATCACTGCGGGCAACGCATCCGGCATCAATGATGGCGCCTGCGCGTTGCTCATCGCATCAGAAGCTGCGGCGAAGCGCCAGGGTCTCGAGCCTGTTGCCCGTGTCGTTGCGTGGGCGGCGGCGGGCGTCGAGCCGCGCATCATGGGCATCGGGCCGGTGCCGGCGGCGCAGAAAGTGCTGTCGCTCGCCGGCCTCGACATTTCAGACATGGACGTCATCGAGCTGAACGAAGCCTTTGCGGCGCAGGGGCTCGCCTCGCTGCGGCAGCTCGGGGTCGACGACGATGCCGGACACGTGAACCCGAACGGCGGCGCGATAGCGCTCGGCCACCCGCTCGGGATGTCGGGCGCGCGCCTCGTGACAACGGCGGCGTACGAGCTGCGGCGCAGGAGCGGGCGCTACGCGTTATGCACGATGTGTATCGGCGTGGGGCAGGGCATTGCGATGATCATCGAAAGGGCATGAGCAGGAAAGCGCCGCCCAGTTACGAGACGCAGTCGCTGCGAGACCTCGAAGAGGTCATCCGGGGGCGGCGGACGATCAACCTGTATCTGCAGACACCGGTGCCCGACGAACTGGTCCGCGAGGCAATCGAAGCCGCGACCTGGGCGCCCAATCACCACCTGACGGAACCGTGGCACTTCTACCTGCTGGGGCACGAAACGATCGAGCGGTGCCTCGATCTTTGCCACGACATCGTGACGGCGAAGAAGGGACCGGATGCGGCGGAGTTCAAGCGGGAGAAATGGTCCGAGAAGCCTGGCTGGCTGGTCGCTACCTGCAGGCGTTCGGACGACGAATTGCTGCAGCAGGAGGACTACGCAGCGTGCGCAGCCGCTATACAGAACTTCATGCTCTACCTCTGGAAAGCCGGCGTCGGCAGCAAGTGGACAACGGGAGACATCACCCGCGATCCGCGTTTCTTCGATATCATCGGCAGCGACGCGGATGAGGAGTTCGTGGTCGGGCTAATCTGGTTCGGCTACCCGAAAGTCACGCCCGCGCAGAAGCGCAAGCGTCTGGACGACGTCCTCTCCGAACTGCCGTAGCTTCGGCGGTTCGCTTATACTCTGCCTGATGCCCTCATTTTTCTCCGAACTTCGGCGGCGCAACGTGCTCCGCGTTGCAGCGGCTTACGCGCTGGTGGCCTGGATCATCATCGAGGCCGGCTCCGTCCTGTTGCCCACGTTCGGCGCGACGGAAGGCGTGTTCCAGGTCTACGTGATCGTCGTCCTGATCGGGTTCTTTATCGCGATGGTGCTGGCGTGGATCTTCGAGATAACACCCGAGGGCGTTAAGCTCGACAGGGATATCGATCGACGCGAGCGTGTGGATGCGCGATCGAAGTCGACGATGAACTACCTGATCATCGGCTTGCTCGCGGTGGCGCTCGGTGTGTCCATCACCTTCAATGTCACCGGCCTCCGCAACGGTGAAACACCGATCGAACAAGACGTCGCGGAAAAGCCCGCGATCGCGGTCCTGCCGTTTGCGAGTCTCAGCAACGAATCCGAAAACGCCGTTTTCGCCGACGGCATCCACGGCGACATACTGACGCAGCTGGCCAACATCGGGTCCTGCAAGGTGATCTCGCGCAGTTCCGTGATGGAGTACCGCAACACCTCGAAGAACGTACGCCAGATCGGCGAGGAGCTCGACGTGGGCTCGGTGCTGCAGGGTTCGGTGCAGCGCGTGGGCGACAACGTGAGGATCAACGTGCAGCTGGTCGATGCGAAAAACGACGTGAACGTCTGGGCAGAGACCTACGATCGCCGGTTGACCGCGCATAACATCTTCGACATCCAGAGCGAGATATCGGCGGCAATCGCCGCCGCGCTGGAGACGACGCTGACGCCGGAAGAGCGGGTAAGGATGGCCGCGAAACCTACGTCGGACCTGCGCGCCTACAGCGCCTATGTCTCAGGTAGGGACAACCTGTATCTGCGACGCCTGGAGTCGCTTCGGCGCGCACGCGAGAATTTCGAACAGGCGATCGAATACGATCCTGATTACGCGGCCGCCTACGCGGGGCTCGCCGAGACCGTCGTATTGCTCGAGAACAATCACCAGGACTTGCCGCAGGACGAAGCCTACGCAATCGCAAGGAGGAACCTCGAGAAGGCGCTCGAACTGGACCCCGGGCAGGCAGACGCCTATGCCGTCAAGGGGCTGATGGAAAGCAGCCTCTGGCAGCAGACCAGGCTGGGCAACGGTAACGTCGAAGCCGAAGCGGCGTTTCGCCGTGCGATCGAACTGAATCCCAACCACGCCAGTGCCTACATGTGGT
This sequence comes from uncultured Gammaproteobacteria bacterium, assembly GCA_965365575.1. Taxonomy (GTDB): domain Bacteria; phylum Pseudomonadota; class Gammaproteobacteria; order Steroidobacterales; family Woeseiaceae; genus UBA1847. The sequence continues at coordinate 2,885 of CBDUCE010000180.1, forward strand.
TTGCGATGTTGCGTGATGCCGAGGAGCGCGACGAAGAAGCGATCGAGCTGTTCCAGCGATCCATGGAGCTCGATCCACTGGGCCGAATTCCTTACACAAACCTGCCGTCTCTCTATGCACAGCGTGGCCAGAACGAGGAAGCGATCCGACTTTGGCTCGAGGCGATGCAGATCCATCCTGAATGGCCGATACCGCAGCAGTACCTCGCGACGCACCTCGCGGGACTTGGACGCCTGGACGAGGCCATTGCCTGGGCGACACAGGCGAGTTCTCTCAGCGACGATGCGGGAGCCGGGTTCCTCAACGTACGCCTGTACCTGGCACTCGGTGACAGGGACAAGGCCACCACCCTGCTCGAAGAGCTGCCTGACGATCACCCGTTTGCAGCCGTAATGGAAGGATTCCTGAGACTTATCGAGTCGGACTATCGGCAGGCCCTGACGTATTTTTCGAACGTCGTCGATAGCGGTGAGTACCAGAGCACCAAGCTCTTCCTGCCGTTCGTGGCCGCGGAAGCGGCGGTGCTCGCGGGCGACCTCGACAAGGCTCGGGAGTACACCTTATTGAGCCAGCCGATCCTCGCGCAGGATGCCGAGCCGCCGGTCGACAGTTTTACCTTGCCGGCAATCGTGCGACTCGCCTACATCAGCCAGCGGCAAGGCCAGTCGGAGCAGGCCCGGGAGCTGCTGCGCGCGGCGCTGCCGGTCGCGCGGGCACAGCCGCGCCTGGGCTGGTTCGGCCAGGGGATTCGCGAAGTCCAGATTCTCGCGCTTCTGGGTCGCAGGGAAGATGCGCTGGCCGCTCTGCGGTCGCTTATCGACGACGGATTCCGGAGCAGCGTAACGACGAACGTCTGGTCGCTCGATGAGGACCCGTACCTGGCCGTCTTGAGACAGGACCCGCGATTCACGGAGATGCTGGACGAAGTGCACCGCTCGATCGAGGAGATGTATGAACATGTCGTCGAAGCGGAAAACAATGGCGACTGGGAAAGCCTTCGCGCCAAAGCGGAGATCATCTGAGGCGCTAATCCCGCGCCAGTTCCTCCGGATGATGCACGATCGGGCCGCCACAGATCAGCGGCTGCAGCAGGAGGACCGCCAGCACTACGAGCCCCGCGCCGGCAATGATCAGCACGGAGTTGCGCAGCGTGCCGTTGTAGGCCGATGCACCCAGGATTGCGCCCGATGCGCCGATGACGTTCTGGATCGTGCCGATGATGGACGACGCCACGCCGGCAATCCGCGGTAGCGGATCGAGCGCCAGCACCATCGCGTTTGAAAGCACGATCGGTACCGCAAAAAAGAACAGGCACACGCACGCCCAAATCCACGCGAACGGCGCAGCGTTCATCCAGGCGGCGATCAAGAGCTGCAGCGATGCCACCGCCATCAGAAACACGCCGATGCGAATGAGCGGCAGAATTTCGAGGTGAGTGACGAGGAAGCGATTGACCATCGAGCCCGCCAGTATCGACAGGCCCGCGCAGGCGAAGATCAGGCCGTATGCCTGGATGGAAAAGCCATAGATCTCGACCGTCAGCGCGGCGGACACGGCGATAACGGACATGAATCCGGCGGGCGGTACGACGATCAGCAACAGGCCGAAGATGCTCTGACGATGGCGGAAGAATTCAGCAAAGCTCTTCTGCAGTTGCCGCAGAGGGTGTCCTTCCGGGTTCGGTGTGTGCGTCTCCACGAGATTGCTGCGTATCCCGACGAGCATCAGGAAGCCGCCGATTGCAATCGCGACAAAGGGCGCCCGCCAGCCCCATTGAGCAACCATCAGTGCGCCGATGCTGGGTGCTACGACGGGCGCAACCGTGAAGATCATCGTCATCAGCGACATCAGCCGCGCCGCGCTCTTGCCGCTCGCGATGTCGCGCACGATAGCTCGTGACAGGACCACGGCCGAGGCGCCGCCCATGCCCTGAACGAAACGTGCGGCCAGCATGACATCGATGGTCTGTGCGAGCGCGGCCACGGTCGCGGCGAGCGCAAACAGGCTCATGCCGGCATAGAGCACGGGCAGCCTGCCCGCGCGATCGGAAAACAGTCCCGCGGGAATTTGGCCGCAGGCCATGCCCAGCATGAAGGCACCGACGATGAGCTGGCCTTCGGGCAGATCCGTAGCCAGCAGGCGCACCATCTCGGGAATCGCGGGCAGGCTCAGGTCGATCGTGAGCGCGGCGACGGCCGTGAGCAGGCCGAGCGTGACGATGAAACTCCGCCGGGCAACAAGAGTCGGGTTCATTAGACGGGCGCGGAAGACGTTACAGGTTCGGGCTGAAGAATCGCCCGGCGATGAGCAAGTCTGACAGGGGATGCGGGCCGAGCCAATAGCTGAGCTCTCTGGGGTGGTCCAGCTCCCAGATGGCGATGTCGGCCCGTTTGCCGGCTTCGAGTGTGCCACAGTCATGTCCGAGGCCGAGCGCGCGCGCCGCCTCGCGCGTTACGCCGGCGAGGCACTCTTCCGGCGTCAGTCCGAACAGGCGCGACGCGAGACCCATCGCGAAATGAATGGAGCAAAGCGGCGACGTACCCGGATTGCAGTCGGTCGCAATAGCGACCGGCACGCCGCTGTCGCGTAATTCCCCGACCGGCGGCGGCTGCTTTTCGTTCAGCGTCAGGTAAGCGCCCGGGAGCAACACGGCCGCCGTACCGGAATCGGCGAGCGCCCGGACACCCTCGTGCGACGAATACTCCAGGTGGTCGGCTGACAACGCGCCGAAACGTGCCGCGAGTTCCGCGCCGCCGCCGTCGCTGAGCTGGTCCGCATGCAGCTTGACCCTCAGGCCGAGATCCTTCGCTCGTGCGAACAGTCTTTCGACCTGCCTGGCATCGAATGCAATGGACTCACAATAGGCATCGACGGCATCCGCGAGATCGTGCTTGACAGCGGCCGGCAGTATTTCGCCAATGATGAAGTCGATGTAGGCATCCGCATCGTTTGCGAATTCGGGCGGCACCGTGTGGGCCGCAAGCAGCGTCGTGCGGATGGTAAGGCCGGACGACTCTCCGAGCCGTCGAGCGACCCGCAGCATCTTGAGTTCGGTATCCAGGTCGAGACCGTATCCGGACTTGATTTCGACGGTTGCCACGCCCTCGCGAGCAAGTGTCTGCAGCCTGGCCAGCGCAGCGTCGTGCAGCTCCTCCTCGCTGGCTGCCCGCGTGGCCTTGACGGTGGACAGGATGCCGCCGCCCTGGGCCGCGATATCTTCGTAGCTGACGCCGCGCAGCCGCCGTTCATACTCCTCCGCCCGCTGGCCGCCGAAGACGAGGTGCGTATGACAGTCGATGAGAGCCGGCGTCACCCAGCGCCCGGACAGCGAGCGAGTCTCCGTGGCTCTCCGCGCGGGGAGATCCGCCACGCTGCCGATCCAGTCGATCATGCCGCCGCGAATCGCGATCGCGCCGGCATCGATCACCCCGTAATCCGGCGCGCCCTGGCGCATGGTGGCGATGCGGGCGTCCGTCAACAGCAAGTCCCAGTCGGCCATCACTCTCTCCGCAATTGCAAAGCAAACTAGCATGGACTAGC
>CBDUCE010000181.1:0-6374 GCA_965365575.1 uncultured Gammaproteobacteria bacterium
CCTCATCAAAGAGAAAGAGGTCAAATTTGTCGACTTTCGGTTCACGGACACGAAAGGAAAAGAACAACACGTCACCGTGCCGGCCCATACGGTCGACGAGGATCTGTTTGAAGAGGGCAAGATGTTCGACGGCTCCTCGATCGCCGGATGGAAAGGCATCAACGAGTCCGACATGATCCTGATGCCGGATGCAGCGACGGCGGTCGTCGATATCTTCACGGACGAGGTCACCATGAACCTGCGGTGTAACGTCATCGAGCCGTCCACGATGCAGGGCTACGACCGCTGCCCCCGCTCGCTGGCGGAGCGTGCCGAAGCGTACCTCAAGTCCACGGGAATCGCGGACACGGCGTTCTTCGGGCCCGAGAACGAGTTCTTCGTGTTCGATCACGTCTCCTGGGACGACAACATGCAGGGTGCGTTTTACAAGGTCGATTCCGACGAAGGCGCCTGGAACAGCGACCGCAGTCTCGAAGAGGGCAATACCGGCCACCGGCCGACCGTGAAGGGTGGCTACTTCCCGGTGCCGCCGGTCGATTCGTTGCATGACCTGCGTTCCGCGATGTGCCTCGCGCTCGAAGAGCTGGGCCTCGAAACCGAAGTGCACCACCACGAAGTTGCCACGGCCGGCCAGTGCGAGATTGGTGTGAAGTTCAATACGCTGGTTCGCAAGGCGGACGAGGTGCAGATCCTCAAGTACGTAGTGCACAACGTTGCGCACGCGTTCGGCAAGACCTCGACCTTCATGCCGAAGCCGCTCGTCAACGACAATGGCAACGGCATGCACGTCCATCAGTCGCTGGCGAAGGACGGCGAAAACCTGTTTTCGGGTGACGGCTACGGCGGGCTGTCCGATATGGCGCTGTATTACATCGGCGGCATCATCAAGCACGCCAAGGCGATCAACGCGTTCACCAATCCGGCGACCAACAGCTACAAACGCCTGGTGCCGGGATTCGAGGCGCCCACGATTCTCGCCTACTCGGCGCGTAACCGCTCGGCGTCGATTCGCATACCCTACGTGTCGAATCCCAAGGCGCGCCGTATCGAGGTGCGCTTCCCGGATTCGATGGCAAACCCCTACCTTGCATTCGCGGCCATGATGATGGCCGGTATCGACGGCATCCAGAACAAGATCCACCCGGGCGATGCGATGGACAAGGATCTTTACGATCTGCCGCCCGAGGAAGAGAAGCAGCTGCAGCTTGTCGCGTTCTCGCTGGACGAGGCCCTCGTGGCGCTCGACGAGGACCGGGATTTCCTCAAGGCCGGCGACGTATTTTCGGACGACCTGATCGATGCGTACATCGACCTCAAGCTGGAGAACGTCACGCGGCTGCGCATGACCACGCATCCGGTCGAATTCGACATGTATTACAGCCTCTGAGGTGTCAAAACTGTGAACCGGGCGGCATTTTCTCCGCCCGGTCACTGCCCCAGGCGGGAATTTAATTGCTATGCTAACAACATGGAACAGCGCAGCCTATTCTTGCTTCTATGCCTGCTTGCGGTCGGTGCCTCTGCCGAACAGGAGGCCTATCGCTGGGTCGATGAAGACGGCATCGTGCATTACTCCGATCGTCCCCGTGAAGGCGCAGAAGCCGTCGTATTGCCGACCCCCAATGTCGCCACTACCCGGCGTGTTCCGGGCGTGGCCGCGAAATCGCAGCCGGATGAAGAGTCGGCCGGCCAGGCGGCGACTGGCTACACCAGTATCGAGATCAACTCGCCCAAGGCCGAAGAAACGCTATGGAATATCGAGGGCGTCCTGAACGTCTCGGTGGCGGTGCAGCCGGACCTGCAGCCCGGGCACCAGGTTCGCGCGTATTTCGACGGCGAGATGCAGCCGGTGAGCGGGACGAGCTTCCAGCTGCAGGAAGTCTGGCGGGGCGTTCACAACATCCAGGTGGAGGTGGTGGATGCGACGGGCAAGGTGATGATCCGCAGCCAGCCGAACCGCTTCTACGTGCAGCAGAACTCGGTGGCGTTCTAGACGACGGCGACATTCGCGAACAGGCACAAAACATCCTCGACAGCCTGAGCTCCGGCGTCATTCTGCTGGACAGAAACCTGCTCATACTCAGCCTCAACCCTGCCGCAGAAAACATCCTCGGCATGAGCCAGCAGCGCGCGCGCGGCGAATCGCTGCTGCGGCTCCTCGACGACGACCCGGAACTTAGCGACATCCTCACTCGCGTCAGCGTTACCGGTGATCATTACGCCAATGAACTGCACCTGGGGCCGAACGAGGTCCAGGCGGATGACCGCATCGTGGACTGCCGCGTGTCCCCTATCAGCAGCGGCACGGCAACGCTGCTCGTGGAGCTTACCGACGTTACCCGGCGCTCGAAGATCAGCCGGGAAAATGCGCTCCTGATTCAGCACGGCGCCGGCCGGCAGATGATTCGCCAGCTCGCCCACGAGATCAAGAACCCGCTCGGCGGCATACGAGGCTCCGCGCAACTGCTCGCGCGCCAGCTCGAGGACGGGGAGCTGACCGAATACACGGACGTCGTCATCAGCGAGACCGACCGCCTCGCCAACCTGGTCGATACCCTGCTGGGACCGGGCGGCGCGCCGAACAAGCAGCCGCTCAACGTCCATGAGCTCATCGAATACGTCGTTCGAATTATCGAGGCGGAAGACCGCCGTTCGCTGCACATCGTCCGGGACTATGATCCGGGGCTGCCGCTCATCGAGCTGGACCGAGACCTGATGGTGCAGGCATTACTCAATCTCATGCGAAATGCGGCAACCGCACTCGACGGCCAGGGCACGATTACGCTGCGGAGCCGGGCGGTGACCAACTTCACGATCGGCGAGATCCGCCACCGCGTCATCGCCAGCATCGAGATCCATGACGACGGCCCGGGCATACCGGCGCACCTGCAGGACACCGTTTTCTACCCCCTCGTCACAAGCAACCCTCACGGCACCGGGTTGGGGCTTCCCGCTGCGCAGGAGCTGATCAGCCGTCACGGTGGCCTTATCGAATTCGAGAGCCGGCCCGGCCGGACCGTCTTCTTCGTGCGCATACCTCTCGATCAATCGGGGTCGACCGGGTGACGACCGAGGTACTGAACGTCTGGGTCGTGGACGACGATCAGTCCGTGCGCTGGGTACTCGAGAAGGCCCTGCGCCAGGAGCAGATGGAGACGCGAAGCTTCGAGCGTGCCGAGCACCTGCTGGAAGCGATGGAATACGAGTCTCCGGACGTCCTGGTCACGGATGTGCGCATGCCGGGAATGAGCGGCATTGCCCTGCTCGAAGAGGTCAACCGCCGTTGGCCGCAGCTGCCCGTCATCGTCATTACCGCGCACTCGGACCTCGAGAATGCGGTTGCCGCTTACAAGGGCGGCGCTTTCGAATACCTGCCGAAACCGTTCGATATCGATGAGGCCGTGGAACTCGTGCGCCGCGCTGCGCGCCGCAACGGCCACGAGCCGGCGGACGCGCCGACAGACGGGCAGGACATCCCGTCTCTGATCGGACAGGCGCCCGCGATGCAGGAAGTGTTCCGCTCGATCGGGCGACTCGCCGGCTCGAGCATGACGGTGCTCATCACGGGCGAGTCCGGGACCGGGAAGGAACTGGTCGCACGTGCGCTGCACGAACACAGCCCCCGGGCGAACAAGCCGTTCGTCGCGCTCAATACGTCGGCTATCGCCGCCGAACTGCTAGAGTCCGAGCTGTTCGGACACGAAAAAGGCGCGTTTACCGGCGCTGACGCGCGGCGCATCGGACGCTTCGAACAGGCGGACGGCGGCACGCTGTTTCTCGACGAGATCGGCGACATGTCGCCGGCCCTGCAAACGCGCCTGCTGCGCGTGCTCGCGGAGAGCGAGTTCTACCGCGTCGGCGGGCAGCAGTCGATCAAGGTCGACGTGCGCGTCATCGCGGCAACCAACCAGGACCTGGCGCGCGCGGTGCGGGAATCGCGCTTTCGCGAGGACCTGTTTCACAGGCTCAACGTCATGCGTATCAATACGCCGCCGCTCCGCCAGCGCCGCGAGGATATTCCGCTGTTGCTGGATCACTACCTCTCGGAGGCTGCGCGCGAGATCGCCGCTTCGGCCAAGTCGATCGACCCGGAGGCCATGGACGTGCTGCAGAGCTATGACTGGCCGGGCAACGTACGCCAGCTAGTGAATGCCACGCGGCGCCTGACCGTAACGGCGCCCGGCAGCGTTATCGGCATGCAGGACCTGCCCGCGGAAATGGGCGGGAGCGCGTCGCACGAACGCGCGACGCAGGACTGGACCCGGAGCCTCGCAAGCTGGGCGGAACGTCAGCTCAACTCGGGCGAAGCGCCGCTGCTGGATCGCGCGCTGCCCGAATTCGAGAAGACCCTGATCCGCATCGCGATGAGCCAGACCAACGGCCATCGGCAGGAGGCTGCGAAGCTCCTCGGCTGGGGGCGCAATACCCTGACCCGCAAGATGAAGGCGCTGCACCTCGACTGACGCCCCGGGCGGCCCGGGTCATTTCTCTCGCTAATGGCTCGGCTCGCTGCACTCGCCTGCGCTTTACTTCGGTCGAAAAACGCCCCGGGCGGCCCGTGGCCTTTTTCACACCTTAAGAGGGCTGGGGAAAACCGGCCTCAGGTTTGCAGCGAGCCGACGAGCTCGGCGACGGAAGCGAAGCCGTGGCGCTCCAGGTAGTCGAGGATGCCCGCGTTGATTTTCCTGCACGCGAGCGGGTCGTAAAACAACGCCGTGCCGACACCGACGGCTGTGGCCCCGGCGATGATGAACTCGATCGCATCGGTGGCGGTGCGTATCCCGCCCTGGCCGATGACGGGGATGCGGTGCGGTGCAGCCACTTCATGCACTTCGTGGACCTTCAACAGCGCAATCGGTTTTATCGCGGGCCCGGAGAGGCCGCCGCGAACGTTGCCGATAACGGGCCTGCGCGATTCCGCGTCGATGGCCATCCCTGTCACGGTGTTGATCACAGAGAAACCGTCCGTGCCCGCCTCGATGCACAGCCGCGCGTTGTCACGAATGTCGGTCTGGTTCGGCGACAGCTTGGTGAAGATGGGCTTGGTCGTTTGTGCGCGGCAGGCTGCAACGACGCGGGCGGACATCTCCGGGTCGTTACCGAACTGCACGCCGCCTTCCTTCACGTTGGGACAGGAAATGTTGATCTCGATCCCGTCGATCGGCGAATCGTCGAAGCGTCGCGTCACCCGCTCGTACTCCTCGATCGTGGACCCCGAGACGTTGGCGAAGAAGCGTGTTTCGGTGAAGTCGAGGCCGGGGAGAATTTCGTCCACCACCGTCTCGACGCCCGGGTTCTGCAGGCCGATGGCGTTGAGCATGCCCATCGGCGTTTCGTAGACGCGGTGCGGCGGGTTGCCGAGCCTGGCATCGCCGGTCGTGCCCTTCAGCACGACGCCGCCGACGTCGCGGTTCGAGAAGCCCTCGACGCGGGTGTACTCTTCGCCGAAGCCGACGCAGCCCGATAGCAGCACGATGGGCGAGTCCATCGGGATGCCGCAGAGATCGGTGTGCAGAGGGTTGTTTCGGTCGCTCATGGGATGCGGCATTCTAAACGATATGTTCAGCCTGATCCTGTACCAGCCGGAAATCCCGCCCAACACCGGCAACATCATGCGCCTCTGTGCCAACACCGGTGTGGACCTGCATCTCGTGGAGCCGCTGGGTTTCGAGCTGGACGAACCGCGGCTGCGCCGGGCCGGTCTCGACTATCGGGAGTTTGCGCGCGTAACCACCCATGCTTCCCTGGACGACGTGCTCGCGGCGCTCGGCGAAGCTCGCGTCTTCGCGCTCAGCACGCGCGGCGGCACGCGCTACGATGCACCGCGCTACCGGCGTGGCGATGCATTCCTGATGGGCCCGGAAACGCGCGGTCTGCCGCAGGCGCTGCTCGACAGCCTGCCCGGGGAGCAGCGGCTGCGGTTGCCGATGCGACCCGGCAACCGCAGCCTCAACCTGTCGAACGCTGCCGCCGTGGTGGTCTACGAGGCCTGGCGGCAGCTCGGTTTCGAACTGGGATGCTGATCAGGCCGCCGGTTCGATGTTGCTGTTGAGCCGGAACAGGTTGCCCGGGTCGTACTGTGCCTTGATCCGGGACAGTCGCCCGTAAGCCGGCCCGTAGTTCCCGACCGTGGCGTCACGATCGTACTCGATGTTGTCGTAATAGCCGCCCATGTACGGTTCGAGCGCCGCGTACTGCGCGCGCGTCGCCGCGATCATTTCCTGGTCCATCGCGGGGTCGCCCCAGCCGGTGACCAACACGAGCATCAGCTCGGCATTACGATGCGGGAATGCCGTGTCGGTCTCGCCCACGCGCTTCACGGCGCCGCCGGCGACGTGGTTGGTCAGGAAGACCCGCGGATCGTAGGCGTCGAT
>CBDUCE010000182.1:0-6326 GCA_965365575.1 uncultured Gammaproteobacteria bacterium
CTGAACCAGCTCTGCAAGACTTGCCACCAGTCTGCCCACACATCGCTATCCGTCAGTTTGTCGATCACCGTCCTCTCCTCTTCCATTACATCCACCTCTTGCGCCGAAAGTAGATGAGCTGCATCGCAGCGATCACGAACATGATGCCGATCACGACGAAATAGCCCCTGCGCGTCGACAGCTCTGGCATGTTTTCAAAGTTCATGCCGTAGATTCCTGCAAGAAAGGTCAAGGGCACGAAGATCACCGTAATGATGGTGAGAATCTGCATGACCCTGTTCAAACGGTGAGAAGAAATACCGAGGTAGCCATCGGTCAGATCCGTGGCGATCTGATAGTACAAACTCGCAAGACTTTGCGTGCGTTCGATTTGTTCGTAGAGGTCCACTATTCGATGCGTCAATGAAGCATCGAACAATGAATCGCTCGTTCCGCGGAGTGTGGATGCAATTTGCTCGTGGTAGTTGGCGATTCGCGTCAATTTTCTCAACCGGGACTTGTACTGCGTCAGCTCGGAAAGCAAGTCGTCGTCAGGCTGCTCGAACATCTCTTCTTCGATTTCGTCAAGCCTTGGCTCCAATTCGAGCAAAAGCTCGACGTACCGGCGCGCCAGTCGATTGCTCAGGCGTACTGCGAGCGAGCCGGGACCTTCGGCCATCCAGGCAGGATCACGTTTCAGCCGGTCAACGAGCCAGTTGGCGGAGACCGAGCGCTGGGAATGGCGGGACAAGAGGAACCGCTCGCCGACGAAGATCGATAGCTGGATGGCGCCGAAATCGATCCCGTCCGAATCTGCATCCAGTCCTCTCAAGAGAATGAACCAGTACTTGTCGAACCGTTCTATCTTCGGCGGATGTCGTGGTCGGAGCGCATCCTGGATAGCCAGCGGGTGAATGCCAAAATCGCTCAGAACCGACCGATCGTGCTCGGCGTCACCACCTTCCATATCCACCCAGATTATTTCGGTTCCCGACTGTTTCCAGTCCGATATCAACTCCTCGCCCCCGAGTTGCCCGGATCCTGTTTCCGGGTCAAACAAGATTGCTCTAATCAATTCGATCTGCCTCCGCCACTGACCATTTGTCTCGAATCGCGTCCACATCACTGCGACACGGACCCTGGCGGAAATCGCCGTTCGGCCGCGAAGCGCCTGGGAAGAAATCGTCTTCAACCTTGCTCATGTGAATCGAGCAACCATCTGTTTCACTGATTTCGAAAGCTCTTCCAGTGCGATGTCCGTGCTGAGCCGTGATTCCTGCCAGTCATCGCCCGGCTCGGCACTCAGGCGCTCAATCCAGTTTTCGACCGCCAACAGGCAACCCGTTGCCTGGCGCTCAGCGTTCATCAGTTGGTCACTGCGCGCGATGCACCCGGCCGCAACCGCGCGGTTCACCTTGAGTTTCACGAGTTCAAACGCCGCACGCTTTTCTGCCAGCTTTGCTTCAGCTGAGCGAACGTAAGCCGACCGCTCGGCCGCAATGCCCGGCGCTTCGCTGCGGGTCAGGTCGTTGTTCATGGCATTCAGCCCTCGAATCGCATCCGGGTACTGCGAGCTGTTCTGTGGTTTACGGGATTCACGCTTCACGATAGTTGCTTCACTACGATTAGTAAAATAGATATTAGTAGTTGGTTTGATCAAAATATTCTATGATTAGGCATGGATCTCGAACTCCTCAGGACATTTCTGGAACTGCACCGTATCCGCCACTTCGGACGCACCGCCACGGCGCTTAATGTGAGCCAGTCGGCGATCAGCACACGACTGAAGACGCTGGAGACCTCGCTGGGCGTGGTGCTGTTCGAACGCGGTCGTCGCGAAATTCGACCCACCCCGGAGGGAACGCGCCTGGTGCGTCATGCCGAGCGACTGATCGCTGGTTGGCGCGGTGCACGCCAGGACGTGTCGCCCGCGGGTGCGAATGATCAGCTGGTCATCGGCGGCAGCCTTCGCTTGTGGGATGTGTTGCTACAGCGTTGGCTTCATAACCTGCGTCGCCACTATGATTCGCTCGCAATCATTGCGGAATCCCAGACTCCCGAGGTTCTGACCCGCCGCCTGATCGATGGCACGCTGGACCTGGCGATATTGCTGGAGCCCGCGCAGCTGGACATCATGCACATTCAGGAAATCGCGACGCTGGAAATCATATGCGTCTCGAGCACCAAGAATCTGAGCATCGACGAAGCGCTACGCTCAGACTATGTTTTTGTCGACTGGGGGCTGTCATTCGGCCTGGACCACCGAAGAGCATTTCCTGATGCCCCCGAGTCAAAGACCCGCGTGTCCCAGGCCAAGATCGCTTACGAGTACATCAGCTCTGTCGGCGGAAGCGCGTATTTGCCAAGGCGGATGGTGGAAAAAGATATCGAATTCAGTCTTCTATATCCTGTCATCGACGCGCCCGTTTTCAAACGTCAAGCCTACGCGACATTCCCTGTACGGACCACGCGCAGGGAACTTATCGATGAAGCTCTTGAAATAATTGCATCAACTTAACGGCTCATCGCCGTCTGCTGGAAATTCAGCAGGTATTTTAGATAACAGGAGTTGCTAACTTGCAAGACCTCATTACCTGGGCCCTTATCTTTTTCTGTGTGAGCCAGTCCGCGATGTTCTCCGGCTTGAATCTGGCTTTTTTCAGCTTGAGTCGACTGCGATTGGAGGCAGAGGCAGACCACGGAAACGTAGCTGCCGCGCGCATCCTGGTTCTGCGTCGCGACTCCAACTTCCTGCTGACCACGATCCTCTGGGGAAATGTCGGTATCAACGTCTTGCTGACCCTCCTGTCGAGCTCCGTGCTGGCCGGTGTCGCGGCGTTTCTGTTTTCGACCGTAATAATTACTTTTTTCGGGGAGATCATTCCGCAGGCCTATTTCTCTCGCCATGCGATGAAGATGGCAACGCGGCTTGCGCCCGTACTTCGCTTCTACCAATGGCTGTTGTATCCAGTCGCAAAACCGTGCGCCCACATGCTGGACAAATGGCTGGGCCGGGAAATGGTCGAGTACCTTCGTGAGCGTGACCTCAAAAGAATACTGGCGGCGCATATCAGCTCGGACGACGCGGACGTGGAGCACATCGAGGGCATCGGTGCGCTCAATTTTCTGGAGATAGATGACCTGACGGTCGCTGAAGAAGGAGAGATAGTAGACCCTGAAAGTATTATCTCTCTACCGTTGACTTTGGATTTACCAATCATCCCGAAAGTCACGGACCCCAGAGACGACCCTTTCATTCGCAAGGTACAGGCATCCGGGAAAAAGTGGGTAATCCTGACCGGGGACGACGACCACCCGAAGCTCTTGCTGGACGCAGACAGCTACTTGCGCAATATATTCCTTGAAAAGCCAGACGACGATCCCTACAAGCACTGCCATCGGCCGATTATCCTGAGGAATCCGAAAACGACGTTGGATGTCGTACTCAAGAAGATGAAGCAGAGTCAGCCTGACGACTCTGACCAAGCTATTCAGAAAGATATTGTCTTGCTCTGGCATGACGTTCGGCGGGTAGTGACCGGCGCCGACATTCTTGGCCGGTTGCTGGATGGCATAACTACACCGCAGAAGGCGGTCGATTAATACCCTCAGGACGACAGGACGCCGCAGACGGATCGCCGTGTCGCAGGATTCGACATGCGCGCTTTACGCTGGCGTGTAATAGGTCGGTGACGCGGGCCCGACGGGAAACCCGAGGATAAATGTCCAGAGGAAGAAGAACAGGGACCACAACGTCAGGAACGCGACCGAGTACGGCAGCATCATGGCGATCAGCGTACCGACGCCGGCTTTCGGCTCATACCGTGCTACGAAGGCCATAATCAGTCCGAAATAACTCATCATCGGCGTAATGATGTTGGTGCTCGAGTCGCCAATGCGATACGCCGCCTGGATAACTTCCGGTGCGTAGCCGAGCAGCATGAGCATGGGCACGAAGATCGGCGCGGTCACCGCCCACTGTGCCGATGCCGAGCCAAGCATCAGGTTGATGAACGCGCACACGAGGATAAACAGGAAGAACAGCAGCGGGCCGGTAAAACCGACGTTCTGCAGGAAGGTCGCCCCTGCTACCGCTGTTATCGATCCGAGATTGGTCCAGCCGAAGAACTTCACAAACTGGGCGGCGAAGAACACCAGCGCGATATAAAGGCCCAGAGTACTCATCGCATGCGCCATGGCGTTGATCACGTCGCGGTCATTATTGATAGTCCCGACCGTGCGGCCATAGACCACGCCCATGAGCAGGAAATAGACGAAGATAATTGCGACGATCCCCTTCAGGAACGGCGACCCCGCCACACCACCGGTCTCCTGGTTGCGCAGCACAGCGCCTTCCGGCGCTACCAGGGCCACCAGCACGCCGGCAAAGATCAGTGTCGCCCAGAGCGAGCGCCACAGCCCCCTCTTTTCCTCGCTCGTCAGCGGGTCCATCCGGTGCGCATCTTCTTCGCTACCTTCCGCCGGCGTGCCTTCGTAGGGGCCCAGCGACGGTTCGACGATCTTCAGGCTGATAAAACTGCCTATTGCCGTGATGACGAAGGTGCTGGCAATCATGAAGAACCAGTTCGCGCTGACGTCGACCTCGTAAGTCGGGTCGATGAGCCGCGCCGCCTCGGTCGTGATGCCCGACAGAAGCGGATCGACAGTGCCGATAAATAAGTTGGCGCTGTAGCCACCTGACACGCCCGCGAATGCGGCCGCCAATCCCGCAAGCGGGTGCCGCCCCAGTGAGTAAAACACGACGGCAGCGAGCGGCACGAGAACGACGTAGCCCATTTCCGAGGCGGTGTTCGACAGGACGCCCGAGAACACGATGATAACGGTGACCAGGCTCGGCGGCGCGTTGAGCACCATGCCGCGAATCAGCGCCGTCAGCCAACCGGAGCGCTCGGCAACGCCGACACCCAGGAGCGCTACCAGCACCGTACCGAGCGGTGCGAACTCGACGAAGTTTCGAACGAGGTTCAGGACGATCATGCGCAGGCCGTCGGCATTCAACAAACTGACGACCTCGATCATGCCGTTGTCGGCACGGCCTTTCGCGCCCTCCGGCCGCGGATCGACCACCGCCACTTCGAAGTATCCCAGGATCCCTGAGAGAACCACGACGCCCGCGGCAAACATCGCAAACAATGTCACCGGGTGCGGCAATGCATTGCCCAACCATTCGACGACGTGCAGGAATCGCGTCATGCGGTTCTGGTCGGGGCGTGCTAAAGGTCTCGGCGGCATGTCCGGGGTATCCGTCAAATCAAAGCTGCGTCATGGCTGGCGCCAGATACAAGATTCATCAGAAGAGAGACAGGCGTATCGCTAGCGGGAGTGCGCGGACACAACCAGCGTCAGGCCGTCACGCGCAACAACGTTGACGTCCATCCCTGTCGTTAATTGTACGGCGTCGCCGGGGATGCGCGTCGCTCGCCAGGTCTCCCCGCGCACCGAAACACGCCCGTGCAAGGAAGCGTCGAAACCACCAATAACTCTTGCCGTCTCGGACGGCAGCTCCGAATTGAAGGACCTTTCACCGGGGCCAATGTTCACCTTCGTCGGCGCGAACACCTGAATGGATGCGGCAATGGCCAGGTCGGCGGCGACGGTCAGGACCAGCGCCGCGGCCATGCGCCCCTGAATACCCCAATCCGTGAGGTATCCGGCCAGCAAAAACGTCGTACCACCAACGACCACTGACGTCGGCAGGACGACCATCCACCACATGGGCGAGTAACGTTTCATTGCTGCTCAGGCCAGGCCATCAGATGCCGCCTGCTATATAGCTCCGCATTGCGTCGGCCTCCGAGCGCACCTCGTCAAGGCGCAGCTGCAGCAAGTCACGGATGCTAACCATGCTAACAAACCTGCCATCCTTCACCACCGGCACGTGGCGCAGATGCCTCGATACCATCACCGCCATGATGCCGGCGGCACGATCCTCAGGCACGCAGGTAACGACCTCTTTCGTCATCAGGTCCCGAACGCGCTTACCCAGCAGCTCCGACCCCCCCGACTGCAGGCCACGCACGATATCGCGCTCGGAAATAATGCCTTCTACCTTGATGCCGTCACTGCTGACAACCAGTGCGCCGACGTTGTTGGCCGCGAGCGAGTTCAATACCTCCGCGATCTCGGCATCGGGTGAGATATGCGCTGTTTCGCCGCCCTTCCGGGCGTCGAGAATACGTTGGACTGTCAGGGCAATCTCCTGTTGGATTTATCGAGAGCGAATATTCGCGACCGGTACGACTGGCGAAAATGCCTCGGAGCATATCGCCAATAAGCTCCTGGCGCTTCTACTCAGTATCACAATAGATGCACTTCAGCCTCCAGTA
>CBDUCE010000183.1:0-6277 GCA_965365575.1 uncultured Gammaproteobacteria bacterium
CGGGCTGGAACTGGCTGCAGCGATTCCGGCGCATGCTGGGGCTGTTTGCCTTCTTCTACACGGTGCTGCATTTCCTGGCCTGGTTGATCCTGGACCAGGGCGTGCTCTGGTCGGCGATCGTGGAGGACATCGTGAAGCGGCCGTTCATCACCATCGGCTTTGCGGCGCTTCTGATTCTCACGGCGATGGCCGCAACGTCGACCAACGGTATGCGGCGGCGGCTGGGCAAGCGCTGGCAGCAGCTGCACTACGGCGCCTACATCGCGGGCATACTCGGCGTCTGGCATTACTGGTGGCAGGTCAAGAACGACATACGCGATCCGCTGATATATGCCGTCATTCTCGCGGTGTTGCTTGGTCTCCGGCTCTGGTTCCGCTACCGCAAACTGTTACAGAAGCCCTAGCCGTCGTTGCAGGCTGAAACAAACCGAAACGCTGTGGAGACGCTTTCTCGCAGGCCGAGTGTCAACTTCTTCCCGACAAGCAAACATCGGGAAAACCGATTCGGGAAGAGGAGAAAACGATGATCAGACGCAACACTTTGTTTGGCACAATCACCGCGTTGGTGGCGGCCGTCGCCCTGGCGGGCGTAGCTCGCGCCGAGGAAGCGGGGAAGGTCTACGCAAGCGAGCGCTGGTTCATGGACGCCGCGGCAACCTATCTCTCGGCCAGCAGTATACGCATGGAACTGCCCGCCGATTCGTCGCGAACCATCGAGAGCGATTACGACCACCTGGCGCTTTCGCTGGGTGGCGGCTGGCGCTTCTAAAACGGGTGACCGCGGCCTTGAAAGCGCCGCGGCCGCCATCATTTCTGCAATCTGATTTACATTCGGAGTACCGACTATGGTCAAACGCGTAATGCTGTTCATCGCCACCAACTTGGCTATTTTGCTCGTCCTGAGCATCGCGCTGCGGTTGCTGGGCATAGATTCCTACCTCGACGAGCAGCAGGTCGGCATCAATTACGAGGCGCTGCTGGTGTTCTCGCTGGTGCTGGGCTTTGGCGGCTCGTTCATATCCCTCGCGTTGTCGAAGTGGATGGCCAAGCGCTCCACGGGCGCCCGCGTCATCACGCAGCCGCAGAACTCGGCCGAATCATGGCTCGTCGCAACGGTGGAAAGACAGGCGCGTGAAGCCGGTATCGAGACGCCGGAAGTTGCGATCTACGATGCGCCGGACATGAACGCGTTCGCCACCGGCGCACGGCGTAATTCAGCGCTCGTTGCGGTGAGCACGGGCCTGCTGCGCGGCATGCGGAAAGAGGAAGTGGAGGCCGTTCTCGCGCACGAGATCTCTCACGTAGCCAACGGCGACATGGTGACGCTGACGCTCGTCCAGGGTGTCGTCAACACGTTCGTCATCTTCCTGTCGCGGATCGTCGGCCACTTCGTGGACCGGGTCATCCTGCGCAACGAGTCGGGCTACGGTATCGGCTATTTCGGCGCTGTAATCGTCGCCCAGCTGGTGCTCGGTATCCTGGCCAGCACCATCGTGATGTGGGTGTCCCGCCAGCGCGAGTTCAGGGCGGACGCCGGCTCGGCGAAGCTCAACGGTCGAGAGCCCATGATCAGCGCGCTGCAGCGACTGGAGTCGAATGTGCCGTCGCAGCTTCCGCAGGAAATGCGGGCTCTGGGTATCTCGGGCGGCAAGAGCGCGATGATGAAGCTCTTAATGAGCCATCCGCCGATCTCGGAGCGCATCGAGGCGCTCCGTCGCGCGTAATTTTCAGCGTATTCGCGAAACCAAAGCCGGGCATCTGCCCGGCTTTTTTGTGCCCGACCAAGGCCGGCGTCTCGGCACTTCCCGATGTTCTGGCTCGCCGCTGGCATAAACCGGTCAGGACCAGACGCCTGAAAGACTGATTTCGCTGTAGATTGACAGGCTGTCGATGACCCCCAGCGGACATTCCTCAGTATTTTCCCGAATTGATAATTTTGCCAATCGGAGGAAACTGAATCCTGCGATAAAGGCAAACCCAGCCAAAGCTGGAGACGCAAAGCCACGGGTCCTCGCTTCCTCCGCGACGCCTCCTGCGACGCCACGAAGGACCCCAAGATCGCCGGGCTACCGCGCCCGAGTTACACGGTGATCAAGGAGGTGTTGGCAATGCGTAAGCTTCTGGTCTTACTACCCCTGATTCTCGCAGGGTGTGGCAGCGACGGCAGCAATTTCGGAACTGCGCCACAACCCGCTGAGCTGGAACAACATGCGCCGCAGATATCCGGTCTGGACCTTTCGCCGGGCTATGCCACGTTCATGGACGGTGGAGGAAGCATCAGCGTAACGGCCGAGTTTGAATTCACCGACACCGGGCTCGACATCGCGACTGTTCACGTTGAGATATCGGACGGTACCAGCTTCACTGTGCCGTTTCCCGACACGGTAGTTACCGAGTCCGGCACGCACACCGAGCCGTTCGAAATGTCTACGGCTGCGGTTGGCGCATACACGGTTGAGTTCTGGCTGGTCGACAAACTGGGTGCGACATCGAATCATGAAATGGCCAATTTCGACGTTGTCGCTGCTGCGCACATTGATGAGTGGACGAATCGACTGGCAGGTCTGCCGTTCGTCCTGAACGACGTTACGTGGGACGGAGACAGATTCATCGTCGTTGGCGACGGCGGCGTGATTTTGACCTCTCCCGATGGAGTCGCCTGGGCGGAACGGGCGTCAGGCACTGACGTCGATCTGGCAGCCATCGCGCATCACGGAATGATTGTCGTTGCCGTTGGTCGTGATACAACCGTATTGCTTTCGACAGACCATGGCGAAAGCTGGACTGTCAAGCACAGCAGAGACGACGTCTCCCTGCGGGCCGTCGCCATCAATGATTCGCAAATCGTTGCGGGTGGCATGGATCTGCAGACGGGCGACGCGTTCATGATGAGGTCGCTGGATGGCGGTGAAAACTGGGTGGTCATTGAGGCGTTACCGCAAAGAGACCACTTCGTTACCGACCTTGTCTACGCGAACGGCCTGTTCATAGCTGCAACTGACGTGTTCAGCTGGCTGAGCGATGGTCGTGTACTGGTCTCGCTCGACGGTGAAAACTGGCAGAGCATCGTGCTGCGGGATGAAGTGGCAGCGTCTTACGCGATTCTGCATGACGGTGAGAGGTTCATCGCTGCAGGTGGCGAAGGTACGGTGTTCACGTCGGTGGACGGCTTCTACTGGACGGAGCTGCAAACACCCGCTGAGATGGAGAGGATCACATTCATGGGCGCCGCATGGTCCGGCTCACGACTGGTAATTCATGGCGGCATCACCTGGTGGTATTGGTGGATCGGGGTTCCTCCGTATCAGGAAGCCGGTATATCGAGCACGGATGGCGGTGCGACCTGGGAGATCTTCGGCATCGACGGCTATTACGAGACTCACGGAATGGCGTGGGGCAATGGCCGCTTCGTTTCGGTCGGGCAAACATCGCCCGTTGCGCTGGTCGAGCTGGCGGTGGAAGGCGCGATTTACAGCTCGCCCTGAAGCGCTCGGTACGGTGGGTCAGGCAGGATTGATCGCAGCGATCAACCGGTGGCACCAATGCTTAATTGACCGCTTACGGTTAGCGGACGGTCCGATTTGCCTGTTTCAGTGCCCCGAAACGTCCGGTATCGGGAAAAGCCGCCATTGGGCGAGACTGGATCTCAATGACTGCTACCGACCCAGAGCGTCCCCCTCGGAAAAAGTCGATAATGGTTGGCGATCTTGGCCTGTCTAACGAAATGGAACTGGTCAGGCAGGATCTTGGTCTTACCACAATGTATCTCGATGGATGCATTACGGATTTCAAGGGCTTTTGCGGTTTCGCCAGACTTGGAGCAAGCGAATGGTTAGAAAGGTTGGGTGGATAGATTCTCCTTCTTTTAACTGGGTTGCAGCCGGTGTTTCTGCCTTGATGTTAATTCTGTACATTCAAGAAATGCTGGGGCCTGAGCAGAGGCCGATTACGGGCTATGTGGTGTTCGCCTGGGCATTGATGTTCGCGGTGTGGCTTACGACAGCGATATATAAAACATGGTTTCGCAACAGTAGAAGAGAATAGACCGCCAACGTCCGCTCTTCGGCCGTTCTGAGCCGATCGCCTGGTCTGCACCATAGTTCCCGCTACTGACCATAGCGGAAGTCGGACCGGTCCCACCTAGCGCGTCGCTTCCTCGTCTCGGATGTCGTATTGCGCCTCGATGAGCGTCGACAGAGATCCGGCCAACCGGAGCTGACGCTGGTACATGAGCGTCAGTATGTTCAGCGCCGTGCGGTAATAGAGCATGTCGTCATAGTAATCGGCAATCAGTAAAGGATCTTCGGTGGAGAGGTATTGCCCCGAAGGCACGAGCGGCTGGAAGACCTCTATCGGTTGCAGCATGTTCAGGTAGTCCTGCTCAATAAACTCCATCGCCCGTTTCGACAGGGTCAGGTCGAACAGGCGCTTGTGCGATTCTTCCAGTTCGTGAAAGTACGTCATCACGTCTCGGCCCTGTTGCTGCGCCGTCTCCAGGCCCTGTTCGTAAGCAATCATCGCCTCGCGCACTTGCGCATCCCGGATGAGGCGCAGGCCACCGGAATATTGCAGCTGCGCCATAGTCAACCGCGAAAACTCCATGACTACGAACCAGTATGTGTACTTGATGCCGTGCATATAGAGATCTCGCCGCCAGGAGTCATCATCCTGCGGCTCGGCAAGCAGCTTGAGTGTATCGTTCAGACCAACAAGGAGACTCGTGTTGCCTTCGATGGCCTCGCGTAGCTCGCGCGTATCCTCTGCCAAATCGCGCGTCATGGAAACGAGGTACTCCCGCTCGGTCTGCCGATCGAGCCGTTCCTGGTACCAGTCGTTGATTTGAAGGGCGATAAGAATTCCCACTACCACCAGGACGATTTCGCCCAGCGCATATTTCAGGTAACTCATAAGTGCCCCTGGCTTCCTGATATCGCTTGCTCGCCTTTTGAAGATAGGCGCTACCGGCTGATGGTAGCAGGTATCGATGGAAAGCCCGGCGGATTGCCAGCCCGAGATTCGGCTCCTCCTCGCCCCAGGAGCATCCCGCACCAAGGCAAAAAAAAGCCCGGCCGGAGCCGGGCTTTTTGTCGTGCGAGAAGGGTGGCTTACATCATGCCGCCCATGCCGCCCATGCCGCCCATGTCGGGCATCGGGGGAGCCTCTTCCTTCGGCAGCTCGGCGACCATCGCTTCGGTCGTCAGGAGCAGGCCGGACACGGACGCGGCATTCTGCAGCGCGTGACGCGTTACCTTCGTCGGATCGAGAATACCGGCATCGATCATGTCGACAAATTCGTCGGTCGCCGCATTGTAGCCATAGTTGCCCTTGCCTTCCGCAACGGCATTCAGCACCACGCTGGCGTCGCCACCGGCGTTGCGAACGATCTGGCGCAGCGGTTCCTCGACGGCACGCTTCAGGATGTTGATGCCCACTTCCTGGTCGTGGTTGTCGCCCTTCAGCTTGCCGATAGCCTTGACGGCACGGATCAGCGCGACGCCACCACCCGGTACGACGCCTTCTTCGACAGCGGCGCGGGTGGCATGCAGCGCGTCTTCGACGCGTGCCTTCTTCTCTTTCATCTCGACTTCGGTCGCAGCACCAACCTTGATCACGGCAACGCCGCCGGACAGCTTGGCAACGCGCTCCTGGAGCTTCTCGCGGTCATAGTCCGACGTCGACTCCTGGATCTCGCGGTTGATCTGCTCGACGCGGCCATGAATGTCTTCGGCACTTCCCGCACCGTCGATGATCGTGGTGGTCTCCTTCGAGATCTGGATCTTCTTCGCCTCGCCGAGATCGTCGAGCGTCGCCTTCTCGAGCGACAGGCCGACCTCTTCCGAGATCACCTGGCCGCCCGTCAGGATCGCGATGTCCTGCAGCATGGCTTTGCGACGATCGCCGAAGCCCGGCGCCTTGACGGCAGCAACCTTGACGATTCCGCGGATGTTGTTGACAACCAGCGTCGCGAGCGCTTCACCCTCGACGTCTTCGGCAACGATGACGAGCGGACGGCCGGCTTTTGCCACGCCTTCGAGGATCGGCAGCATGTCGCGAATGTTCGAGATCTTCTTGTCATGCAGGAGAATCAGCGGATTCTCGTGCTCGACCTGCTGGCTGGTCTGCTCGTTGATGAAGTAAGGCGACAGGTAGCCGCGGTCGAACTGCATGCCCTCGACGACGTCGAGTTCGTTCTCCAGGCCCTGGCCTTCCTCGACCGTGATTACGCCTTCCTTGCCGACCTTCTCCATCGCTTCGGAGATGATCTCGCCAATCTCGA
>CBDUCE010000184.1:0-6252 GCA_965365575.1 uncultured Gammaproteobacteria bacterium
CAGCCGGACGAAGCCCGGTTTGCCGACATGGACGAGACCGTCTTCTTCGTTACCGAAGAAGAAACAATTCTCGACAAGACCTGACTTACCGTGTCAATCGTCGCGCGAGTTCTTGTTGCCATTGGTTTTTGCCTCTCTCTCGGGGTAGCAATCGCAGAGACCAATTCCGAGGCTGGAAATATAGCAACTACCCGACCCAACGCCGGCGGCGAGCCTGACGAAGTACTGGTGCGCCTCGGTTTGCTGGATATCGCGGAGATCAACGATCGTCAGCAGCTTTTCGCCGCCGACATGTTTGTCCAAGCCGAGTGGCACGATCCGAGGCTCGCATTGGATGGTGACGCCGTCAACGACCTGCGGACATTCGAATTCGGTGAAATCTGGACTCCACGACTACTGGTCGTTAATGATCGCGGTCTTGATCTGCTTTTACCCGAAGTGGCAACGGTGGACGGGCAGGGCAACGTCGTCGCCCGGCAGCGCCTCGTTGGGTCACTGGCCGTCGAGCTTCGCCTCCACGATTTCCCGTTCGATACGCAGCGTTTGCCGATCGAAGTGGTGTCCTATGAGTACTCCCAGTCAGAGCTCGTCTTTGCCGGTGCCAGCGAGTTAGTGGCGAGATTCGAAGACCTGAGCGGCGACGGGTGGACGTACTCGGCGCTCGAACCGGCGCCCTTCGAGTACAGCCTCAAGGATGGCGGCCGCGGCGCCTCCGGGATCGCGTTCGCCGTGATGGCGGAGCGCGACGCGGCCTACTACATTTTCACGCTGGCGCTGCCAATGACGCTCATCTTGTTCCTGACCTGGATGACGCACTGGCTGCCAGTGGAAATCATCCCTCCTCGAATGGGCATGGCGAGCGCAACGGTCTTTTCGCTCATCGCGTTCGGCGTCAGTTTTCGCCTTACGCTGCCGAAGATTACCTATCTCACTGACGCGGATCGTTTCGTGTTGTACTCGACGTTGCTGGTGCTTGCTTCGCTAGCCGTCGCCGTGATGACCGTAAGGTGGGCGAGCACTGATCGCAAAGACGCCGCGGAACGCCTTGCGCGGCAAGCGCGCGTGGCGTTTCCCTTCCTGTATGGTCTGATCGTCCTGCTGACCTTCACCACGTGAGTATTTGATCGAGTATGAGTAACGCGCAAAAGACAGCCGGTGTGCTCGGCGGCATGGGCCCCGAAGCAACCGTGGACTTCATGTCCAAGGTAATCGCATTGACGGACGCGAGCTGTGACCAGGACCACGTTCGCATGCTCGTCGACCACAATCCGCATGTGCCGAACCGGCAGGATGCGATCCTGGGCGACGGGGAAGACCCGGGGCCTGCGCTCGCCGCCATGGCCGCCGGGCTCGAAGCCGGCGGTGCAGACTTCCTCGTCATACCGTGCAATACGGCCTACGTATTCGAAGACGCGATCCTCGCGGCGACCCACATACCACTGATCAGCATCGTCGGCGTCTCGATTGCCGCGGCACAGGAACGTGTGCCGGGCGCGAATCGTATCGGCCTGCTCGCCACCGACGGCTGCCTGAAATCCGGTATCTACCAGTCGGGCCTAGAAGCAGCCGGGCTCGAGGCAGAGTTGCCTGCCACCGAAGAAGCCCGTGAACTGATGACGCTGGTTAAGGCGATCAAGGCCGGCAAGCAGACTGAACAGACCGGTCGCGCCATGGCAGACCTTGCCGAGGCGCTCGCGTCGAGAGGGGCGGGCGCCATCATCGCGGGCTGCACGGAAATCCCCCTGGTTCTCGGCGCCGACGCCGTCACGGTGCCCCTGATATCCTCGACCGACGCGCTGGCCGAAATAACGGTCAAGCTTGCCACCGGTAAGATACCGCTGCCCGACTGCCTGTAGCCCTCGAGAGTAAAAGCCATGCACCTGTCACGATTTCCTCGCGTATCGCTCGCACATTTACCGACGCCGCTCGAGCACCTGCCGCGGCTGAGCGAACACCTCGGCGGGCCGCAGATCTGGGTCAAGCGCGACGACTGCACCGGGCTCGCCACGGGTGGCAACAAAACCCGCAAGCTGGAATTCTCGATGGCCGCCGCGCTCGAAGCCGGCGCCGACACGATCGTTACCGTTGGCGCCTACCAGTCGAACCACGTGCGCCAGACCGCGGCGGCCGCGTGCAAGCTGGGGCTGCGCTGCGAGGTGTTGCTCGAGCATCGCGTTGACACGCCCACCGACGACTACCTGCGGTCGGGCAACGTGCTGCTGGATCACCTGTTCGGCGCCAGCATCCGCGAGTACCGGGCGGGCACAGACTTCGATGCGGCAATGGCAGAGGTCGCCGGCGAGGTGAACGCGTCAGGGGGCAGCGCTTACATTATCCCGGGCGGTGCCTCCAACAAGATCGGCGCGCTCGGCTATGTCAATTGCGCGCTGGAGCTCGTAAACCAGGCCAACGAAAAGGGTCTGGTGATCGACCACCTCGTTACCGCGACAGGGAGTGCCGGCACCCAGGCCGGTCTCGTCGTCGGCTTGCAGGCAATGAACGCCAATGTTCCGCTGCTCGGCATCGGCGTCAGCGCGCCGCAGGACGTGCAGGAGAACAAGGTGTTCGATCTCGCTTGCGAGACGGCCGAGTACATCGGCGCCCCGGGCGTGGTTGCACGCGAAGACGTCGTCGCAAATTGCGACTACGTGGGCGAGGGCTATGGCATCCCGACGGATGCGATGAACGATGCGGTGTTGCTGCTGGCCCGCCTCGAAGGGCTGCTGTTCGACCCCGTCTACAGCGGCAAGGCGCTCGCAGGCCTGGTCGATCTCGTCGGCAAGGGGCATTTCGAGGACGCGCAGAACATCGTGTTCCTGCACACCGGTGGGTCGGCGGCGTTGTTCGCGTACAAGACGCAGCTCAGGATGGACTGATAGTTTTGTCGGAACTGATTAACGACCTCATCGGGATCGTCGGCACAAAGGGCGTGCTGACAGGCGCGGATGTGGCCGCGCGGCCCGCGTCCTGGCTGCGCCCGGAGCCGAGCCGTGCGAAAGCGATCGTCCGTCCCGCTAGCACGAACGAAGTGTCGGCGGTGATGAAGCTGTGCCATGCGGCAGGGCAGGTGGTGATCCCCGTCGGCGGCAACACCGGTCTCGTCGAAGGTGCGACCGCCGGCGAGGACGACATCCTGCTGTCCCTCGAGCGAATGAATGCGGTCGAGTCGCTCGACGAGACCGGCTGCACGATGACCGTGCAGGCCGGCGTGCCGCTGCACACGGTGCAGGAGCGTGCCGCGGATGCGGACCTGATGTTCCCCGTCGACTTTGGCGCGCGCGGCAGTGCGCAGATCGGCGGCGCGATCTCGACGAACGCCGGCGGCAACGCGGTGATTCGCTACGGCATGATGCGTGAGCAGGTGCTCGGGCTCGAGGCGGTGCTCGCCGACGGCACGATCGTGTCGTCGATGAATCGGCTGCTCAAGAACAATGCCGGCTACGACCTGAAGCAGCTTTTCATCGGCACCGAGGGCACGCTCGGGATCATTACTCGCGCCGTGCTTCGCCTGCGGCCCGCACTGCGCAGCCGCAACACCGCGTTCGTGGCGGTCGATGACTATGCCAACGTGCCGTCGCTGCTCAAGAGTCTCGGCAGTTCGCTCGGCGGCAGCCTCACAGCATTCGAAGTGCTGTGGGAAGACTTCTACAACACGGTGGTCGTCGAACGCGACCGGCATGCATCGCCCGTCGAAGCCGGCCATCCGTGGTACGTGCTTATCGAGGCGCGCGGCGGCAAGCAGGAAGAGGACGCCGAGCGATTCCAGGCGGCGCTGGAGGAGGCGCTCGAGGCCGAACTGATCGTCGACGCGGCGTTCGCGAGCGGCGCGAAGCAGCGCGAGGCGATGTGGGCGATCCGCGACGACATCGACGGCCTCGCCGAGATCCTCGATCCCGTAATGGCCTTCGACGTGAGCCTTCCCATCGTGCACACCGCGGACTATGTGGCGGCCGTGAAAGAACGGTTGAACGAGCGCTGGCCGGACACGTTTCGCGGCACGTCATTCGGCCACCTGGGCGACAACAACCTTCACTTCCTGCTGACCGTGGGCAGCGCGGATCACGACGAACAGCGCGAAGTCATGGAAATCATCTACGACGAGCTCAAGCCCTACCGCGGCTCGATTTCCGCGGAACACGGGGTCGGGCTCGAAAAACGCGCGTATCTCGGCGTGACCAGGAACGAGACGGAAGTGGCGCTCATGCGCTCGCTGAAGCAGGCGCTCGATCCGAAGGGCCTGCTGAATCCCGGCCGTATCTTCTGACCAGCCAGGAGGCAAAGCGCGCATCGGCGACAGCATCGCGCTCGCCAAGTATTTCCAGCGCGCGTACCATGCCGGCATGCAGCCGATACTCGACGTCAAAAACCTCAACAAGACCTACGCAGGGGGCTTCGAGGCGCTCAAGGACGTCAGCCTCGAGATCGAGCGGGGCGAAATCTTCGGCCTGCTCGGCCCGAACGGCGCAGGCAAGACGACGCTGATCAATATCGTGTGCGGCATCGTCAACGCGACCAGCGGCAGCGTGCGGGTCGGCGGCAACGACATCGTCACCGGCTTCCGGGCCACGCGGGCGATGATCGGCCTGGTGCCGCAGGAGTTGCCGGTCGAGACCTTTGAATCCGTGTGGAACACGGCGAGCTTCAGCCGCGGCCTGTTCGGCAAGCCTCCGAACCCGGAGCACATCGAGAAAGTACTGCGGTCGCTGTCACTCTGGGACAAGAAAGACAGCCCGATCATGGGCCTCTCCGGCGGTATGAAACGCCGCGTTCTGATTGCAAAGGCGCTCGCCCACGAGCCCGAGCTGCTGTTCCTGGACGAGCCGACCGCGGGTGTGGACGTCGAGCTGCGGCAGGCCATGTGGAACGTCGTCCGGGAGCTCAGGGAGTCCGGCGTCACCGTGATTCTCACGACGCACTACATCGAGGAAGCCGAGCAGATGGCCGATCGGGTCGGCGTAATCAATCACGGCGAGGTGATTCTCGTGCGCGAGACCGAGAGCCTGATGCGCGAGCTTGGAAAGAAGCAGCTGTTCCTGATGCTCAACGAGCCGCTGCCGGAAATACCGGCAGCATTGTCCGGTTACGGGCTGGAGCTGGCGGGCGACGGCAACGAGCTGATCTATACCTACGACTCGCAGCGTGAGCGAACCGGTATCACGACGCTGCTCGGCGAACTCGAGAAGGAAGGTATCGCCTTCCACGACCTGAATACGTCGCAGAGTTCGCTCGAGGAGATCTTCGTCGACCTGGTGAAGCAAAAGCCATGAACTTCCAGGCCGTCAAATCGATCTATCGCTTCGAGATGGCGCGCATGCGCCGGACCGTCGTGCAAAGCATCGTCGCACCCGTGCTGTCGACCTCGCTGTATTTCGTGATTTTTGGTGCGGCAATCGGCTCGCGCATCACCGAGATCGACGGCGTCAGTTACGGCTCGTTCATCGTGCCCGGCCTCATCATGCTGGCGATCCTGACCGAAAGCATTTCGAATTCGTCTTTCGCGATCTACTTCCCGAAGTTCACAGGCACGATCTTCGAGGTCCTGTCGGCGCCGGTGTCGTTCGTCGAGATCCTGCTGGGCTACGTCGGCGCGGCGGCAACGAAGTCGATCATCATCGGCGCAATCATCCTGGCGACGGCGAGTTTCTTTGTGGACATCCACGTCGAGCATCCCGTGGTGATGGTGCTCTTCCTCGTGCTGACCTCGATCTCGTTCAGCCTGTTCGGCTTCATCCTGGGTATCTGGGCCGACGGCTGGGAGAAGCTCACGATCGTGCCGATCCTCGTGATCATGCCGCTGACCTTCCTCGGCGGCACGTTTTACTCGATCAGCATGCTGCCGCCGGTCTGGCAGACCATCAGCCTGTTCAACCCCGTGGTCTATCTGGTCAGCGGTTTCCGCTGGAGCTTCTACGAGAATGCCGACGTCAGCGTGGCGTTGAGCCTCGGCATGACGGTCTCGTTCCTGGTTGCTTGCCTGCTCGTCATACGCTGGATATTCAAGAGCGGCTACAAGCTGCGGAGTTGATGCCGGGTTCCCGCCCATCAGGCGGCTCGGGCGTTTTTCGACCGAAGTAAAGCGCAGCGGAGCGAGCCATGAGGGAGAGAAATGACCGAGCCGCCTGATGGGCGCCCGGCGTCTAGTGTTTTTCCGGTTCCAGTATGCGGCGCAGGTCGTCGCGACTGCTGCAGGTGCAACTCACGACCTTGCCCATTTTCTCGATGCACGAGAGCGTCTCGTGGTCCGCGCAGCGC
>CBDUCE010000185.1:0-6249 GCA_965365575.1 uncultured Gammaproteobacteria bacterium
GGCAACACCGGAAGCAGTCGCGAATGTCGCGAGGGCTGAGTGTCGTCGTTACGGGTGACTGCAGTTCGGGGATCGCATCCATCACCTCGGGCAAGCGATAGAAAGGAATGCGCACGTTGAGGTGATGGATATGGTGAAAACCGATGTTGCCGGTGAACCATTGCATGACCCGGTTGAGCTGCATGTAACTGGATGACTCCATCGCGGCCCGATAGTACGTCCACGCCTCCGGCGTCAGTATGTGCATGCGCTTGAAGCTGTGTTGCGCAAAGAACAGGTAGCTGCCCAGCGCCGAGGCGATGGTCATCGGCAGCAACACGACGAAGAACGCAGTGTCGAAGCCACCGAAAATCCACAGGACTGCGATTAGCGCCATGTGACCGGCAAGCGCCAGCAAGGAGTCCCAATGGCGTACCGGGTTCTCCAGCAGCGGCAACAGCGTGATGCTGAAGAGGAAGATCGTTACGTATCCCGAAAGCACGGTGAGGGGATGCCGCACGATTCGGTAGCTGATTTTCGTCGTGCGTGACGCGTCATGCCACATTTGCGTCGTCATGATCGGGAAGGCGCCGATACTCGAGGACGACACCTGGCCCACGTGACCGTGATGATAGTTGTGGCTTTTCTTCCAGGACCGCGGTGGAGTGAGCGCAAGGGCCGAATAGACCCGGAACAGCATCCACGCAATTCGCGATCGAACCAGGATCGCTCGATGCATGTAGTCATGGTAGGTAATGAAGGCGCGAACCATCAACATGGCCGCGAGCAGCGAGAACAGTAATCGCAGCGGCCACCAAGGCGCGAGTCCGGCGCCGGCGAGCGCCCCTGCGAGCATTACGAAGGTCGAGCCAACATACCACCAACTGACCGTTACCGATTCCTCCGCGAATGGAACGGTTGCGGAAATCAGGTCTTTTCCGATACGCAATCCTTCACTCGTCTCGGCAGAATCCTGGCTGGGTGTCAGAGCCTCTTCGTACATCCTTTAATGCCGGCATGAATCACCGGTTCATGGAATTATATCTCCCTCGTCATGCCCGGAGGGTGCGTATGCGTGAAAATACGTATACGAAGTGGATATCGAAGCCGGGCGGGATCGAAAGACCGACCAAGATTGATCGACGACCCGCTCATCAGCGCAAGAAGATTCGCGATGTTGTAATTTCAATCGGCCAGGCGGGATATTTGCGTGAAATAGCTATGCACCGTTACGCACAGAGACGCGGTGATCAGCCGCAGTAACAAAGAGCGCCAGGTCGCCGACCCAGAAACCGGCCTGGGCACGATGTACCACGATTTCCTTCCCATCCCCCCGGGGAATCGAGATGTCGAGGGCTCCCCGTGCGATGCCGTACACGCCCCGGGGTTGTTCGCCCACAATAAACAGGGGCTCTCCAGGTCGGTACGTAAGGACCTGAGCGATGCCGCGCAACATGGTCCGAACTTCCGGGGTACGGCCGACCTTGTCTTTACTCCTGGTGGTATTCACTGTCTCGACGCAACGGCCTCGCGAACGCCGCCACACGAACAGACTATACCGCTACTGCCAAGCGGTCAGGGCTGTACCCCCTCGAAAAAAAACGCCCCGGCATTGTCTGCCGGGGCGTCGTCTGGTTATAGCAACAATGCCGGTAGCGATCAGTTGCTGGGCGCGTCCGTCAGCTGATCCATGACCTGCGACAGGCTGAAACTGCCGGGCTTCTGTCGCGGCGGGAATTTCTCGAAGGACTCCAGCCATTGGGCGACGAAGGCCTGCGCCGGTACCAATGCGAACGCGCGGTCCAGGCGCCATTTCTGGTATCCCAGCGATTCATG
Source organism: uncultured Gammaproteobacteria bacterium (assembly GCA_965365575.1). GTDB lineage: Bacteria > Pseudomonadota > Gammaproteobacteria > Steroidobacterales > Woeseiaceae > UBA1847. The sequence continues at coordinate 1,816 of CBDUCE010000185.1, forward strand.
GTGCGCCCGTTCGAACGGGTCGGAACGAAGGCTCATGAGTTTCGGCAGGCGCAGTTCGACAAACGGTTCCTGCCAGACGTCGAAGCCGTGGCCGCGCTGCTCCAGGAAGTGCACCTTCCACTGGCCGTAGCGCAGCGCCGCGAGGTTGCCGTCATCGGTCCAGTACAGGAACTCCTGGCGCGGCCATTCGGCGTCGCCTTTCAGAGCGGGCAGAAGATTGTAGCCGTCCAGGTGTACCTTGTATTTGCGGCCGATCGCACGCACGCCGCCCTCCAGCAGCTGCTCCTTGATGTTGTCGTTCCCGGCGGCGGCCAGCAGTGTGGGCAGCATGTCCTCGTGCGCACCGACTTCGTTTATACGGGTGCCGGGCTCGATGACGCCGGGCCAGCGGATTAGCGTCGGGACGCGATAACCACCTTCCCACTGCGTGTTCTTCTCGCCGGCAAACGGTGTCGTGCCTCCGTCGGGCCAGCTCATCACCTCGGCACCGTTGTCCGTCGAGTACATCACGATGGTATTGTCCGCGATGCCCAGTTCATCGAGTTTGTCGAGGATCTGCCCAATCATCGCGTCATGCTCGACCATGCCGTCCGGGTAGACGCCGAGTCCGGTCACGCCGTCCGACTCCGGCTTGAGATGCGTCCAGATGTGCATACGTGTCGAATTCCACCACAGGAAGAAGGGCTTGCCCGCATCGTTCGCACGCTCGATAAAGTCCAGGGCGCCGGCCGTGACTTCCTCGTCGATGGTCTCCATGCGCTTCTTGGTGAGCGGCCCGGTGTCCTCGATGCTGCCGTCTGCGGTTGATTTGATCACCCCGCGTGGGCCGAATTTCTCGCGGAACTGCGGGTTCTTGGGGTAGTCGGGGTTCTCCGGCTCCTCCTCGGCATTGAGGTGGTACAGGTTGCCCAGGAACTCGTCGAAGCCATGGTTCGTCGGCAGGTGCTCGTCGAGATCACCGAGATGATTCTTGCCGTACTGGGCCGTCATGTAGCCCTGCTCTTTCAGCAGTCCGGCAACGGTCGGGTCCTCTTCCATCAACCCTTCCTTCGCCCCTGGCAGACCCACTTTCAGCAGGCCCGAACGAATCGGCGACTGTCCCGTCAGGAAGGCGGCGCGGCCGGCAGTGCAACTTTGCTGGCCATACCAGTCGGTGAAAAGAGCACCTTCGCTCGCGATGCGGTCGATATTGGGCGTCTCGTAACCCATCAATCCGAGGTTGTAGGCGCTGATGTTGTACCAGCCGATATCGTCACCCCAGATGACGAGGATGTTCGGCTTGTCCTGGGCAAGGGCGCTGGATGCGCCGAACAGCAGTGCAAGTAGCGCGAATACACCGCGCCAGCGGAATTTATTCTTCATAATCGCTCCGTCGAACTAGTTTGTTTTAGATTTGATTTTCGCGGTGCGGAGTATGATTCCACCGGAAAACCTGATTACTTTAGCGGCCTTCTGAGTTCGGCATCCGATCATATCATGGGATTAGGACTTTCAACGACAGTCGCGATAGCGTGAATCTTGCGTGGATCGGCTGCGCAGCGTCGACAGACGCATAAAGAGGCAAGGGTAATTTCAAGATGCCGCCAGCCGAGCCGGGGCCAAGCGTCGAATGAGGACCTAGCAAGCACTCGTTTGCCAACAGCGGCAATAAGGCAATACGAGGGGTCGAAGCGATTTTCTGTTTCGGTTCGGCCCCTTTTTGCTAGTCTTTTGGTCGCGATTCGTCCGGCGCCGTTATCCGCCATGCGGATTGCTCCGCTCCTGGTCACCATCCTTTGCTGTCGATCCAATCCCGCCGATCCGGAACAGACCTAGAGCTGTTTGCAGCCACGCAACTGCTGCGTCAATGCAAGCAGTTCCGCGAGGTATTCCTGGCCCTGTTCCTTTGAGTACGCAGTCTCTCGCATCTCCAGATCAATCGCGTCGATCGCGTCCCGCGTCGTTTTCTCGCATTCCGCGCGGTCGTGTGACACCGGTTCGGGCCTGGTTGCTTGGGCGGCCGCCGAGGGGTCTGCAGGGTCGTCGAAGGGGTTGACGAAGTCGAACACGTCATCGTCAGCGGCGGGGTTTTCGCCAGCGCCACGACGCTCGCCGGATTCGCTGCCGTCGTTTGAATCTACAGCTGGCTGGGAGCAGGGCATCTCCTGAAAAGCGATCGTGCCGTCTTCCAGCAGGCAACGGTGGATCTCGGTGTCTGCCGCGGCGCTCGCGGCGGCGAGCATCAAGACGACGATGGTGCTACGCATGTCAGTACAACAGGCACGCCATGCGACGGCGATATAGAAGTAGCGCTGGTGTCGTGATAACCGCCTGCAAGGATTTACCTCAAGCGCGCCCGTACATCTGGTCCGGCGCGAGCACGTCCGGAAACCGCGACCGCAGGCTGCACCGGGACAGGTAGCACAGATGGCAGTGATCCGCATAACCGTCTTCATGTGCGAGTTTGTATCGGCGGACTATCTCTGCGGGACCGCCATCCAGCAAGGGACCGACAATCGGATGCTCGTCCGGGCGGAAGCCTGCCATGATCTCGGCCAGCGGACGCTCGAGCAGGTTCCCGATGGAAATGCCCTGGCAAATGTGCAGGTGTCCAAACGGGTCTACGTGTACTCGTTGCGGATTCCGCAGGTCCTCCCAGGGACATGTCTTGAATTGCTGCCAGGGCGTCGACGGCACCCTCGATGCCAGCAATTCAGCCGCACGGCCCCGGTAGAGCACGGGCGACTCACCGGGCGGTAACGTGCCTGTCGCTTCAGGTTCGGCAATGCTGATGAAGTCCACCGGGATATCGAGCTGTCGGGCGGCCGTGCGGGCGATTTCCGGGTTGCGGTAGCCGTCACTTTTGCCGTGGTAACTGTCGCTGCTGATGGAGAGATCGTCGATCGATCCCGCGATCGGTCGCAGCCACTCCAGGGCGTCGTCTTCGGAGTTGGCCCAGTACGCATTCGTGACGATGCCAACCTTGAAGCCTTGCGCCTTTGCTCGAAGGACGCCACTGTGCAGGATCGCATAATAGAGGAAGGCCTCGCCGCCCTCGAAGTAGATCCACTCAATGGTGCCGAGCCGCTCGGCCTCCGCGAGGATATGTTCGACGGTGTCGAGCGTCATCGTCCCGGTCTGAAATGGCCCGCTCCAGACGAAGCAATGATCGCACTCGAAGGTGCACTGATAGGTCAGCAACAGGTGCAGCCCGGACAAAGGCGGCGAAGAATTCCCGGGAGACGCGACGGCGGCCATGAGCAGAACTATAGCGCGATATGTCCTTTCCCGCGCAGCCGGCGTACCGGACTCTCCATGTGGCGCCGCCGCGGCATCACTGGTATCCCTTGGCCTGTAGCTGGAACAGGTGCGCGTAGGTGCCATGCTCGGCCAGCAGGCTCTCGTGGCTGCCGGACTCGACGATCCGGCCGTCGTGCAGCACGATGATCTGGTCCGCGGCCCGGACCGTCGAGAAACGGTGCGAGATCAGGATCGTCATCTTGTTCCTGCTTTCTTCGCGGAACAGCCCGAACACCGCCGCTTCCGCCGCGGCGTCCATCGCCGCGGTCGGCTCGTCGAGCACCAGGATATCCGCCTCGCTGCGCATGAATGCACGCGACAATGCGATCTTTTGCCACTGCCCTCCGGAGAGTTCTCGGCCGCCCTTGAACCAGCGGCCGAGCTGCGTGTTGTAACGTTTTGGCATCGCGTCGATGAACGGAGCCGCCATGCCGGTCGTGGCGGCCACCTCCTGGCGGGCCTCGTCATCCATGACGCGCACGTCCCCGGCGCCGATGTTTTCGCCCACGGTGAACTGGTAGCGGCCGAAATCCTGGAAGATCACGCCGATACGCCGGCGCAAGGTCTCCACATCCCACTCGCGCAGGTCGAGGCCGTCGAGCAGGATACGGCCCCCGGTCGGCTCGTACAGGCGCGTCAGCAATTTGATCAGCGTCGTCTTGCCCGAGCCGTTTTCGCCGACCAGCGCCAGGCTCTCGCCGCGGCGGAGCTGCAGGCTGACATCGGTCAGCGCGTTTTCGGCCGCGCCCGGGTACGCGAACGAGACGTGCTCGAACTCGAGGCCACGCTCCGGACGCGGGCCCTCCAGGTTCTGGCCGCGCTGCGCCGGCACGGGTTGCGCGAGATATTCGTACAGGTTGGAGAGATAGAGGTTGTCCTCATACATGCCGCTGATCGCCGACAGGATCGCCGACACCGCGGTCTGCCCCTGGCGAAACAGCACGAGGTACATCGTCATCGCGCCCAGCGTGATGCGGCCATAGATTGTCGCAAGAACGATCCACGCGTATGCACCGTAGAATGCCGCGGACGCAACGAGTCCCAGCAGGAATCCCCACGTATCGCGCCGGATAGTCAGCGCGCGGTCCTCGACGAATAATTTGCTGAAGATGTCGCGGTAACGCTGCAGCAGTTTCGGCCCGAGCTGGAACAGTT
>CBDUCE010000186.1:0-6246 GCA_965365575.1 uncultured Gammaproteobacteria bacterium
GGCTTGCGTCGGCCCGCTGATCGCAACCGCCGCTTACGATTTCGGCATGGGCTCCAACGTGATTTCCTTCGTGCCGCTCGTGTTTGCGGCAATGTTGCCGATCTACGCCTGGCTGATCGTCGGTGAGGGCATCGTGGAATTTGCGCCGCTGGCCTACGAAACGGTGTTCCAGAACATGCAGGATCCGGTTGTCGTGATCGACGAGCAGCAGCGGATCATCGGCCTGAATCATTGCGCCGAGGCCATGCTCTCGGTCTCTGAGCACGAGGCGCTACGCACGCCGCTCGACGAAATATTCAGGGAAGGGGCGACCGTGGTGTTCGAAGCCCTGAAAACGCAGAAGCCGCAGAAGATGATGACCACCACCGGGCGGTTCCTGCACGTCCAGGTATCGCCGATCAACTCGGAACGGAGTTCCGTGCGCGGCGGCCGGGTCCTGATGTTTCGGGACGTCAGTGACGTGGAGAAAGCGCAGAGCGAGGTCCGCAAGAGCGAGAAGCTCCTGCGCACCCTAATTGACCACTCCGTAAACGGGGTCATACGCTTTCGCTGGGTCCAGGACGAGGAACTCGGCGGCAAGGATCTGCGCTGCATATTCGCCAACGCGGCGGCGGGACGGTTTCTCAATTCCTCGCCGGACGACCTCGTCGATCTCGAGGCTTCAGAGATCACCCGGCTGGCGATGACGGGTATGGACGCACCTGCGCAGTCCAGCATGCTGGACCAGCTGCGCGAGTCCTGCGAGGAGGGCGAGAGCGTGGATGTCGAGTTGGTGCAGAATAACGACAACAAGCCGCGCTTTCTGCGCCTGATCTGCGAGCCGGTCGGCGACGATATTGCCGCGACATTCATCGATGTCACCGACACCAAGGCGAAGGAACGACAAATGGAATCGATCGCGTGGTCGGATCCTCTGACAGGGGTGCTCAACAGGCGCGGATTCGAGCGCGATGCTACGCAACGGCTCACGAATAGCGCAGACGACGCAACCGGGGCGCTCCTGTTTATCGACCTCAATGAGTTCAAGGACATCAACGACCGCTACGGGCACGTGGTGGGTGATCAACTGCTGACCATTGCAGCGCAACGACTTCGCAAAAGCCTGCGATCGCAGGACATCATCGGCCGCCCCGGCGGTGACGAATTCGTGGCCCTGGTGCCCGATGTTTCGGCGGCGGTTGCCGACAAGCTCGCACAGCGGCTGGCGAAAGCGCTGGAGGCGCCCTACAACATCGGCTCGGAGACCATGAGCTGCGCCGCAAGCATCGGCCTGGCCCTGTATCCCGCCAATGCCAGCACGCTGACCGGGCTGCTTCGCGAAGCCGACCAGGCGATGTACCGGGCGAAGGCACGTACGCGCGGAGCCACCGAGTTACGTCACGACGACCTACTCGAAAAAGCACTCTGACCCCGCAACGTGATTAAATACGGCGCTCTTGTTTACGGCAATGAGCGCAATGCAAGGTACCGCCACCTTATCCGTCCCCGACGGAGACCCTGTCATCCGGCTCGAGAATCTCAACCGCCGGTACCGGATGGGGACCGACCACATCGACGCGCTCGGCCGCGTAGACCTCGAGGTCGATCGTGGTGGCTACCTCGCGGTCATGGGTCCCTCCGGGTCCGGCAAGTCGACGCTCATGAACATCATCGGCTGCCTCGATACGCCAACAGGCGGTGACTACTGGCTGAACGGCAAGTCCGTGTCCGCCATGAACGAGAAACAGCTGGCACGGGTCAGAAACACGGAGATCGGCTTTGTGTTCCAGACCTTTAATTTGTTGCCAAGAATGACGGCGCTCGCAAATGTCGAGGTGCCCTTGGTCTATGCCGGGGTGAAGCGCAGGGAGCGTGACGAGCGGGCAAAGGAGGCCCTGCATACCGTGGGGCTCGCCGACCGCATGTCACACAGGCCGTCCGAGATGTCGGGTGGCCAGCGGCAGCGGGTGGCGATAGCCCGCGCGCTGGTGACAAACCCGAGCATCGTGCTGGCGGATGAGCCGACCGGCAACCTCGATTCCACCACGGGGCGCGAGATCATGGCGCTGTTCGACCGGCTGCATTCCGGGGGCAACACGCTCATCGTGGTGACGCACGAAGCGCACGTCGCGCGGCATGCGCGCCGCGCCATTTATTTGAGAGACGGCAATATCGTGAAAGACGAGATACAGGGAGCGAATTCTTGAGACATTATCTGCCGTTGTTTCTCGCGGCCGGCCTTGCGGCATGCGCCGAGGAACCGGCCGACGGCCCGATGTACGAATCCGCTACGGCGGACAGGCGCACCATTGAAGTCAGCGTGAGTTCTGCCGGCGTCGTCGAACCGCTTGCGACCGTCGAGGTGAAGTCCAAGGCCTCGGGCGAGGTCCTCGAGGTGCTGGTCGAGATCGGCGATCACGTGCGCCGGGACACGCTGGTTGTGCGTATCGATCCGCGAACGGTGCGCAACGATCTCGCCCAGCGTGAAGCCGAGTTGAAAGCGGCGCTCTCGCGCCGCGAGATCGCGCGATCGCAGATGGCCCGGGCGGAGACATTGCTTGCCAAGGGGACGTTCACCCAGCTCGACCTCGAGCAGGCCGCACTCGACCTTGCCAATGCCGAAGCCGACGTGGTTGCCGGCGAGGTAAGCGTCGAGAATGCCCGCATCGCCGTGGATGACACGGACGTGCGCGCACCGATCACCGGCACCGTGATCCAGAAACCGGTCGAACGCGGGCAGGTCATTTCTTCACCGACGCGTGACGTCGCCGGCGGTAGCCCGCTGATGCAGATGGCAGACCTTAGCCAAGTACAGATCCGGGCGCTCATCGACGAGACGGACATCGGCAAGATACGGCCCGGCATGGCCGCAAAGGTTTCCGTCTCGGCCTACCCGAACCAGCCGTTCCCGGGCGAGGTCGTCAAGATCGAGCCGCAGGCGGTGGCTGATCAGACCGTAACGATGTTCGCGGTGCTCGTGTCCATCGATAATCGCGAGGGCCTGCTGATGCCCGGCATGAATTCGGAGGTGGAGGTCTTGATCGCACGCAGCGAGGACGTGGTCACGATCCCGGTCATGGCGTTACGGACGAACCGCGATATCGCGGCGACGGCGGTCATACTCGGTATCCCGGAGACTGATCTGCGCGCGATGCTGAAGCCCGCCGGGGGCGGCCAGGGGCCGGCGGCTGACGCGGGTGCACAACGCGCCGCCGGCCAGTGAAAGTGGTCGGACTATCGCTTCGGCGGCAATTTCTGGGTCGTCATGGATACCGGTGGCGAGCCCGAAATCCGCAATGTCCGGACCGGCATCACCGACCTCGATCGCGTCGAAATCGTAGAAGGCCTGGAGGAATCCGAGTCGGTCCTGGTGCTGCCGTCGACCCATTTGTTCGAGACGCAGCAGGACCTGCAGAACTGGCTCAACCGCCGCATTGGGGTTCCGGGCATCCAGCGCCGTTAATTGCCCATGCTGATTTCCGAGACTTTTCGCATAGCGCTGTCGTCGATCAGGAGCAACCTGTTTCGCGCGGCGCTCACGATGCTCGGCATCATCATCGGCGTTGGCGCCGTGATTACGATGGTTGCGCTCGGCACGGGCGCGCAGCGCGCCATCGACGAGCAGATGGCGGCGCTCGGTGGCGATATCCTCGCCATCGAGTCGTCTTTCTGGTTCAGTCGCGGCGTCGCCCGTGACCAGCAGACGCTCACCACCGACGACGCCGCTGCTCTGGCGGCCGGCAGGCGGCACATCGACGAAGTGGTGCCGGAAATCAATGGCCGTTTCCAGGTGAAATACGGCAACCGGAATACCAATACGACGATACTCGGCACGACGCCGAACTACCTGGATGTGCACGGTTTCGGAGTGGCGGTCGGACGCATGTTCACCCTGGCAGACGATTCTGCCCGGCGGCGGGTCGCGGTGCTCGGCGCCGAGGTACCGGCCATGCTCGACGCCGACGCGGCCGCGATCATTGGCCGCAACATCTCGATCGGATCCGTCCCGTTCGAAATCATCGGTGTGCTGGAAGCGAAAGGTTCCATGGGCTGGCGCAATCCCGACGACGACATCTGGATACCGCTGAGCACGGCGCAGTTCAGGGTGACGGGTAACGAGTTCGTGCAGCGCATCAGCGTGCTGGTGGATGAATCGTCGTCGGTGGAGCTGGCGATGCTAGAGATCGAGCGGGTGCTGCGGCGTGAACATGGCATCCTGCCCGGGAAAGACAACGATTTTGCGATGGTCAATCGCAAGCAGTTTGCGGAGTCCCGCCAGGAAGCGACCCAGATATTCACGTTCCTGCTCGCGGGTATTGCCGGCGTAAGTCTCGTGGTCGGCGGCATAGGTATCATGAACATCATGCTCGTCACGGTGACCGAGCGCACGCGGGAGATCGGCATTCGCAAGGCACTCGGCGCCACGCGCGGGAACATCCTGCTGCAGTTTCTCGTCGAGTCCACGACGCTGTGCCTGCTGGGAGGCGCGCTCGGGCTCCTCGTCGGTGCGACGGCCGCAACCCTGCTGAACAGGCTTGCCGGGTGGCAGACGGTCGTGACGGCGGAGTCGGCGATGATGGCGTTCGGCTTTAGCGCCGTGGTCGGTATCGTGTTCGGAATCTGGCCCGCGCGCCGTGCGTCGCAGCTGGATCCGATCGACGCGTTGCGCCACGAATAGGTTCCAGACCGCGAGGCCGTTCCGCGCTAGTCCGTCATGGTCCGCGATGGTACGCTCGCACCTCGCCAGCCGGCCGGAACAACACCATGAGCAGCGATGAGCGCGTCAACCCCGTTAGTCGATTTCTAAGGGTCACGGCCAAGATCGAGCCGAACGAACTGAAGGCGACACTGTTGTCGTTTACCTTCGTCTTCACGCTCATGGCGGCTTATTTCATTCTTCGCCCCGTGCGCGATGCAATGTCGTCGGACTGGTCCGACGAGGAATTGAGCTGGCTGTGGACGTCCACGTTTTTCTTCAGCGTGGTCGCCGTGTTCCTCTATGGAGCGATCATCTCGAGAGTGCGTTTCAAGCGCCTCGTGCCCGGCGTTTACGTCGCGTTCGCCGCGAGCTTCGCGGGTTTCTATCTTGCCAGCACGACGGCCGATGACGGCGCCTTCGTCAACAAGGCGTTCTATGTCTGGCTGAGCGTATTCAGCCTGTTCCACGTCTCCGTATTCTGGAGTTACATGTCGGGTCTGTTCAGCCGCGACCAGGCACCCCGACTGTTCGGCGTCATTGCGACAGGCGCCAGCACCGGGGCAATCGTCGGGCCGTCGATACCTGCTTTCTTTGCCGACAACATCGGCACCATGAACCTGCTGCTCATATCTGCCGTCATGCTGCTCATACCGGTCGTGCTCATCGGGGCGCTGGAGAAGTTGCGCGTCAGTGAACTCGGTACGGAGAACGTACAGCCCGATCTCACGCGCGAGCAGACGCTCGGGCGCAATCCCTTCTCCGGGTTCTGGCTGTTCATGACCAATCCCTACCTGCTGGCAATTGGCGCGTTCATCTTCTTCTACGTGATCATGAACACGTTCGTCTATTTCGAGCTCAGAAAGTTGCTGGCGGCGTTCGACCGCGACGTGCGTACGCAGATCTGGGCGGGTATCGATCTCGCGGTTAATTCGCTGGCGATCGTTACGGCTATCTTTGCCACAGGCCGGATCTCGACGCGATTCGGCATGGCGACGACGCTGGCGCTGATTCCCGTGCTCATGGTCGGGGGATGGCTGATCGTCGCGGCGACGCCGCTCCTGGCAGTACTCATCGGGCTGCAGGTCGCCCGACGGGCGGGCAACTACGCGATTACCCGGCCGGGGCGGGAGATGTTGTTCACGGTCGTCGACTCGGAAACCCGGTTCAAGGCCAAGCCCGTCATCGACATCGTCGTTTACCGCGGCGGTGATATGGTCACCGCCTGGACTTACACTGCGCTGACCGCCACCCTCGGCCTGGGACTTAGCGGTGTCGCGCTGTTCGCTGCACTCATAGCCGCCGGGTGGGCCCTCATCGGCGCCTGGCTGGGACGGTCCTACCAGTCCATCGCGCGGGATACGACAGCGCGATAAATCCATGGAGGAGACGGTGGTCGAATGGCCCTGAGAAACACGCAATTCGATAACGGTTTGGCAGCCTTTATCTGCGATGCGCTGCGCACGCCCATCGGGCGATACGGCGGGGCACTGTCTTCCGTGCGCGCAGATGACCTGGGCGCGATCCCGATTGCAGCATTGCTCGAGCGGCACGCGACGCTCGATCCCGCC
>CBDUCE010000187.1:0-6206 GCA_965365575.1 uncultured Gammaproteobacteria bacterium
CAGCCCCGGCACTACCCGCGGCCGGTCGATATCCCACGACCGGCCGCTTTTTTTCTCCCGAATTCTCACAACACGCAGCGCGGTCACAGTGCGCTTCCGTCAATAATTGCCGTCCGATCGTGGGCGGGCTGACGGCGACGATTTTTCTCGTCATGGCTCCCTTCGGTCCGCTTTACTTCCTCGAAAAACATCGCCGTCAGCCCGCCCGCCAACGCCGCAACGGTGAACGACAGGCGATCGGGGCGTTTATCGACCGAAGTAAAGCGGACCGAAGGGAGCCATGAGGGAGAGAAATGACCCGATCGCCTTGCGGTCAGCGTCCACCGACGAACGGTTGTAATCGGCTGCCGGGAAGTGAAATTAAGTTCAAGTGAGAAGCGCGTCCGGCAGCCTGCGCGGGGCCGTGATATAAACTCGCGCATGGGTGACGTAACGCAACTGCAGAACTACCTCGCCTGTCCGCGCTGCGACAAGACGCCGCTCGCTTTTGACGACGGCACGTTTCGCTGCGAGGCCTGCAAGATCGACTTTCCCGATATCGGCGGCATCCCGTGGATGTTCGCGGACCCGGACGCCAGTCTGGGCGAGTGGCGCAACCGGCTGCAGTTCGCGCTGCAGCAACTCGGCCACGAGATTGCCGGGCTCGATGGAGAGCTGAAGGACAAAGACCTGCGAACGCTCACCCGCCGTCGCGTTGAGCGTTACAGGAAGTCGCTCGATCAACATCGCCGGGCACTGCAGAAACTGCTGCGCCCCGTCGACGTCCAGTCGCAAAATGGCAGCTACGAATCTTATCTCGCACTCAGGACCCGGCTCCCGATCGACCAGGGTCTGAATACCTATTACGCGAACATCCATCGCGACTGGGCATGGGGCGAGGAAGAGAACGAAGCGTCCCTGAAGCAGGTTCGATCGGTGCTTCACGACAACGCGGACCTCGGCGACGTGCTGGTTCTCGGCGCGGGCGCGGGGCGCCTTGCATACGATGTTCACAGGCAACTCGATTGCTCACGCCTCGTCGCCGTTGACTTCAACCCGTTGCTGATGCTCGTTGCAAGGGAAATGGCGCAGGGCAACCGCCTGTCGATGTACGAGTTCCCCATTGCACCCAGGTCTCTCGAGGACGACGCCGTGCTGCGCAAGCTGTCGGCGCCGGAGGCAGCCGGTAACGACTTTCACCTGGTGCTGGGCGATGCCCTGCGCGCGCCGTTTGCCGCGGGCTCGTTCGACACCGTCATTACGCCCTGGCTCATCGACATCATCACGGAAGACCTGCCTGTGTTCGCCGCACGTATCAACCGGCTTCTCAGAGACGATGGCCGCTGGGTGAATTTCGGCTCGCTGGCCTTCGCCGACCCGTCGCGTGCGCGACGTTACAGCCCCGAGGAAACCAAGGCGATCGTCGCCGAGTGCGGCTTCTCGGACCCGTACGTGTCCCAGGCGACCATTCCGTACATGTGTTCGCCAGCCAGCCGTCACGGCAGGCAGGAACGGGTATTTTCGTTCTGCTCCTACAAGGAACGTGATGCCGGATCGGTGCCACGCCACAAGGCGCTACCCGACTGGATCGTTACAGGCAAGGAACCGGTGCCGCTGACGCAGTCATTTCGCACCCAGGCAATGACGACGCAGATCTACTCTTTCATTATGTCGCTCATCGACGGCAAGCGCTCCATCGAGGACATGGCGAAGATTCTCGAGCAGCAGAAACTGATGAGCCGCCAGGAAGCCGTGCCCGCGATTCGATCGTTTCTCATGCGCATGCACGACGACGCACAGCGCCAGCAAAACTTCTAGCCAAGCCCCTCCCCGCCACAGGTCGTCATCCGGAAAACATCCGGGTTCCATCATGCTGCGCGCCGCCGCCGTTGACATGATACGAATCAATGGTTTGCAACAACCAGGGGGCCAGAACCCGTGACCACACCCGCCATTTCCATAATCTTCTTCGTCGTGGCCGCATTCCTCGGCGCGCTCGGCCAGTACCTGTACAAGTCCGGCGCCGACCTGGCCGGCAGCGGCATCGCGAGCTACCTGCTGAACTGGCGGCTGCTCGCCGGTGTCGCGTGCTATGTCGCGGTGATGACCCTGTTCGTGGCGGCCTTCAGGAAAGGTGGGTCTCTCACGGTGCTCTATCCGATCTATGCGACGACCTTCATTTGGGCGGCCCTGCTGGCGCTCCTTTTCCATGCCATACCGATCAGGCCTGTGAACGTCGCCGGCATGGGCCTGCTGGTAATCGGCATGTTCCTCATGGGCAAGTAGAACCATGGCTATCGACTTGGTAACAAGCAACACGGTGTTCCTCGCCTATGCGATCATCACGGGTGCATTGCTGGTTCTCGCCGGCCTGCTGCTCGGTCTGCTGCGTCTGTCCGGCCGTGACGTGTCGTCACCGCTCTCCACCTACCGCGGCTGGCTCATCATGATCCCGATCGTACTGGGCACACTGTTGCTCGGCAGGGAGGCGACGATCGCGGGCGTAACCCTGCTCGCCGCCTTCGGATTCAGGGAATTCGCGCGCGCCACCGGCCTGTACGAGGACTGGTGGTTGACGGGTATTGTCTATCTCGCGATCGTTGCGCTCGGCGCCGTGTCTCTCATGACCGATCCGCGCCTCGGGCGAGCCGGCTGGTACGGCTTCTTCATGGCGCTGCCCACGTTTGTCATCGCGTTGATCCTGCTTGTGCCCGTCCTGCGCAACCGCGCGCAGGGCGAACTGCAGAAAGTCGCGCTTGCGATTTTCGGGTTCATCTATTTCGGCTGGATGTTCATGCACCTCGGCTTTCTCGCCAACACGGCGAACGCCCTTGGCTACCTGCTGTTCCTGGTCTTCGCCGTCGAGATAAATGACGTGGCGGCGTTCACGTTCGGGAAGGTGTTCGGCAAGCGCAAACTCAGGGAACAGGTCAGCCCGAACAAGACACTTGCCGGATCGATCGGTGCGATCGCCGTATCGATGCTGCTGCCCTGGCTGCTCTGGTTCTCGTTTCCGCACTTCAGTCCGGCGCTGCTCATTCTTACCGGCCTCATCGTCGGCATCGGCGGCCAGCTCGGCGACCTCGTGATCAGCTATATAAAGCGCGACATCGGCATCAAGGACATGGGCGCAACGATTCAGGGCCACGGGGGAATCCTGGACCGCGTGGACAGCATGATCTTCGTGGCGCCGATCTTCTTTCACATGGTGCGGTGGTTCAACGGCGCAGGGTGATGACGTTATGAACACATGGAAATACCACCCGTCCCCGGATATCGGCACCTCGGTTGCCGACAGGCTGCAGCGCTTCCCGCGAGAGCCCGGCATGTTCGCGTACGCCCTTCGCTCGATCGCGGCCGTGTTACTGCGCGCCTGGATGCGCTTCTACCACCGCCTGCGCATCGATGGCCGCGAGAATCTGCCGAAAAGCGGTTCGTATGTGCTGGTTTGCAATCACACCAGCCACCTCGACACGCTCTGTCTGCTGTCTGCCGTCGCGCTGCGAAGAATCCACCACTGCTTCCCGGCCGCCGCTGCCGACTACTTTTTCACGAGCCTGTCCCGCTCGGCGGTCTCGGCAATTCTCATCAACGCGCTGCCGTTCGATCGCAAGGCCGGAGGCGCACGGAGTCTCGAGCTGTGCTCGCGGCTGCTCGAGGACGAGGGAAACATCCTGGTTCTGTTCCCCGAAGGAACGCGCACGACGACGGGCGCGACCGGGCGTTTTCGCTCCGGCATCGGCCGGCTCGCCGCCGGCAACGATCTCGACATCGTGCCGTGCCATCTCGATGGTGGCATGCGCGCGTGGCCGAAGGGCAGCTTGTGGCCGCGTCCGCACCGGTTACATCTGCGCATCGGGCGAGCGAGGAACTTCCGTCACCTCGACACGAGCGCTGAGTCCGTAAGAGCCGTATGTGCTGACCTGCAAAGATGCGTTTCCCGGCTCGGAGGAGGTCGCGCATGACGCTTTACGACATCAAGCCCGCTTTCCAGAATTTGCTCAGGCCGGCCTGCCGCGCGCTCGCAAATGCCGGCGTCACGGCCAACCAGGTAACGATCGGCGCAATGCTCCTGTCGATAGCAACCGGGGGCGCGCTTCTGATTCTGCACGAGACGCGCTGGGTACTGCTGCTCGTGCCGGCGACGTTACTCGTGCGCATGGCCCTGAACGCGATCGATGGCATGCTTGCGCGGGAGCACGACATGCAGAGCGCGCTGGGCGGCCTGCTCAACGAGCTCGGCGACGTGGTCTCCGATATTGCCCTGTACGCCCCGTTCGGTTTGATTGCCGGGGTTTCGCCCGTCGCGGTGAATGCCGCGGTCGTCCTCGCCGTGCTGAGCGAAATGACCGGCGTCGTCGCGGTGCAGATCGGCGCCAGCCGGCGCTACGACGGCCCGATGGGCAAGAGCGACCGCGCTTTCGGATTCGGCCTGATCGCGATGCTTTTGGGCCTTGGCCTGGAACCGGGGCACTGGGCGAATTCCTGTCTGGCAATCATGGCAGCCCTGACCGCAGTAACCATCCTGAATCGCGCGCGCGCCGCGCTACGGGAATTGGAGCAACCCGGCTAACTCTTCCGGCGCATCGGCCAGGCAGTTCGCACCCGCGTTGCGAAGTTCGTCCGCCGTGCCGTAACCCCAGGTCACGCCAATCGCACCAAAGCCGTTATTGAGCGCGCCGACAACATCATGATAACGATCGCCGATCATCACCGAGCCCCGCTGCGATGATCGGTCGCGTTGGGCAAACCGGAGCAGCTCGGTCTTGTCGGTTCGCGTGCCGTCCAGTTCCGATCCGTAGACATCGACAAAATAGGGCGAGAGATCGAAATGCTCGACGATCCGCCGGGCGAAGATGTGCGGTTTTGTCGTCGCCACGAAACAGCGGTGCCCCGCCCCGGTGATGTCGGCAAGCGCCGCGTGAATGCCGGGATACACGGCATTTTCCTGCCAGCCGATTGCGCTGAAACGCTCGCGGTAGTACCTGAGGGCACGCGCTGCCAGTTCGTGGCCGAGCAACTCCTCGAAGGTTTCGAATAGAGGCGGGCCGATGAAGCGGCGGAGTTCGGCGGCGGCGGGCGGACTATGCCCCAGCCGCTCCAGCGCATACGCGAGGCAATTCGCAATCCCGTCGAACGGGTCGGTCAGGGTGCCGTCGAGGTCGATATATACGTATCGGGACATTCTGCTATCTTGGCATACATTGAGCGGCCGACATCAAAGCAGGAATGCACAATGAAGATGCTGCGCACACCCGACGATCGTTTCGAGAACCTGCCCGACTACGACTTCGAGCCCCACTACACGAGAGTCGCGGGACTGCGCATGCATTACGTCGATGAGGGTCCCCAGGATGGCGAACCGGTGCTGCTGCTGCACGGCGAACCGAGCTGGTCCTATCTCTATCGCCACATGGTGCCGCCGCTCGCCGCAGCGGGCCTGCGGGTCGTCGCCCCGGATCTCATCGGGTTCGGCAGGTCGGACAAACCCGCGAGCAAGAGTGACTACAGCTACGCCGGTCACGTGGGATGGATGCGCGATTTCATCGAATCACTCGATCTGACCGCTATCACGCTGTTCTGCCAGGACTGGGGATCCCTGATCGGTCTGAGGGTCGCGGCAGAAAACGAGCAACGTTTCGCTCGAATTGCGCTCGGCAACGGCGGCCTGCCGACGGGCGACCAGACCATGCCCGACGCATTCATGAAGTGGCGCGCCTTCGCGCTGCACAGCCCGTACTTTCCGATAGGCAAGATCATCCAGAAAGGCACGACGACGAACCTGCGTGACGAGGTGGTCGCCGCTTACGACGCGCCGTTTCCATCACGCAAGTTCAAGGCCGGAGCTCGCATGTTTCCGGCACTCGTACCGATTCGGCCGGACGATCCCGCGAGCGACTCCAACCGCCGCGCATGGGACGCATTCGGCGGCTGGGAAAAACCGTTCCTCACGGCTTTCAGCGACAAGGACCCGATCACGCGGGGCGGTGACCGTGTGTGGCAACAGCACGTTCCCGGCGCGCAGGGTCAAAAACACGTGACGATCGAGGGCGCCGGGCACTTCCTGCAGGAGGACAAGGGGGAGGAACTGGCGAGCGTCCTGGTCGGGTTCATCGATTCGACTTCCTGACTGGCACCGGCAAAAGCCGCCTCGACATAGACCGCTAGCGTTCGAGGTACTCGAGCTTGTCCTTGACCTCGCGCCACTCGTCGGCGTCTTCGGGCGG
>CBDUCE010000188.1:0-6203 GCA_965365575.1 uncultured Gammaproteobacteria bacterium
TCGGCGAGTTCCTGCATCAGGGCGACATCCACGTCACCCCGGGTCGTCTGCCGATCGGTCCGGTCCATGTAGCGCCGCATCAGCTCTTCGCTCCAGTTACTCGCGTAATTGTCGTACCAGACAGGTTTCCCGTGCTTCCCGGCGAGGGTCGTTACTGCACGGTGTACGAGTACGTGTTCCTCGTGGCCGTATTCGCCCCAGGGATTATGGGTATAGATGTTCGTCGCCTGCCGCACAATGGGCGCCACTGCCTCGCAAACCTGTTCGTAACGGGAATCGTATGCGGCCGCCACGCTTTGCGCATTTTCTATTCGCAGGCCGAAATCCGTCGCGTCCGGCAAGGGCCAGCCGGCAAGACCGAAAGCGCCGGTCTCGTCGAGATCGAGACACGTTATCCTGCCGCTCCACGGATGCGCGCCGAGCGTCTCCTCGCGCGCCGCTTTCAGGTCGGGTTTTGCCGGGTCGTTGGAAAAACAGAAAACAATCCTGTCGACCCGCGGCGCAATGGAGCCGAACCACAGTATCTCGTCGTCGGGGTGCGCGACGATCAGGACCGACCCTTCGAGGGGCGGCGGCGGGATATCCGGGGCCATCATGACGGTCCCATCAATCGACTGAAACCGCCGCCGAGACGTCCTGCGACCACTTTCAGTGCGGCGAGAATGCCGTGCAGGCGACCTCGACTTCGCGCGCCCAGCAGGTAGGCAGACGCAAAATGGTCTTTCATCGTCCAGCGCTCCTGCGGCTTGATGGCGAGCTTCCATGGGTACAGGAACCGGGCGGGTCCATCAACCTGCGATCCCTCGATTTCCGCTCGCAGCTCTGCAGGGTCATACCCCAGGTCTGCGATCACTGAACCACCGAGCGCATCCAGGTAGCCCAGCGCGAACTCGCGAAGCTGCGCATCGCGTCCCAGTTCCTTCCATTTTTCCAGGCTTGCCGGCGACGGTGCGGTATGACGATGAATACCAACCGGGTCGTTCATCCGCCCAACGGGGGCGGGAGTGTCCGAGTAATCCAGCATGCCCGGATCGAATTCAATGCCGAGGAATTCACACAATGCATTGACGATGTCTTCCGGCTCCGACACCAGGTCCTCATACCTGAGTTCGAACGCCGCATTGCCGAGCAATCGTCGCGCATCCACCAGGCGATACGGCGCGTCCAACAGGTCCGGCGCAAAGCGCGACAGAACGTTCCAGTCATCACCCACGTAGGTATGCAATTCCGACTTCAGGATCGCGAACGGATTGCGGATCAGGATGACGTACTTCGCCTCCGGGAAAAGCTCGTACAGCTCATCAATGATCATCGTGTAGCGCGGTGTCTTGTCGAGGAAGATCTTTTTGCCGTGCTTCTCGAGTACGCGGCCATAGATCGTTTCCGCAAAACTGCGTATGCCGTTTACATAGGTCTCTCTTCCATCGGCATAGTTGTCGAGAAACTCCGTGACGCCGGTCGCCGCCCAGCTTGCATTGTAATTGGTCTGGATACCCCGCTTCCTGAGCCCATACACGGGGTGCAGCATCAGCCACGTCTCCGCCGAAGTCTGGATATCCGGATGTCCCGCGAGGATGCGCTGCAGCAACGTCGAGCCGGCTTTCGGCTGCGAGATGATGAACACCAGGTTCTGTCCGCGATAACTCATGCCGTCGGCAGCCTTATTTCGAAGCGGGAACCCTGCCCGACCGTGGACGTCACGTCGATCTGGCCGCCGAGCTGGCGGACATACTCGCGTGCCTGGTAGGCGCCGATGCCCATGCTCTGGCTTCCCTTGGTACTGTCGAACGGCCGAAACAGCCGCTCACGAATGAACTCGGGGCTCATGCCGGCACCCGTGTCCTCTATAGTGATTATTGCCACATTGTTGTCGGCCGCAAGCGATACGTCTATGAACCCCGTCTCTTTGGTGGCGTCCTGCGCATTCCTGATCAGGTGCTCGAGGACGGTTACGAGGCGTTCGGGATCAGCTTCGACGCGCACCGGCGTGTCGCTGCCCGAGATCGTCGGCCTTGGCAATCGCGGATTGCAGCGTTGTCCCGCCTTCTTCAGCAACGCGTTGAGTTCCACTTCGACGTTCTTCGCCTTTTGCGAGCCGCTCGACAGTTGCTCCATGAGCCGCCGCATTCGCGATACCGAGTTCGCGATCGTATCGATCGCGTCATCCACGAAATCGGGATTGTGGCGAAACTTCTCCGCATTCTTGACGACGAGGGACTGCTGCGCGATCAGGTTGTTGAGGTCGTGCATCAGGAACGCCGTCAGCCGGTTATAGGTACCGAACTGCCGGCTCTCTGCGAGCCGCCGGTCGGATTCGGCCTGGTCGATATAGGTCGCAACGTGACGCCCCACCGTACGCAGAAGATCGTGATCCTCGAAGTTCAGGCTCGGCACCACTCTCGGCTTCTCCAGAACCGCAAAACCGAACAGCCTGTTCTGCAGGAACAGCGGCACGATCAGCCACCACTCGGCGTGCTCACCCACCCACTCCTCGAGGTCGAGATTTTCGTACCGCATCGAATAATCCCGTAACTCGACCAGATCGATTACCCACTCCCTCTGGCGCAGGAAGCGCGCCAGCGCAGAGTGGTCGGTGACGCTCGCCATGGATGGCAGCGCGCAGTTCCAGGCGCCGAACGGCTCAAAGCTCTTGCCCGCCTCCTCCTGCGTCCAGATGATGCCGCCCGGACTGTTCACGATCTGCGCAATAGCCCGGACCGCGGTTTCGGCGACATTGTCGGGTTCCGCTGCGCTCAGGGTACTGATAAAACGCAGCCACTCCTTGCGGTAATCGTACTTGTACTGGAAGAAACTCTTCATCACGAGTACACGCACCCGCGCCCGCACCGTTGGCGACACGATTATCACGGCGGTAAACAACGCGATGGCCGCGAAAAGGAGGATCCCGAATACGCCACCCAAGGTTCCGCCGGTCACTGCCATGTAGTAATCCGCAAGAAATGCGACGACGATAAAGATCGTCATGGCAATTATCGACAAACCATAGAACGTAAAGTGGTAGGGAAGGTTCGTGTCGGGCGAAAGGCGAAACGAGCGATGCACGGCAAAGGAGAGCGGCACGGCAAACAGCGCGCTCACAAAACCTCGCGCGGCCCACTGGCTGGGATTGAGGTAATCGCTCACGATGATCAGCGAATAGACAACCAGGTCGTAAACGAAAATGCCGGCGAGGCCGACGCAGAAATACCGCAGGCCCGATCGCGCATCGAAAGGAGCATTGCGGAATATTTGCTCGGTCGCTATCAGCATCAGGGCGGAAAGCATCAGCCCTGCGCCGACGATGCCGACCAGCGCCGTTGCAGCATCGGTACTCCACGCAAACTTCACGGTGAGCAAGATACCCGCGCCCACGAACAGGGCGCCGTAGCGCCAGGCAATTCGTTCCGACACGCGATTGACGTCGAGCGAACGTAACATGGAAACGACGACGACGAGCCAGGCCAGGTTCCGCAGCGATTCGACCACCAGCAACAGTATCGGCTCGCTAAGCTGCCCCTGGCTGCCGGCCGCCTGGACCATCGCCCACAACGCCGTGATACCCGCGGCAATGGCGATCCGCCCCGAGAGCGGCCGATTGTTCCAGCGAGTCAGCAGCATGATCGCGAAACAGGCGTAGACCGCCGCTGCGATTGCATTTCCGACTACCGCTAGCTCGACGATCTCCATGCGCGATCGAACGTGCCCTTCCTGTCTACGACAGGCTGTCGATGAGGGCGAGCAGTTCTTCGGTCTTTGCCCGCATGAGTTCCGTGTTGCCGCGGCTCTCGACGTTTAGCCGGATCACGGGCTCCGTGTTGGACGCGCGCAGGTTGAAACGCCAGTCCGCCATTTCGATGCTTACGCCGTCGGTTTCGTCCACGGCAACAGCATCGTCGGCATAGCGGTCGCGGATGGCAGCGATCGCTTCGCCGGCGTCCGCCACCTCGCGGTTGACCTCGCCGCTGGAGGGATACCGCGCCATGCAGTCGTCGACGAGCTTCGAGAAGCTCTGGCCACTTTTCGAAACGATGGCCGCGACCAGCAGCCACGGGATCATGCCGCTGTCGGCGTAGTAGAAGTCGCGGAAATAGTGATGCGCGCTCATTTCGCCGCCGTAAATCGCGTCTTCCCGGCGCATGACATCCTTGATGAAAGAGTGGCCCGACTTGCTCTGTACGGCACGCCCGCCGAACTGCTTCACCGTGTCCAGCGTATTCCAAACCAGCCTCGGGTCGTAGACGATCGCCGCCCCCGGATCCGCGGCCAGCACGCTCTCCGCCAGCAGCCCGACGATGTAGTAACCCTCGATGAAGCGGCCGTTCTCGTCGAAGAAGAAGCAGCGGTCGAAGTCGCCGTCCCAGGCGATGCCGAAGTCAGCGCCGTGCTCGCGAATCGCCTCGATGGTCGAGACCCGGTTCTCCTCGAGCATCGGGTTCGGCACCCCGTTCGGAAACGTGCCGTCCGGCTCGTGGTGCAGCTTGACGAAGTCGAAGGGCAAGTGGGGCTCCAGCAGGTCGACGATCATACCGGCGCCGCCGTTGCCCGGATTGACGACCAGCTTCAGCGGCTTCAGCGCGCCTGTATCGACGAAGCCCAGCAGTTTGTCGACGTAGTCGGAACGGATGTCGACGGCCTTGCGCTGACCGTTTGCAGCGCCGGTGCGCCTGTCGTCGCTCTCCGCCAGCCGCCGGATATCGTCGAGCCCGGTATCGCCGCTGATCGGCCTGGCCTCCTCGCGCACCAGTTTGAGGCCATTGTAGTCGGCCGGGTTATGGCTTGCCGTCACCATGATGCCACCGTCTGCGCCGAGGTGGCCGGTGGCGAAATACACCATCTCGGTGCCGCCGAGGCCGATGTCGAGCACCTCCACGCCGGCGTCCGTCAGGCCGGCAGCAACCGCATCCGCCAGCTCGGCACTCGACAGCCGTATGTCCCGTCCCAGGACGATCTGGCGGGCATCGAGAAACTCGGCCGTCGCGTTGGCAATGCGGTAGGCGACGTCGTCGTTGAGCTGGTCGGGGATGCGCCCGCGGACGTCGTAGGCTTTGAAACAGTCGATCGTTATCGGCATCTGGATTCTTCCGTTTTGGTCACGTGGTGGTGCCTTCGCGCCCGTAATTGTCCTCGAAGCGCACGATATCGTCTTCGCCGAGGTAGTCGCCGCACTGCACTTCGATGATATGCACCGGCTCCGTGCCCGTATTGGCTATGCGGTGCCTGGCACCGATAGGCACATAGACGGACTCGTTAACGCCAAGATCAAACTCGTCATCATTCAGTGTAATCCGCGCCGTGCCCTTGACGACGACCCAGTGTTCCGCACGGTGGTGGTGCAACTGCAGCGATAATACCGCGCCCGGGTTGACGACGAGCCGCTTCACCTGGAAGCCGTCCTGGTGCTCCAGGCTGTCGAAACTCCCCCAGGGCCGGAACACTTCGCGGTGAAACGCGGTTTCCGGCCGCTCTTTCGCATTCAACTCATCGACAAGCTGCTTCACATCCTGGGTGCGCTGCTTGTCGGCGACCAGCACGGCATCCCTGGTTTCGACGACGATGAGGTCGTCTATGCCAACCGCTGCGACGAGCCGGCTCTCGCTGCTTATCAGGCTGTTTCTGCTGTCGTAAACGAGCGTATCGCCCGAGGTGACGTTGCCGTCTTCGTCACTGCTCGAAAGCTCGTAGAGGGCCTCCCAGGAGCCCACATCGCTCCATCCGGCATCCAGCGGGACCATTTTCGCGTGGCGCGTATGTTCCATGACCGCGAAATCGACGGAATCGGCCCGGCAAGCCAGGAATTCCTCCGCGCCGGGGCGCACGAAGTCCGGGTCCGATGTGGCCGCATCCATTGCGGCACGGCAGGCGGCGAGGATATCCGGCGCGTGGGCCTCGAGTTCCTCGAGGTAGCGGTCTGCGCGGAACATGAACATACCGCTGTTCCAGAAATGCCGGCCGCCGTCGAGGTAGGCCTGCGCGGTGGCGGCGTCCGGCTTCTCGACGAACGAGCGGATATCGACGGGGCTTTGCCCGTCGGCGTCGGCCTCGATGTAGCCGTAGCCGGTATGAGCCGACGTGGGTTCGATGCCGAACGTGACCAGCGCGCCCTCTTTTGCGGCCGCCAGCGCGGCGCCGGCGGCAGCATGCAGCGCGCCCGTATCCCGGATCTCGTGGTCCGCAGAGAGCACCAGCAATACGGGCGGCTCGTC
>CBDUCE010000189.1:0-6182 GCA_965365575.1 uncultured Gammaproteobacteria bacterium
CCGGGCACGGCGTATGTGCTCCTGCACCACTACATGGGCGACGTCGACGGCAACGTCGGCAGCTGGGGGTTCGCGCGCGGTGGCATGGGCGCGGTGTCGAACGCCATCGCCGGCGCGTTCCAGTCTTACGGTGGCGAACTGCGTACCGAGGCGGGCGTCGAGAAAATCATCGTCAGGAGCGGCAAGGCGCAGGGCGTCGGGCTGGAAAACGGCGACGAGCTGTCCGCGAACATCGTGGTGTCGGCAATGGACGTCAAGCGCACGTTCCTGAAGTGCATGGACAGGAGCGATGTGGACGAGGAGTTCTACAGTCGTATCGAAAACTTCAAGATCCGCGGCTCATCGGGGAAACTCAATATCGCGCTCGACGGCCTGCCGACCTTCCCGGCGCTGCCTGACGGCAGCAGCCTCCGCATCAGCGATATGCATTTCATCGATTCGATGGAGCGCATGGAGCGCGCCTACGACGACTGGAAAGCCGGCACCTGGTCGAAGGACCCCTACATCGACATGGTGATGCCGACGACGGTGGATCCGACCATGGCGCCGCCCGGCAAGCATTTCATGAGCTGCTTCATCCAGTACTGCCCGCACAAGCTCGAGGGACGCGACTGGACGGACCCCGAGCGGGAGGCTTTCGCGCGGACGGTCATTAACCAGATCGCGAACTACAGTCCCGATTTCAAGGACCTGATCGTGCACTACGAAGTCCGCACGCCTGCCGACATCGAGGCGCAGATCGGCATCACCGAGGGCAATATCTTCCACGGCGAACTGACGATGGACCAACTGCTGTTCAACCGGCCCGTTCCCGGCTACGCGCAGTACCGGGCGCCGGTTGCCGGTTTGTACATGTGCGGTTCGAGCACGCATCCCGGCGGTGGCGTGATGGCGGCGCCGGGCGCGAATGCGGCGCGGGAGATTCTTGCCGACCTGAAGAGGCCCAACACCGTGCCGGAGAACTTCGGCGATGACTGACCGGTACGAAGCCATTGTTATCGGAGCCGGTCACAACGGCCTGGTTTGCTCGGCACTGCTGGCCAAAGCGGGCAAAAAGGTGCTGGTGCTGGAGGCAAACGAACAGGTCGGTGGCGCGGCGGTCACTCGCGCGTTCGCGGACGGCTACTCGGTGTCGGCGTGCGCGCACCTGCTGTACCAGTTGCAGCCGAAAGTCCGCAAGGAACTCGGGCTTTCGCCGAAACTCGCGAGCGATGCGATGCAAACGGTCGTGCTGTCGGAAGAGGGCAAGCATGTCCGTTATTCGGGTGCTGACGTCAGGGGTGTCAGCGACGGCGACGCGGCGTCGTATCGGCAGTTCCACCGGCAAATGACGCGCTTTGCGACCCTGCTCAACACCTATCTCAACACGACGCCGCCGCGGCTCGGCACCAGCAACTTCGCAGATATCGCAACGGTCGCGCGCCTGGCATTCGACCTGCGCCGGCTGGGCAGGGGCGAGATGCGCACGTTTCTGCGGCTGATCGGTATCAATATCCACGATGAAGTCACCGAGCGGTTTGAAAGCCCGCTGCTGCGCGGAGCGCTCAGTCTCGACGCCGTTCTCGGGACGCACCTCGGGCCGCGCTCGCCCAATACGATCATGACCTACCTGTACCGTCTCGCAGCGGGGCATGGCCGACTGTCCGTGCCGCAGGGGGGGATGGGCGCGCTGGCCGAGGAACTGGCACAGGCAGCGCGTGCGGCCGGCGTTACGATTCGCACGAGTATGCCGGTGCGGCGAATCGTCGTGGAGAACGGTCGGGTTGCGGGGGTCGAGTCAGCCAGCGGCGAGCGCTTCGACAGCCTGACCGTCGTGTCGAACGCCGATCCGAAGCGCACGATCATGGAACTCGTCGGCGCGCGCCACGTGGAAACGGGCTTTACACGCAGGGTCAACAATATCCGCATGCGCGGCAATGCCGCGAAGCTGCACCTGGCGCTGGACGGTCTGCCGAAAATCGGTGGGCTGGCGAAGACCGAGTTCGGCGACCGTCTCGTCATCGCGCCCGATGAACACTACGTCGAGCGCGCTTTCAACCCGGCCAAGTACGGGGAGTCGTCGGCAGAGCCCGTCATCGAGATGACGTACCCGAGTTTCCGCGATCAGACGCTCGCGCCCACGGGTAAACACGTCATGTCCTGCGTGGTGCAGTACGCGCCGCATGCCTTGAAGGGCGGGTGGACCGACGCCGCGAAACAGGCGTTTATGAAGACCTGCATCGAGACCATCGGGCGATATGCGCCGGACCTGGCATCGCGTATCACCGCGAGCGAGTTGCTGACGCCGGCCGACATCGAACGCGAATTTCATATCACCGGGGGTCACTGGCACCACGGGGAACTGGCGCTGGACCAGTTCATGTTCGTGCGGCCGGTGTGCGGCGCGGCACAGTACCGGATGCCGCTCGACGGGCTGTACCTCTGCGGTGCGGGTGCGCATCCGGGAGGCGGCGTCAGCGGCGCCGCGGGCCGAAACGCGGCTAAATACATACTCAGGGAGCAGTCGGCGTGAGCGCTGAGGAAGTACCGCAGGGCCGTTTGCGGTCGCCATTCTATTCGCGCCTCGCGGCGCTCGATACGCTCAATGCCTGGCACGCGTGGAAAGGCTACACGGTTCCGGACGCGCTTTACTGCGCTGACACCGAGTACTTCGCGATCCGCAATTCGACCGGCGTGTTCGACCTGACGCCGATGACCAAGTACCGCATCACCGGGCCGGACGCGCTCGCCTATATCGATCGCCTGGTCACGCGCGATATGAGCAAGATCAGGCCGGGCCGCGTGGCGTACGCAGTCTGGTGCAACGACCAGGGACAGGTGATCGACGACGGCACGATCTTCCATCTCAGGGACGGCGAGTACCGCCTGTGCTCTCAGGAACGCCATTGCGCGTGGCTCATGGACGCCGCGATCGGCTTCGACGTGAACATTGTCGACGAAACGGCGGACGTGGCCGCGCTTGCCGTCCAGGGCCCGACGTCGTTTGCGATCCTGAGCCGCATGGGTATTGATGGTCTCGGCGAGCTAAAGCCGTTCGGGCTCATGCACGTCGACTTCGAAGGAATCGAGCTCATGGTGTCGCGCACCGGCTTCACGGGCGACCTCGGCTACGAGCTGTGGCTGGACCCGGACAAAGCAGAAAATTTCTGGGACCGCCTGTTTGCCGCCGGCGACATTGCGGGAATTCGCGCCATCGGCACCCATGCGCTCGAGCAGGCGCGCATCGAGGCCGGTTATATCGCGGCGTACATCGATTTCCTGCCGGCGCACGCGACGGTTCGCACGGGTCGGACCCGTTCGCCGCTCGAGCTCGGGCTCGACTGGCTGGTCGATTTCAAGAAGCCCAATTTCAATGGGCGCCGCGCGCTGGCCGCGGAGAAACGTGAAGGATCGACCTGGCGGCTCGTCAAACTCGACATCGAAGGCAACAAGCCGGCGCACCACGCCTATATCTTCGCCGATGCGAAAGCGCGCAAGAACATCGGCTTCGTTACGTCAGCGGCCTGGTCGCCGGTGTGCAAGCAGAACATTGCTCTCGGGACGGTGCGTGTACCGCACGGCGCGCCGGGATCGACCCTCTGGGTGGAGGTCTTCTACCAGCGTGAGATGCACTGGTCACGTATGATGGCCCGGGCGCAAGTCGTGGACAAACCGTTCTGGTTTCCGAAGCGCCGAGGCCTAACGCCACCTGACCTGGTCTAGCGCCGGAGCCTGTCTCTAGGTATTCGCCGCAATTACACTTCACAAAGCCCTGACTTGCTGCAGCGCGGCAACCCCTAAAATACGAGCGTGGACTCTCCGGAGCCCACGAAAACATTGCAATGTTTGACAGTCCCACTGCGGACTAAAGGAAGAAATCATGAAATCCAGCAAATATGTGCTCGTAGCGGGTGCGCTGCTGGCGTTGGTCGCATCGCCCGCGTTGGCGTACGAAGCCGGTACGTGGGTGCTTCGTGCCGGCGTCGGCGTCGTGGCGCCGGATTCGGACAACCTCGTACTGGACCCGGACACTATCATCGATGTTGATGACGGCACCAGCCTGACGTTGATGGGAACGTACATGTTCAGCCGGCACTGGGGCTTCGACGTACTGGCATCGTGGCCGTTCAATCACGACATCAAGCTCGGAGGCACGAAAATAGCCGAGACTGATCACCTGCCGCCGACGTTTTCGATGCAGTATCACTTCCTGCCCGACAGCACGATTCAACCGTATGTGGGTGCCGGTGTGAACTACACGACGTTTTTTAGTACCGACGTTACGCAGGCATTGACCGACCTCACAGGGATCACGAATATCGATCTCGACGACTCCTTCGGCCTGGCGCTGCAGCTGGGTGCCGACTGGACGTTCGGTAACCGCTGGTTGCTGAATGTCGATCTGCGCTGGATCGACATCGAGTCTGATCTGACTGCATCCGACGGCGTGACCAGCCAGGAACTCGGCACTGTCAAGATCGACCCGTTCGTATACTCGATCAACGTCGGCTACACATTCTGACCTGACCTGTAGGAGCGGGCCTCGGCCCGCTCCTACCCCTACTCCCAGCCGTACCGGAAGCGCACGCCGGCCGTGCGCGGCATCCTGTGGCCGAAGAAGTGCGACGGCAGGATACCGCCGTTGTTGTTCTGGCCGTCGTAGGTGAACTCGTCGGTCAGGTTCTCGACGTAAACGCCCGCTTGCCAGTTACCACTGGATATATAGTCAATGCGCAGCGCCAACTGCGTGTTGGCATCGATCGTCGTTTCGGGGAACGAGCCCCAGCCGCCGCCGCGTTCCGACTCCCAGAAGGCCTCCAGGCTGCCGCGGATCTCGCCGCCGCCCAGCGGGAAGCGTCCGGTTAACACAGCGGCTCCCGCCCATTCGGGCGCCCAGAACAGGTTGCTGCCTTCGCAGGAATCGACCGTGTCACCGTCGCAGACCTGCTGCACGCCGGTTGCCTCGGTGTCGAGCCAGCTTGCCGCGAGATAAAGGTCCCAGTTTTCGCTGAAAGCGGCCGTCAGCGAACCTTCGAGACCCGCGCCGTCGACCTGGCCGACGTTTTCGACCGTGTTCGCGCCCGAATCGGTATCGAAGAAGCTGATCTGCAGGTCCTGGTAGTCGTAGAAAAATCCGGTCAGGCGTACATTGGCCCTGCCGTCCGCGTAGTTGCCGTTGTAGCCGAATTCATAGGAATCGACGCTCTCCGGCTCGAACTGCCGCGCGCGGTAGCCGTCGGCTTCGCTCAGGTCGGTTTCGCCGCCCGCGACCCGGTCGCCGTTCGCGTCGACCAGCGCAAAACTGCCGAAGCCACCCGATTTGAAACCCTCGGTGTAGCTCGCGTAGACGAGGTGGTCGTCGTTCAGGCGATAACGCCCCACCAAGCGCATCTGCGTATCCGACCAGCTGTTCGACGAGTTGATCGCGCCGTCCGTGCTGAAGAGATAAGCAAAGTAGGGGCCGAGATTACTCTCCGGATTGGGCACATTGAGGCTGAAGTCCTTTTTGTCATCGGTGTAACGCACGCCGACGCTCACGTCGAAACTGTCGGTGAGTGCGTAGGTTAGGTCGACGTAAGCGGCCCATCCCGTGTATTCCCCGACGATCCGGCCCGGCTCGGTCAGCAGGCCGTCGGGGCTCGGCTCCCACGGGTACAGCGGATAGCCATAGTAGGAGTTGTAGTAATCGTAATAGGACGCACAGTCCGTGATGCCCGCGCCCGGGAAGTAATAATTGCCGTAATAGTTACAGAAATTGTCTTCGGCGCCGGAGTTGGTGAACAGCGTATCGATATTTTCCTTGTAGAAGGAGGCGCCGGCATACCAGGACAGGGGACCGTCGCTGTTGGACACGAGGCGGAACTCCTGCTGGAAGTAGTCGCCCGTCTGGTCCTGCTGGTAGTTGTTGATGTTCAGCGGGGTGCCGTCATAGTCTTCCGTGTAGAAGAAGTCGTGATCCTTGTAACCGGTGATGGACGACAGTGTAAATGCGTCCATCTCGTAGTCGATACGGGCGCCGAGTGTGAGGATGTCTGAATTGTCGTTGTCGCCAAACGACTGATCGGAATCGGCATCCCGTTCGCCGCCGGCGGGGGTGATTGCATCGCCGTACACGCCGAGCAGCGTGTCCCAGTAGTCGCCCTGCGTGACGGCGCGGTACACCGAGCCGGACTGCTCGCGGGTCTCGTACTCGACCCAGGTGT
>CBDUCE010000190.1:0-6162 GCA_965365575.1 uncultured Gammaproteobacteria bacterium
GGTGGACCGGTTTTTCGACGACGTGATGGTCATGGCCGATGATGAAGGCGTTCGAGCCAATCGTCTCGCGCTGCTCGGCGGGCTCAGGGCCCTGTTTCTCGACGTAGCCGATATCTCCCGATTGTCCATCGCGTGACGATGAGCGCGAAGAGCCTCGGCAAGGGCCTGATCATTCTGGATCGCGACGGCGTGATCAATCACGACTCCGAAGCTTTCATAAAAAACGAGGACGAATGGCGGCCCATTCCGGGCAGCCCCGAAGCGATTGCCGCCCTGACCGCGGCCGGGTTCACGCTGGCAATTGCGAGCAACCAGTCCGGCATTGCCCGCGGGCTGTTCGACCAGGCTGCTCTCGATGCCATGCATGCGAAAATGCTCGCCCTGGTTCACGAGGCGGGCGGCCGTATCAGCCGCATCGTCATCTGCCCACACGGCCCGGACGACGGCTGCGATTGCCGCAAGCCGAAGCCCGGCTTGCTCGAGCAACTGGCGCGCCATTTCGACACCTCGCTCGACGGCGTTCCGGTCATCGGCGACGCATTGCGCGACCTCGAGGCGGCTGCGTCGGTCAACGCCCGGCCCATACTCGTTCGCAGCGGCAAGGGCCGCAAGACCGAGGCGGAATTGCCGCAGCGGTTTGCCGACGTGCCCGTTTACGACGACCTCGCCGCCGCTGCGCGCGCGCTGATCGACGAAACCGCGTGACATGCTGCTGATCCGCTCAGCGCTATTCGTCGCCTTCGGCGCCATTAGCGTCGCGCTGGGGGCCCTGCTCGTGTTGCTTACGTTCTGGGCGCCCTCACGCGTGCACTGGGCCATCACGGTCGGATATTGCCGCCTCGCCGTGTGGGCGGGACGTTTCTTCTGCGGCATGGACCCGGTGGTTGAGGGTCTCGAAAACCTGCCCGACGAACCGAGCGTCATCATGATCAAGCACACCTCGACGCTGGAAACCTACTGGCACGTCACGGTGTTTCCGAAAACCGCCTGGGTCATCAAGCACGAGGTCATGTGGGTGCCACTGCTGGGCTGGGCGATGAAACTGATGCTCGATCCGATATTCATCAACCGCAGCGCCGGCCGCTCGGCGGTCAAGCAGG
This sequence comes from uncultured Gammaproteobacteria bacterium, assembly GCA_965365575.1. Classification (GTDB taxonomy): domain Bacteria; phylum Pseudomonadota; class Gammaproteobacteria; order Steroidobacterales; family Woeseiaceae; genus UBA1847. The sequence continues at coordinate 1,101 of CBDUCE010000190.1, forward strand.
TGATCGAGAAAGGCAAGAAAAAGCTGGACGCAGGCATCTGGGTGACGATTTTCCCCGAAGGCACGCGCATGCCGCCGGGTGAAACACGGCGCTACGGCGTCAGCGGCGCCGCGCTCGCCCGCGACGCCGGCTGCAAGATCGTGCCCGTCGCCCACAACGCCGGTGATTTCTGGGCGCGTCGCAGCCTCATCAAGCGGCCCGGCACGGTGCGTTTCTGCATCGGGCCGCCCATTGATGCGGCCGGCCGCGACCCCAAGGAAACCAACCTGATCGTCCAGGACTGGGTCGAGACCAAGATGAACGAGATCAGCGAGGTCTACAAGCAAAAAGCCCGGGAGCACGAATCGTAGCAACGGTTATCGAGCCGCGATCGGCCGACCGCCGCGGCGCGGCGCGCTCCTACGGGCGCCCGTTTAGCATCACCAGATCTTCACGCGCTCCTCGGGCGGCAGGTACAGCGCATCCCCCTGGGCGACATCGAAAGCCTCGTAAAACTCGGGCACGTTCCTGACCGCACCGTTCGCGCGATACTTTGACGGCGAATGAGGGTCGGTCATTATCTGCTGGCGCAGCGCCTCGTCGCGATACTTGTTGCGCCATACCTGGCCGTAGCCGAGAAATACTCGCTGGATCCCGGTAAAGCCGTCGATGACCGGCGGTTCTTCGCCATTGAGCGACATCTTGTAGGCAAGCAGGCCGATGCTGATGCCGCCCAGGTCGCCAATGTTCTCACCCAGCGTGAATTCACCGTTCACGTTCAGATCTTCGAACGGCGCGAACTCGTCATACTGGTCGACAAGCTTTGCGGTGCGGGCCTCGAACTCGCTCCGATCGGTTTCCGTCCACCAGTTGCGCATCACACCGTCACCATCGAAGGTGCTGCCCTTGTCGTCGAAGCCGTGACCGATTTCATGGCCGATGACGGCCCCGATGGCACCGTAATTGACCGCGTCGTCCGCCTCCATGTTAAAGAACGGCGGCTGCAGAATTGCAGCAGGAAAAACGATTTCGTTCAGCGGCGGCATGTAATAAGCATTGACGGTTTGCGGGTTCATTGCCCATTCGTCGCGATCGACGGGGCCGCCCTGGCGCGCGAGCTCGCGCTCATACTCTGCCACCGTGGCTCGTTCGATGTTTCCAAACAGGTCATCCGCCCTGATGTCGAGAGCCGAGTAGTCGCGCCAGACATCCGGGTAGCCAATCTTCGGACGGAACTTGTGCAGCTTGTCGAGCGCCTGGGTCTTGGTCTCGTCGGACATCCAGTCGAGCTCCCTGATACTCTTCTCGTAGGCCTTGATCAGGTTGCCGACCAGCTCCAGCATGCGCTCCTTCGCCTCGGGCGGAAAGTGCTCCTTGACGTAGACCTTGCCGACAACCTCGCCCAACAGCCCGTTGACCGTGCCAACGGCACGCCGCCATGGCGCGCGCTGCTCCTCGCGACCGGTGAGCGTTTTGCCGTAGAACTCGAAGTTCTGGTCGTCCAGCGCCTTGTTGAGCGCGTCGGCTCTCGTGTTCAGCGCTAACCACTTCAGGTAGGTCTGCCAGGTGTCGATCGGGGTCTCGGCAATGATCTTGTCCAGCCCCTCGAAATAGGAGGTCATCATGAGGACCAGCCCGTCAATGTCCGCGATCCCGGCCTCGTCGATGTAGCCCTGCCAGTTGAAATTCGGCATGACCTCGTTGAGCTTGTCGAGGGCAACCTTGTTGTAGTTGTTGGGCCAGTCTCGCGCGGCCTCCTTCGTGATATGCGCGGCAGCGATCCGCGTCTCGAGGTCCATGATCTCGGTCGCGGCGGCAGCCGCATCCTCGAAGCCCGCCAGCTCGAACATCGTTTCAATGTGCCGGACGTACTCTTCCCGGATCGCGACGGATGCGTCGTCTTCCTTGAAATAGTACTCGCGATCCGGCAAGCCCAGGCCGTTCTGCCACGCGTAAATCATGTAGAAATTGGGGTCTTTGAAATCAGCAACCTGGCCGATGTCGACCGGGACCGGATAACCGCGGCGGCCCGCGGCGGCAAAGTACACGGCGAGCTGATCGTGGTCCGCAATTGCGGCAATGCGTTCGAGCTCGGGCTCGAGCGGCGCGACGCCCCTGGCATTGCGCGTATCCATGTCCAGGTAGGACTTGTAGAGATCACCAACCTTCTGCTCATCCGAGCCCGCCGCAAAATTTCCGGATGCGGATTGCTCGATAATCGCCTTGACGTCCTCCTGTGCCTCGTCAGCGAGTATGCCGAAACCGCCATAGCTCGCCTTGTCGGCGGGAATTTCAGTCTCCGCAATCCACTTGCCGTTGACGTAACTGAAGAAGTCGTCGCCCGGGCGGACGCTCGTGTCCATGTAATCCATCGTGATGCCCGATTTCAGTGCGACCGGCGCTTTTGCGCCCGTCATTGGTGCTTCCTGCTGCCCGCAGGCCGTCAGAGCCACCATCGCAGCGGCCATCATCCATCTCTTTCTCACGGTTGTCCCCTGTGTCTTTTTCCTGTCTTCGTCGCCACCGTGCAGCGCTGTCCACAGGCGCCCGCCGGCAATCGGGTAGACAGGCTGCGGCGAAATTAGTTTCCGCTGTGGGCGGTCGCCGCGAGCGCCTCGATTTCCTGGGCCTGCGCCTCGGTCAGCGGGTACATCTTGTCGATGCGGCAGCCGCGGAGCGTGTCTATGCCGCGCCGCATCACGTTATGGTCATACCGGCGGTCGGCCGTTATCGACGTGTTGTCGTGCATTTCCCGGCACAAGCGGCTGAATTCGAGCAGGAAGCGGCCGTCCCGCGCGCTGTACATCACAAAATGCAGCGTTACCGGCGTCCACCTGTCGTTGCCGTGCGTGCGGATACGATCGACTTCCTCGAGCTCTCCGACCTCGACGTAGTCGCGCACTGCCTGCGTATCCGCCGGTATTTCCGGCGTGCCCGCACAAGCCGCGACAAGTGCCAGCGGGGCCGCAAGAATAGCTGATCTCATCATCCTAGTCCTCGTTGCGTTGGGACGCGTACAGATCTTCGATAAACGCCGTGACTCTCGGGTAACCGTCGATCCACCGCTCGATATCCTGCCGCATGGCAGCCGGAGCCCGGCTCCGCTCGATGCGAATGCCGGCGCCGCCCCCGTATTCCACGGGTTGCAGCCACGCGCCGTGGATGGCCGCGAATGCCAGGTCCGTATAGTTGACGTTGTCGCCGCCCAGTATCGAGCGCCTCCCGTCGGCGAGCCGGCCCTCTGTTTCCGCGAGCAGGGCCTCGATATGCCCGCAGCTCTTGCGGTAGTTCGTCTCGTTGACGCGAAACGCCTTGCGGATCATGAACGCCTGCACGGGAAACAGGATGCCGACCAGCCTGCGCTGCCAGGCCGGGATTGCCTCGCTGTGCATCCCCCACGCTTCCTTGCAGAGATCCGGCGCATCGAGGAGATGGTAATAGATCCATACCTGCAGACTTACCCCGCAGCGATCGATGCGGCGCTCGAACTCCAGGCGCTCTTCGGTTGGCTCCAGGAAGGCAGCGGCGCTGCCGAGTGAAGCGCCGTACGCGCCCCACAGGTAGCGCAGGATCTCCGGTGAGTTGCCGATTTGCGAACACACGCTGCCCGTCCGGAAATGCAGCCGCGGCACGGTACGCCCGAGGTAAAATGCGCCCAGCGTTCCGGCCCACGGAACCTCCTCGTAATCGATACCCAGCCGGTCCATGCACCAGCGAACCTTTTCCACGAAGTGACTCGCGGAGATCGTTTCGAGCACGACATCGGGAGCCGATGACGGCCGCAGGAGCCCGAGCAGCACGATCGCCCAGCGCCACAGTATCGCGAGCAGTACCAGCAACATCGCGGTCCAGACGGACCACCCGAAGGCCGCCACGAGAACGGGCAACAGCAGGACGAATGCAGCGTGCAGGGCTATTCGTTTGTCGAGCATCGCAGTGCGGACGTTGGCGCCGTGAAACAGCTAGACGTCGAGGTTCGATACCGTCAGGGCGTTCTTCTCGATGAATTCCCGGCGCGGCTCCACCTGGTCGCCCATGAGGGTAGTGAAGATTTCATCGGCTTTGACCGCGTCCTCTATCTTCACCTGCATCAACCGCCGAGTTTCGGGGTTGACGGTGGTGTCCCAGAGCTGGTCCGGGTTCATCTCGCCGAGCCCCTTGTAACGCTGGACGCTCTGGCCGCGGCGCGCCTCGCTCATGAGCCAGTCGACCGCTTCCGGAAAATGCGTGACTGCGAGCTGCCGGTCTCCTCGGCTGACGTAGGCATCCTCGCCGAGCAGATCCTCGAGCTTGGCCGATAACGCCATGATGTGCGCGTATTCGTTCGTTTCGAAAAACTCGCGCGGGAGGTAGCGCGTGGTGCCGACCCCGTGCTGAATTCTCGTGATCTCGATGCGCACGCCCTCACCGTCCTCGTCACCGCGATCGAGCGTTGCTGCGTAGCTTGTGCCGTTACCGTTGCGTTGCGCCCGGTCGCCGCCGCCTTTCGGCAGCCGCACGGAAAGCTGCTCGGTCCACGCCTCGAGCTGATCGAGATCGTCGGCGAGCGCGGTCGTAACCTGCGGCAGATGGGCCAGCTCTCGAAGCACGTGCTCGTCGTAGCGGCGGGCCAGCCGCTCGAAGATGCTCTCGGCGGCAATGTGTTCCTTGGCGAGTGCTTCCAGCGCCACGCCGGACAGCGGTGGCGCATCGGCGGTTACATGCAGTTCCGCGTTTTCGAGCGCAGACGACAGCAGGTACGCATTCAGTTCCGCATCGTCCTTGACGTACACCTCCTGCTTGCCACGCTTGATCTTGTACAGCGGTGGCTGCGCGATGTAAACGTGACCGCGCTCGATCAGCTCGGGCATCTGGCGGTAAAAGAACGTCAGCAGCAACGTGCGTATGTGGGAGCCGTCCACGTCCGCGTCGGTCATGATGATGATGCGGTGATAACGCAGCTTGTCCGGGTCGAAGTCGTCCCTGCCGATACCGCAGCCGAGCGCGGTGATCAGCGTGCCGACTTCGGGGGATGACAGCATCTTGTCAAACCGGGCTTTTTCGACGTTGAGGATCTTGCCCTTGAGCGGCAGGATCGCCTGGG
>CBDUCE010000191.1:0-6144 GCA_965365575.1 uncultured Gammaproteobacteria bacterium
AACCCGGGACCTACTGATTACAAATCAGTTGCTCTACCAGCTGAGCTATGCCGGCCTTGTTCCCTGGACGCAGCATCAAGGGTCGCGAATTATTGGCTTTTCGCCGCGTGGACTCAAGGGTCTGCGTCACCTTACAGTCCCTGCGGACAGGTGGCGGCGTCGCGCAGCTTCACCTTGTCTTCACCATACTGTTCGATGATACCGCCTGCGCCCCGACCCGGCGGCAACGCAATATCGACGAAATAAACGGTGCCTTCGTTCATGCGGGGCGTAATCTCCGCGTTGAAGCCGAGCCCCTTGGCCTGCAACTCGATTTTCTCGGCGCCGTTAATATCGCCGAACAGCCCCAGCGAGATCTTGATCCCCTCGTCGTCCGTCTCGACGAGATAGGCGTCGCCGAGCCCGCCTTCGCGCAACTTGCCGAGGATGGCGTTGCCCTCGTTCCGGCTCCCGACGTTGCGAATCTGCACCCAGTGGCCGACGAAAATCTGGCCGACGGCCGAACGCACCTCGGTGCGCATGCCTTCGCCCGAATAGCGTGTCTGGGCGGTATCCGCGTCGGCACTCGCCCGGAAGGGCCCGACCGTGACGCACGATCGTCCCATCACGGCCTGGAGGTCGGAGGGTTCCCCGGACCCCAATACTGCGCCGACGCTCGCAACGGCTTCTTCGGAGCGGTCAGCCCTTGCTTCGAGCGGGGGCCCGAGGTCCGACTCGTCGACGATCGCCACCCCTGGCTGCAGCGGTTCCTCGGCAAACCGCCCCCACAGGAAGTAGAGGATATTTGCGAGCAGCAGGAGTAACAGCAGGTTCTTCATCGCTCATTCAGGGTGTCTTGCAGCATTCGGGCCAGACCCTGGAGGACAAGGTGCGGGCGATGCAACGGTTCAGTGCCAAGCGCCGTAAGCATGCGCGAGGCGTCGCCGCCGGTCAAGACCACGGCCGGATCGTAAGCATTTGATCGCAAAGTCGTAATTGCACGATCGACGGCGCCCGTAACCGCATTCCACGCGCCGTTCTGGACCGCCTTGCTGGTGGTGTCGCCAAACATGTCGAGGCCGCTGGCGGCCGACAGCTGCCGGCCCACCGCGGGGATGTCGCTGGTACTCGCCGTGAGCGCCTCGAACATGAGCCTGACGCCCGGGAAGATCTGGCCGCCGAGATGCTGGCCCTCGTTATCGATCACGTCGATGGTCACGGCCGTGCCCGCATCGACGACGATGCAGGCCGACTCCAGTTCCGCCCACGCGCCGATCATCGCCACCCAGCGGTCGACACCGAGGCGCCGCGGGTGGCGGTATCCGCTGCGGACCCCGCAGGCGTAGCGCTCGGCCTTCGCGAAGTGCACATCGCTATCGCAATGCATTCCGATAACGCCGGACAGTCGGGTCCCGAAGGTCCTGCCGGCGACATTGCTGACATGCACGGCTTCGACACTACGCGGCAGGCGCGACGTAAGCACGCCGAGCCCCTCTTCACGAACCTTGCGCATCGGGATATGGCCCGTCCGGCGGATCTGATCGTCTTCGAATACCCCCCACTTGAGGCGCGTATTACCGACGTCCAGTAGCAGCGCTTTCACGGACGCGCGCCCCCGATTCCCTGCACTTCAATCGACCCGGATATCACCCGCGTCGTCGACGCCGCTTCCCGTACGAGCAGGGCACCGTCGCTGTCGATACCGAGCGCCGTGCCGTGTACCGATCCCCCTGGCTGCCGTACGGTGACCGTGCGCCCGCGCAGCCAGTCGTGGCTGCGCCAGGTATCGGCGAATGCGTCGAAGCCCTGCTCTTCGAATGTCATCAACGATTCGGCGATGTGGTCGATCATCGCGACGGACAGTGTTTCGGGAGATGCAGTGCTCCCGGGAACACTCGCGAGGTCAACCGGGGAATGAGCCCAGCCGGAATCGACATGCGCCAGGATGCCCGGCGGTAAGTGGAGATTGATTCCGATGCCGACGACGACGGTTGCACTGGATTCCGACCGGTAGTGCGATTCCGCGAGCATGCCGCCGAGTTTGCCGTCGCCCGCGACGATGTCGTTTGGCCATTTCAACTTCACGTCGCCGGCACCCGCATCCCTGAGCGCGTGCACGGCTGCCACGCCGACGGCCAGTGTCAGCGCCGGCATATTGCCGGGATTGTCCCGAAACGTGTGCGCGATGGACAGGCAAAGGCTCGAGCCCGGTGCAGACAGCCAGCGCTTGCTCCCCCGCCCCCGGCCAGCAGTCTGGTGTCCCGCGATCGCGACCCGGTGCATGCCCGTTGCCGGTGGAGGCTGTGCCATCAGCCAGCCGTTCGTCGAATCGATTTCGGAGAAAACGTCGAGCCCTGCCATCCTCGAGGCGGTCGCCGGGCTCAGCGCTTCGCGGATCGCCGCAGCGTCAATGCTGCTCATTGTCGGTGACACGTTCGCTGCGCCGGAACAGCATCAGCCTCTCGTTGCGATTCTCCTCACCCCGCCGCATGCGCTCGATGTTGGCGCGATGCCAGAAGATGATGAACATTGCCATGACGGCAGAATAGATGAACAAAGCCTGGTCGCCGGGCAGCCGGGTAGCCGCGAGCCACACCGGCACGGACACCGCGGCGGTCATTGTCGCCAGCCCGACGTAACCCGAGAGCATGACGACCCCCGCCCATACCAGCAACATCGGCAGGATGACGGCCGGATTCAGCGCGATGAAGGTTCCGACGTAGGTGGCCGCCCCCTTGCCGCCACGGAAGCGGTGATAGAACGGCCAGACATGGCCGAACACCGCCGCCGACGCGCAGCTGAGCGCGAGCCAGGTTCGCGAAACTTCGGGATCGATACCAACGAAGGGCAGGTCGAGCGCCGGGATGAGGCCTGCCCCGATGATGCCCTTGCCGACGTCGATGAGGACGACGCCGAGCGCGAATACCGGCCCTTGCGTCCGCAACGCGTTGGTTCCCCCTGCATTGCCACTGCCCATGGTGCGGATGTCAACGCCTCCGCGAATACGGCCCATAACCATGGCCCCCATGACGGAGCCCAGGAAATAGCTGATCAGGAACTTGACGCCGAGTTCGAGCATCACGCGTAACCTTTGCCAGTGGCGACCGGCGCATTGTAGCATCGGGTCCCCTGCACGACGGTCCCTCGATGACGACCCGGACTCCTGCGTTACTCCTGAATCCGATTGCCGGCCGCGGCCGCGCGAAGCGTCGCCTGCCACGCATCCTGGAACTGCTGGAAGCAGCCGGGGTACACGCAGAAGTGCGCCAGAGCACCCGCATCGGCGATCTCGAGAACCGGGTTCGGGAAGCGGTGCGCGGCGGCACCACGAAACTCATCGTTGCCGGCGGCGACGGCAGCGTGCATGAGGCGGTGAACGGCATGATGGCGGCGGGCGGCAACGCCGCACTCGGCGTCGTACCCGTCGGTACCGGCAACGACTTCGCAAAGGCGGCAGGCATTCCGCTCGACTGGGAAGCCGCGACGACGCTGCTCGCGCGTCGGGTTGCAGACGGCGCGCATCCGCGCAGCATCGACCTGGGGCGCATGAACGACCGCTGGTTTGTCAACGGCGCCGGCATCGGACTGGATGCGAAGGTGACGCAGATCGCCCGTTCCTACCGCTGGCCGATCGGCGACCTCGTCTACCTGGCTGCAATCTTCCATGCGATGCTGGACGGCATCGCGACACCGGAGATCCTCATCGAGTCCGACGAGCTGCGGTGGGACGGGCCGCTTACGCTCGCCAACGTCAGCAACGGGCCCTGGGTCGGCGGCATGTTCCATATCGCGCCCATGGCGAAAAACGATGACGGCGTGCTGGAGTTGCTGCTCGCAGCGCCCGTCACGCGCCGACGCATCCTGCAGCTGCTGCCGAAACTCATGCGCGGCGATCACATGCAGGAGTCCGAGATCGTGCATGCGAGCGTGCGTAGGGTGAAAATTTCCGCGTCGGCGGCCGTGCCGTCGCACCTCGACGGTGAGGTACAGCCCCTGCAGGCGGAATTCGAGATCGAGGTCCTCCCCGACGCACTGCGGCTGCTGTAGGCGACCAATCAGGGGACAGTGACTTTTGGTGCCAGGCCCTTTGGCCTGGCACCAAAAGTCACTGTCCCCTGATTTTTGGCCTGGCACCAAAAGTCACTGTCCCCTGACTCTTGAACCCAGGTAGATCGCAAACAGCGCGATCGCCGCGCCGGCAATTTCGATGGGCTGCATGGGCCGGCCGAAGAACAGGACGTCCCATACGAAACTCAGTGTCGGCTGCAGCAACAGGGCCAGCCCGGCCTCGGTCGTCGACACGTGCGGCAGGCTGCTTGCGAGAAAGAGGGCGCCGAAGCTGTGCGACAGTATGCCGTAGCCCAGCAGCCATTTGATGTCCGAAGCGTCCGGTACGGCGAGCGACACGCCCTCCGCCTGGGCGATCAGCAGGAGCAGGACCGTGCACACCATGGAAACCACGGCGACTTCTGCGAGCGGTACCCTGCTGGCGCTGCCCATCCGCGAAGCACGCAGCGATAGCAGGTAACCGGCGTACATGATTGCCGTCAGCAGGCCGAAGATGACCCCGAGCCGGTAATCGCCGGGCAGGCTCCGCCAGTCGAGCCCGACGATCATTACGAGACCGACGAGCGCGAGCGGGACCGCGACCAGCTGTGCCACGCCTGGTTTCTGACGCAGCAGCACGACGCCCGCGAACATCATGATGAAGACCTGGAAGTTGGCGAGCAGCGTTGACAGGCCGGGGCCGACAAAGATGATGGAGCGGTGCCAGAAGAACAGGTCGAGAGAGAAGAAGGCGCCCGCGAGTGCGACGAAGAACCAGGCGCGCTTCGAGAGCCTCAGCTTCTGCCGGGCGAAAACCATGAGAAGCAGCATCGTGACGCTGCCGATCGCGACGCGATAGAAGCCGCTGGTCGTCGGCGACACCGACACCAGTTTCACCCAGACGGGCGACAGGCTGATCAGGACCGCGCCGACAAAAAGGCGCAGGTGTGGCCCCCTCAGGAACTCGACCGGCACGGGCGCCCCAGCCTAGCCGTGCAGCCACGCCATGCGGCGCGATTCCACGTCCAGCTCGACGTCGTCGACCAATTCCAGGTAACAGGTATCCAGAGGCGCCGATGCCAGGCGAATTCGTGTCGTCAGCAGCTCGTCGCCGCGAAACACGGCGAGATCCAGCTGGTCGCCGTCGCGGTAGGCCTTGAGACGGCTGTCGACGTTCGCGGATGTCAGCTGCAGCCCGTCGAGGGCCACCGCTGCGTCGCCGGGCGCGATGCCGGCCAGTTCCGCCGGACCGCCGTTCATGACAGAGGTAAAGGTCGACTTGCCGTTCGTCTCGGCAAGGGTCGCACCGAGCCAGACACCGCGCTGCTTCGAGTTCTCGAGCTTCTGCCCGCCCTTGTCGTTGGTGCCGGATGCGGCCCGCACGTGATACTGGATACCGTGCGTATGCAACAGGCTGTCGAGGGGCAGTTCGCCCGTGCCGCGCACCGATGCGTTGAAGAAATCGTCAAGGTCGAGGCCCGACACTTCAGCGGCTATCGCTTCGAAGCCGTCCTCGGGCATACCCTGCCCGGTGTCGCCCCAGCGTTCCCAGCAGGTCTTCATAACGTCGTCGAGGGACGCCCGGCCCTGCGTCTCTGAACGCAGCTTCAGATCCAGCGCGAGCGCAATCAGCGATCCTTTTGCGTAATAACTTACGATCGCGTTCGTCGCATTGGCGTCCTGTTTGTAGAACTTGGTCCATGCGTCGAAGCTCGATTCCTCGACACTCTGCTTCATCCGGCCACTGCCGCGGAGGACCCGGGTGATCGTCCGCCCGAGAAGCTCGAGGTAACTCCTCTCGTCGATTAGCCCGCAACGAACCAGTGCAAGATCGTCGTAATAGGAGGTGATCCCCTCGAACACCCACAACAGCCCCGTGTGAGACTCCGCCGAAAGATCATAGGGCGTGAACACGGCGGGCTTCATGCGCTTGACGTTCCAGGCATGAAAGTACTCGTGGCTCGCGAGACCGAGGAAGGTGCGATAGGCCTCGCCAATATCATCGTCGCCGCGCGCGGGCAGGCTGGCCCGGGCGCACACGAGGCTCGAGGACCAGCGGTGCTCGAGACCGCCATAGCCGCTGCCCGGCGCGTGACCGAGGAAGATATAGCGGTCGAA
>CBDUCE010000192.1:0-6110 GCA_965365575.1 uncultured Gammaproteobacteria bacterium
ACGCCGCCCGCGCAATCCGCGGGAATCGTGAACGTCACGTCGACGATCGGTTCCATCACGATGGGGCGAGCCTTTTCGACGGCATCCAGGAACGCTTTCTTACCGGCCTGGACGAATGCGATTTCCTTCGAATCCACCGAATGATGTTTGCCGTCATAGACGGTGACCTCGATGTCCTGCATCGGATAACCGTATGTGGCGCCAGACTGCATCGCCTGTCTCACGCCGGTCTCGACGGCGGGGATATACTGCGACGGGATTGCGCCGCCGACGACGGCGCTCTTGAACTCGAAGCCGCCCCCGGCCGGCAGCGGCGCGATGCGCAAATACACTTCGCCGAACTGGCCGGCCCCGCCGGTCTGTTTCTTGTGGCGATGATGGCCTTCCGCGGGAGCAGTTATCGTCTCGCGATAGGCAATCGACGGCAGCGACGTCTGCACCTCGAGGTTGTACCGATCGAGGATCTCCTCCAGCACAGTGCGCAGGTGCAGTTCGCCCATGCCGCGCAACACGATTTCGTTGAGGGCCGCATTGTGCTCCAGAACCAGTGACGGATCCTCAGCAACCATGGCATGCAATGCATCCGACGTGCGCTGGGCGTCGGCATCGTTCGCCGGCTTTATGGCCAGGCCGTACATCGGGTTCGGCAGGTCAATCGATTTGAGATGGAAATGATCCTCGTCGTGGGAATCGTGCAGGACGGCGTCGAAGTGAACATCGTCGACGCGCGGGATGGCACAGATGTCGCCGGGAAGACCAATTTCGGCCTTGCTATGTGTATCGCCGTTTATCTTCAGTAGCTGATTCACCTTGATGGGCTTGCGCGCGTCGCCCACGAACAGCTGGTTGCCGGGCCTGATCGTGCCCTGGTGAATCCGGAAGGTGCCCATGCGACCCTTGAAAGGATCGATATTGATCATGAAGACGTGACCGATCGCATGCGCTTTCGGATCCGGCTCGAGGATGATTTCTTCCGCCGCTTCTCCCTCGCCCTTGAGGAAGCGCGGCGGGTTGCCCTCCATCGGATTGGGCATCAGCCGTTCGAAGATGTTCAGCAGCTGGCGAACGCCGGCGCCTGTTCTTGCCGAGGTGAAGCAGACCGGTATCAGGTGACCAGAGCGCAGTGCCTTCTCGAAGGGGTCGTGCAGTTGCTCGGGCGCAAGTTCTTCGCCCTGTTCGAGGTAGAGTTCCATCAGCTCGTCGTCAACCTCCACGACCTGGTCGACGATCTGGGTGTGAGCCGTGGCAACGTCACTGAATGCCGTCTCGGCGCCTTCGGGCTGGAAGAAGCAGTCAACGACGCCCTCGCCATCGGCGGAAGGCAGGTTCAGCGGCAGGCACTCGGGCCCGAAGGCGTCACGGATATCAGCAAGCAGCTTGTCCGGGTTTACGCCTTCGGAATCGATCTTGTTGATAATGATCATGCGGCAGAGACGCTGCTTCTTCGCCGCGGTCATCATGCGCTGGGCGATCATCTCCACGCCGCCGTCGGCGCTGATAACCACGGCAGCCGTCTCGACCGCGGGCAGCACCGACACGGCGCGGCCGTAAAAGTCGCGGTATCCGGGTGTGTCGATGAGGTTCACGTGGATCCCGCCGTGATCCATGTGGCATATCGAGACGTACTGGGAATGGCCGAGTTCGCGCTCACGCCGCGTGTAGTCCGAGACGGTATTGCCTTTCTCGACAAGACCTTGCTCGGAAATCTTGCCGCCCGCATGAAGCAGGGCCTCGGCAAGCTGCGTCTTGCCTGCGTTGCTCGGTCCCACCAGGCATACGTTTCGGATATCAGTGGATTTATGGGCCATCTGCCGGGTCCTCTCTTGTTCTATTTTTCGTCATCTTAACGCAATGCGGCGGCGACAGCAGGAAGCAGGTACGATGTCGGCTTGTTTCCATTCGCTCCGGCCGGCACGGGTGACGATACGATGCCGGGGCCGGTCGGCAAATGTCGGAATTCACCTACCAGGCGCAGTGCGCGAGGAGGAAGTCAGAGCAATGTCCAGCGTTATAGTGGTCTATTCGACGACGGACGGTCACACGTTGAAGATCTGCGAACGGCTACGTGAAGTGATCGGAAAACACGGGCACGAGGTAACGATCACGGAACTGACGCCCGGAGTGGGTATCGATCTCGCACCGTACGATCGAATTGTCATCGGTGCCAGCATTCGCTATGGCAAGCACAAGCCGGAAGTTACCGAATTCATCGAAAGGAATGTCGAGCTCCTGCGCGCGAAGCCCAGCGCGTTCTTCTCGGTCAATGCGGTCGCCCGCAAGCCGGAGAAGCGCGATGCGGACACTAACCCCTACGTCCGGAAATTCCTCAAATCGATCAGCTGGCAACCCTCCATAATCGGCGTTTTCGGCGGCAAAATCGACTACCCGAAGTACGGCTTCATCGACAAGAACATGATTCGCTTCATCATGTGGATGATGAAGGGGCCGACGGATCCGAATTCGGTCACGGAGTTCACGGACTGGGATGCCGTCGAGGCTCTCGGACACAGGATAGGCGCGGACAAGCCCGCATAAGTATCAGCCACCATGCTCAAGGTGGCCCACAAGTAGGATACTCGGAGTACCGAGGCTGAACAGAGATTTCGATGCGCCGGAACCTGTTGATAATGGGGGCCGCGGGACGCGATTTCCACGTCTTTAACTGCTGCTTTCGGGACAAGTCCGAAAGCAATGTCGTCGCATTTACCGCGGCCCAGATTCCTCACATCCAGGACCGGCGGTACCCCGCGGAACTCGCCGGATCCCTTTATCCTGACGGCATACCGATCCGCGCAGAGACAGAGCTGGATGCGCTGCTCGATGCCGGCAACGTCGACGAAGTGGTGTTCGCCTATTCAGACATCAGCCTCGCCTATGTCGATGCGCGCCGCAAGCGGATCGAGGCACGCGGCGCGGCGTTCTCGACGTTCGACGTTGATGCGACCATGTTACCCGCGTCGAAACCCGTCATTGCCGTGACGGCCGTCAGGACGGGTTGCGGCAAGAGCCAGACCTCGCGGCGCATCACGCACATACTCGGGGAACTCGGCACAAAGACGGTCGTGGTGCGTCACCCCATGCCCTACGGCGACCTTGCCAGCCAGGCCGTGCAGCGGTTTGCCGACTATGAGGACCTCGATCGTCACGACTGCACGATCGAGGAGCGCGAGGAATACGAGCCGCACCTGAAGAACGGGGTCGTCGTGTACGCAGGAATCGACTACGCCGCTATCCTCGAACAGGCCCAGCGTGAGGCAGACGTGATCGTCTGGGATGGCGGCAACAACGACACGCCGTTCTACAGGCCGGACCTCTGGATTGCGATTGCCGACCCGCACCGGCCAGGGCACGAACTCGAGTACTTCCCCGGCACGGAAAATTTCGCGCGTGCCGACCTGATCGTCATCAACAAGGTCGGCTCGGCCGATCCGCAGGACATAGCAACGGTCGAGGCGAATGCCGCTCGCGTCAACCCGGATGCCCGGGTGGTCCGCCGGGATTCCGAGCTGGACGTGCCGGACCCGGGCCTGATTCGCGGCAAGCGCGTACTGGTCATCGAGGACGGGCCGACGACGACACACGGCGGCATGGCGTTCGGCGCCGGCGTGCTGGCCGCACGCGAAAACGGCGCTGCAGAACTGGTCGATCCGCGTCCCTGGGCCGTCGGCGAGATTGCGGAGACCTTCCGCCAGTACCCGGCCACCGGTGCGTTGCTGCCGGCAATGGGTTACGGCGATGCACAGGTTCGGGATCTGGAAGCCACGGTGAATGCAGTCGACTGTGATCTCGTGCTGGTTGCGACGCCGATAGACCTGACGCGCCTGATCAGTATCCGGAGGCCACACATGCGGATCGGCTATTTCATGCCGGCCGGCGACGGCACGATTACCGAGGCGGTAAAGCGCACCCTGCACAGATGACAATGGCGAATATCTCCGAACTGATCTGGTCCTCGCGCTACCGGGGCACCGACCGGGACGGGGTGGCAGAGAACGGCATTGGGGATACATGGCGCCGTGTTGCCCGCGCGATAGCGTCAGTCGAAAGCGACCCCGAGCAATGGGAACGGCACTTCGCGGCCGCCCTCGAGGATTTTCGCTTTCTGCCGGGTGGCCGCATCCTGGCGGGCGCCGGGCTGGGCAAGGACGTCACGCTGTTCAATTGCTTTGTTGCGGGCGGGCTCGTCGATTCGCTCGAGGGCATACTGGAATCGCTGAAGGAAACCGCGATCACGATGCAGTACGGCGGCGGCATCGGACTCGACTTTTCGCCGCTGCGGCCGCGCGGCTCGCCCGCGGTCAGGACTGGCGCAACCGCCTCGGGGCCGGTCTCCTTCATGCACGTCTGGGACACGATGTGCGAGACACTGCTTGCGACCGGCCGGCGCCGCGGCGCGATGATGGGCACGCTGCGCTGTGATCATCCCGATATCGAGGCATTTATCGATGCGAAAAGGGACGCTGCGGCGCTGCACAACTTCAACCTGTCGGTGCTGATCACGGACGACTTCCTGAGTGCTGTTGACGACGACCGCGAGTGGCCGCTGCGATACCCGTCGGGCGGTGAAGCCATAACCCGGACGCGTGTTTCGGCGAAAAAACTGTGGTGGCATATCGTCGACTCGGCCCTCGAAACGGCGGAGCCCGGCTTGCTGTTCGTCGACACGATCAACCGCGAGAACAACCTCTGGTATTGCGAGTCGATCAGCGCCACGAATCCCTGTGGCGAGGTGCCGCTGCCAGCCTACGGCGCATGCGATCTGGGTTCGGTCAACCTCGCGGGCGCCGTGTCTGCACCGTTCTCCGCTGCTGCAGCCATCGACCACGAGTACATCGAGCGCCTGTCCGCCGTCGCCGTACGGTTTCTCGACAACGTCATCGACGTGTCGCGCTTTCCACTCGAGAAACAGGCCCTGCAGGCGCGCCGAACCCGGCGAATCGGTCTCGGCATTACGGGGCTCGGCGACGCGCTGGCAATGCTCGGCCTGCGCTACGACAGTGCGGAAGCCCGCCGCGTGGCAGCCGGTGTCATGCGCTGCATTCGCGATGCTGCGTATCGCGCTTCGATCGAACTCGCCGCCGAGAAGGGCCCGTTTCCCGCTTTCGACGCCGCCCGATACTGCGAGGCGCCGTTTATCGGGCGACTGCCGGGCGACCTGCGCAAGGCGCTGAAGCAGCATGGTATCCGGAACAGCCACGTGCTCTCGATTGCGCCGGCGGGCACGATCAGCCTGCTCGCCGGGAACATATCCGGCGGCGTGGAGCCCATTTACGCGCTCAAAGCCGAGCGAACCGTTCGTGGCGCGGGGCAGCACTTAGAGAACGTGATCGTGAACGACTTTGCGTATCGGCGATGGCGCGAGGAGAGCGGAGCCGGGACTGCGCCGCCGGACAGTTTTGTGACCGCGGATGCCCTGAGCGCTGAAGCGCATCTTGCAATGCAGGCCAGTCTGCAGCCGTTTGTCGACAATGCAATTTCCAAGACCATTACGTTGTCGCCCGATGCAACGGCAGACACGGTCGGCGAAATGTTCCGCAAGGCGCACGCCGCAGGCATCAAGGGATGCACGGTGTTTCGGCGGGGATCGATGCGCGGGCAGGTCATCCGTACACGCGATGATTCACACTGTTGCGGCGTCGAGCGCGAGTGTGACTGATGGATTTTGGCTAGGTAAATGTCCCGATACCGAGGCGCATTCGGCGAACCCATTGTCAGAGTATCCGGGACCTTGTTAGCCGGGAACGATGAAGGAGACAAGCATGGAACTACCGTTACAGCTGCAATTCCGAAACCTGGAACCCTCTCCGGCCATTGAAGCAGCCGTCCGCAAGCACGTCGACAAGCTGCAGTATTTCAATGGCGACATAATCAGCTGTCGCGTGGCCATCGAGTCACCGCACAAACACCAGTACAAGGGCAAGCTCTACCGCGTCGTCGTCGACGTGCGGGTCCCCGGCAAGGAGATCGTGGTAAGCCGCGCCCCGGACGATCAACCGGCGCACGAGGACGTCTACGTGGCCATACGGGACGCGTTCGACGCGGCACGCCGACAGATCCAGGACTACGTGAGGATCCGGCGCGGCAAGGTGAAGGCGCACGAGCCGCCGACG
>CBDUCE010000193.1:0-6055 GCA_965365575.1 uncultured Gammaproteobacteria bacterium
GCCATTGCCGCGGGTGAGCCCATCAAGGATCCCACCTTTACGCTGCCGCCGCTGGAGGACGAGGACAAGCCCGTCGAGCATCCGACGCTGACGCCGCTGCCGTTCATCGTCATTATCATCGACGAACTTGCCGACATGATGATGATCGTGGGCAAGAAGGTCGAGGAGCTCATCGCAAGGCTTGCGCAGAAGGCGCGAGCGTCGGGAATTCACATGTTACTTGCCACTCAACGGCCCTCCGTCGACGTGATCACGGGCCTGATCAAGGCGAATGTGCCGACGCGCATTGCGTTCCAGGTTTCGGCCAGGGTCGATTCGCGCACGATCCTGGACCAGCAGGGCGCTGAAAACCTGCTCGGGCACGGCGACATGCTTTACCTGCCGCCAGGAACGTCCATGCCGGTTCGCGTGCACGGCGCGTTCGTCGCCGATCACGAGGTGCATGCCGTGGTGCGGCACCTGAAGAAGAGCGGCACACCGAATTATATCGATGAAATTCTGGAGGGTCCCGCTGGTCCAACGCCAGGACTGACCGGAATAGATCCGGCACCGGTCGATAGCGCGGACGCGGAGCAGGATCCGCTTTACGACCAGGCCGTGCAGGTCGTCATGGAGACGCGCAAGGCGTCGATATCGGGTGTGCAACGGCGCCTGAAGATTGGCTACAACCGCGCAGCACGCATGGTGGAATCAATGGAAGCTGCGGGTCTCGTGGGACCGCTGCAGCCAAACGGGACGCGCGAAATTCTCGTGCCGGCCGCCGCTGCCGAGGACTGAGTTGAATTGAGACAATTGAGCTACTTGATTGCCGGACTGCTGTCATTCGCGGTGGTTCGGGCTGCAGAGACCGTCGTCGACGATGGCGAGGGCCTCGTCAATGCATTCGTAAACGACGTCGTGACCTTTTCGGCTGATTTTGAGCAGTCACTCATTGATCCGGACGGCCGCTTGCTGGAGACCACGAGCGGCACGCTGGAGATCCAGCGGCCCGGCCGTTTCCGCTGGGTCTACGAAGAGCCGTACGAGCAGTGGCTCGTTGCCGACGGCACCAATATCTGGAGTTACGACGTCGATCTCGAACAGGTGACGGTCAAGCCGCAGGCCGAAGCACTCGCGAATACACCGGCACTTTTGCTCGGCGGTTCGGGTCAGGCGATGGACCAGTTCGAACATGGCGGCAGTTTCGAGGAAAGCGGCCTTACCTGGGTCAGGCTGTTGCCCGTGGATACGGACAGCGGGTTCCGGCGCGTGGAACTCGGCTTCGATGATGGCCGGCTCAGCCGGATGGTGTTCCTGGATAACCTCGAGCAGACAACCGTGGTCGTGCTGAAGAATGTAGCCGTGAACGAGCCGATCGACGGGGTCCGCTTCGAGTTTGCCGTTCCGGACGATGTGGATGTCGTCGGTAAGCCGGTAGCCACCGAGCTTACGGCCGATTGATGTTGCCGCTGCGCTATGCGCTTGGCTGGCAGGCCATGAGCACGGTGTTGCTCCTGGTCGTTCTGGCCGGCACTCTGATGCCGGCCACCTGGCTGTGGCCGGAACGCGTGCGCATCGAGAATTGGCTCGATAACCCGGACAAGTGGGCCCACCTGTTGACGTTCGCGGTCCTCGCCGTCTGGTTCGCCGGACAGTACCGGAGAAAATCCTACTGGCGCATCGCGGCCGGTCTCGTGGGCTTCGGCATCCTCATCGAACTGTGTCAGCAAACGGTCGGCTATCGCTCCGCCGAGTGGCTCGATCTGGGCGCCGACGTCCTCGGCATAGTTCTCGGTCTCGCAATCGGCCTCGCCGGCGCCGGCGGCTGGAGTCAGCGTTTCGAGAACTGGTACATCACGCGTGGAGCGAGCGCAGGCGTTGACTGATCTTTTCGCGAGCAGGCAGTCCGAAGTGGCGGATCGTCCTCTGGCCGACCGCATGCGCCCGGCGTCGCTGGCGGAATTTGCGGGGCAGGCGCACCTCCTGGAAGAGGGCAAGCCGCTGCGCCGCGCGATCGAGCAGGGCCGTGCGCACTCGATGATTTTCTGGGGCCCGCCGGGGACCGGCAAGACGACACTGGCGCGCCTGATCGCCGCGTCCACGGATTCGCATTTCATTGCGCTGTCTGCGGTGATGGCGGGCGTGAAGGACATTCGCGCAGCCGTCGCGGAGGCACGCCAGTACCGGGACATGCATCAACGCGGTACCGTGCTGTTTCTCGATGAAGTGCACCGCTTCAACAAGTCGCAACAGGACGCCTTCCTGCCGTTCGTCGAGGACGGGACCCTGACGTTCATCGGCGCCACGACCGAGAACCCGTCGTTCGAACTCAACAATGCGCTGCTGTCACGCGCGCGGGTCTACGTGCTCAGGATGCTCGGGCCTGCTGATCTGCGCCATGTGCTCGACAGGGCGCTGGCCGACCCGGAGCGCGGTCCCGGCGGTGAAATCTCGGCGGATGAAACGGCACTCGACCTGATCGTGGCTGCTGCCGACGGGGACGCCCGCCGCGCACTCAATTTCCTCGAGCTCGCGGCGGACCTTGCGGCGGAGGGCCACATTTTGTAGTTCGTGGCGAAGGAAGTTGTCAGCGGCGGGCGGCGGCGCTTCGACAAACAGGGTGAGTACTTTTACGACCAGATCTCGGCATTGCACAAGTCGGTGCGCGGCACCGACCCGGATGCATCGTTGTACTGGCTGATGCGAATGCTGGACGGCGGCTGCGACCCGCTCTATATCGCGCGCCGCCTGATACGGGTTGCCTCCGAGGACATCGGCAATGCGGATCCCCGCGCGCTGCAACTGACGCTGAATGCGTGGGAAGTGCTCGAGCGCCTCGGCAGTCCGGAGGGCGAACTCGCGCTTGCGCAGGCCGTCGTCTACCTTGCCTGCGCTGCAAAGAGCAACGCGGTCTACACAGCCGCGAAGGCGGCCGCGCGTGACGCCGAAGAGCATGGCTCGCTCGAGGTGCCTTTGCACTTGCGCAATGCGCCGACCCGGCTCATGAAAGAACTTGGCTACGGTGACGGCTACCGGTATGCGCACGACGAGACTGATGCCGTCGCGGTAGGCGAGTCTTACTTTCCCGAGGACATGCCGGCGGCGAAGTATTATCATCCTGTCGCGCGCGGGCTGGAAATTCGCATCAAGGAAAAGCTCGAGGATATCGAGCGCCGCGCACGCGAACGGAAAGAACAGGAAGCAAAATGATCGATCCCAAACTTCTCCGTCAGTCTGCGGCGGACGTGGCCGCGAATCTTGCGCGCCGCGGATTCGACTTCGATGCCGACGGCTACCTGGCGCTCGAGGAGCGCCGCAAAGCGCTGCAGGTCGAGACCGAGCAGCTGCAGAGCGAACGCAACGCGAGCGCGAAGCGCATCGGCAAGGCAAAAGCCCAGGGCGAGGATATCGAGCCCTTGCTCGCTGCCGTAAAAGACCTCGGCGAGCGTCTCGAGACCGGCGAGAAGGCATTGCAGGAATTACAGGGCCAGCTTCGGGACATCGAGCTGGGCCTGCCTAACCTGATGTCTGACGACGTCCCGACGGGGGACAGTGAAGACGACAACACAGAGGTGCGACGGTGGGGCGAACTGCCACAGCTCGATTTCGCGCCGCGCGACCACATCGAACTCGGTGAGAACCTCGGCCAGCTCGATTTCGAATCTGCCAGCAAGATATCCGGCGCCCGCTTCGTCGTCATGAAAGGACAGCTGGCGCGGCTGCAGCGCGCACTGATCCAGTTCATGCTCGACACGCATACGACCCGGCACGGGTACACGGAGACCTACGTGCCGTATCTCGTCAAGTCGCCCGCGCTGATCGGCACGGGCCAGTTGCCGAAGTTCGGGGAAGACCAGTTCAAGACGACGGACGAGCCGCCGTTTTACCTGATCCCGACCGCCGAGGTGCCGGTAACCAACCTCGCGTCCGACGTCATATTCGACGCCGACGAGTTGCCTGTTCGCTATGTCGCGCACACGCCCTGTTTCCGCTCCGAGGCAGGCTCCCACGGCCAGGATACGCGCGGCATGATTCGCCAGCACCAGTTCGAAAAGGTCGAACTCGTGCAGTTCGTGGCGCCCGGCGCTTCGATGGATGCGCTCGAGGAACTCACCGGCCACGCGGAAGTCATCCTGCAAAAACTGGAGCTTCCTTACCGCGTCGTCATCCTGTGTTCGGGCGATATCGGCTTCGGGTCGACCAAGACATACGACATCGAGGTCTGGTTGCCGGGACAGGATCGTTACCGCGAAATTTCATCCTGCAGCAACTACAACGATTTCCAGGCACGCCGCATGAAGGCTCGTGCCAGGAACCCCGAGACCGGCAAACCGGAGCTCATCCACACGCTCAACGGCTCCGGCGTCGCCGCCGGCCGCGCGCTGATCGCCGTCATGGAAAACTACCAGCAGCAAGACGGCAGCATCCGTGTACCGGATGCGTTGCGGCCCTACATGGGCGGGCTCGACGCGATTCGCGCCTGAAACGGGCCCGCTAGTCGCGGCTTATGAAGAGCTGCAGCACGTACCAGAACATGAGTGCGATGGACGCGAACAATGCGAGAGACGCTGCTACGTATTTGTCCTGCGGGTAGTGGTGCAGGATGTTTGAAGTATCGTAAAGCACCGCCGCGCCGGCAAAACCGATCATCGCCACCGAAAACCAGGTGCCGAGCGCGAAACCGAACAGGGCGCCCGCGATAATTATCGCGATAGCCACGAAGAAACCCCATACGAGCAGGCCGCGCAGAAAGGAGAAGTCCTTGCCGGTGATCATTGCCGTGGCAATAAGGCCGATACAGCCGAGGACCGTTACGCCGGCAGCGCTGTCGATCGTGCCTGGCGCCTTGAGTTCGGCGACGAAAAGCAATGGCGCGAAGATAATCGCCTCGGCAAACACGAAAACAGCGAGCGCCGCGTACTGGGCGCCGGTCGACTTGACCCGATGAGCCGTGTGCGATGCGCCCCAGCCAACCAGCATGAAGGCGCCGAGGACGAGAAGCCAGTTGCCGAGCATCGGCGCGGCAATACGCTCAGAGATGCCCGTGCTGATCAGGTAGGCAGAGATGCCGGCAAACGCGAGGATTGCTCCGATAACATGCGCGTAGCACTTCCAGATGAACTGCGAGCGGTCTTCCGCCGAAAGCCCCGCCACCGGGGCCTGATAGCTCAAGTTGTCCTGCATGAATGCATCTCCCAGATGATAAGCTGCCCGGATTCTACCACTACCACGGTAGCGTATAGCCTTCCGCGTGCCAGAATCCGCCGCTGTTTTCGAGCGACAGTTCGTCGATGCGCTGGATCAATCCGCGCGCGGAATCGGCCGGCGCGACGCCGCTGCCACCCGTCATGTCCGTAGCAACCAGCCCGGGATGCAGTATCCCGACGGCGATGCCCCGCGGCAGCAGTTCGTGCCTCAGGTTCATGCCGATCATGTTGACCGCGGCCTTCGAGGCCCTGTAACCGTAGTTGCCGCCCGAGCTATTGTCGTCGATCGAGCCGACTCGGCTGGATACGATGGCAACCTTCGACCCTTCATGCAGGTTGTCGGCCAGTGCCTCGGTGACCCGCAAGGGACCGAGCGTGTTGACGCGGAACTGTTCGGCCATGGCGTCGTAGTCGATCTCGCCGAACGTATCGCGCAGGAGTATCCCCGCATTGTTGACCAGAATGTCGATGGGCAAGCCGTCCAGTTCCTGGCGCAGTGTCTCGACGGCAGTGTCACTGCCGACGTCGATCCCGTCGATGACCCGCACCCCGAGCGCCGATAGTTCGTCGGTGGTTTCGCGGCAGACGGCAACCACGTCGTCGCCGCGTGCGGCGAACTGCGTGCAGAGCTGTAGCCCGATTCCTCTGTTTGCGCCTGTTACCAATACAGTTGCCAAAGTGATCTCCTGTTGCGTATCTGTGTGGCCACCATGTTAGAGAAGCCCGCGCCGGACAAGGCGGCTCGGAACCAGGCGGCGCTTTGCAAGAGTTGGACATGGGTTCGGCGGGGTTGGTTTCAAGGATGATTTAAGGCTGGGATGGGCGCTGCGCGCCCGGGCATGCGGCTGCGCCGCTGCGCCCGTCGAACA
>CBDUCE010000194.1:0-6013 GCA_965365575.1 uncultured Gammaproteobacteria bacterium
ATTACGGCTTCGCGCATGTCGGGTTCCTTTGTTGCAGGTTCAGAAGATGTACATCGCCAGCATCTCGGCCACGAGCGCCGGCTTGTCTTCGTTTTCGATATCGATCGTGATCTCGGTCTTCACGAGCCAGTGACCGGGTTTCTTCTCGGTGACGTCGATGATTTTCTGCCGTGCGCGGATGCGCTTGCCGACCCGTACCGGGGCCAGGAAGCGCACCTTGTCCGAGCCGTAGTTGAGCGCCATCTTGAGGCCGTCCGGGCGCACCGCATTCTGCTGTGCCAGGTGGCTGATCATGGACAGTACCAGGAAGCCGTGTGCGATGGTGCCGCGGAACGGCGTGAACTTCGCACGCAGGGGCTTTACGTGAATGAACTGGTGGTCGTTGGTCGCGTCGGCAAACTGGTTGACGCGTGCCTGCGTGATTTCGAACCAGTCCGAAGGCTCGAGTTCCGTTCCCACCAGCGAGGGCAGGTCCTGAGCTTTAAGCGAAGCCCCCACTCAGCCTTGCCGTGGCTTCATGTAGGGGCGCAATTCGCTGCGGGCGACGACCATGCGATGCACTTCGTCCGGGCCGTCGGCGAGCCGCAGCGTGCGGGCGTTCGCGTACATGAAGGCGAGCGGGAAGTCCTGCGACACCCCCGCGGCACCGTGCATCTGGATGGCGTCGTCGATGATATCGATGGCGATTTTCGGCACGGCGGCCTTGATCTTCGAGATCCATACCTGGGCTTCCGGGACGCCTGCCGTGTCGATCGCGTACGCCGTGCGCAACGTCAGCAGCCGCGCCATGTCGATGTCCATGCGCGCCTCGGCTATACGGTCATAGTTGCCGCCGAGCTTGGCGAGCGGTTTGCCGAACGCCGTTCTCGATACCGAACGCCTGCACATGAGCTCGAGCGCCCTCTCGGCCATGCCGACCGCGCGCATGCAGTGGTGAATCCGGCCCGGCCCGAGCCGGCCCTGCGCTATCTCGAAACCGCGGCCAGGCCCCAGGATGACGTTGTTCTCCGGCACGCGCACGTCGGTGAAGCGCAGGTGCATGTGACCATGCGGCGCATGGTCGTCGCCGAAGACGCCCATCGGCCGCACGACTTCCACGCCCGGCGCATCCATCGGCACCAGGATCTGCGAGTGCTGCTGGTGGCGGGCGGCGTCGGGATTCGTCAGCGCCATGACGATCAGGATCTTGCAGCGATGGTCCCCTGCGCCGGATATGTAGGTCTTCTCGCCGTTGATGACCCAGCCGCCGTCTTCGAGCACGGCCGTCGTCGAGATGTTGGTGGCGTCCGATGATGCGACGTCCGGTTCCGTCATCGCGTAGGCAGAGCGGATTCTTGCATCGAGCAGGGGCTCGAGCCATTCGCGTTTCTGTGCGTCCGAACCGAAGCGCTCGAGCACCTCCATGTTGCCGGTGTCGGGGGCGCTGCAGTTAAAGGCTTCGGCGGCCAGGTGGGAACGCCCCGTCTCTTCCGCGATGTAGGCGTATTCGACCGTGGTCAGTCCGTGGCCGCGGTCGCTGTCGGTCAGCCAGAAGTTCCACAGTCCCTGTTCGCGCGCCTCGCTCTTGAGGCCCTCCAGGATTTCCTCCTGTCGTTCATTGAGTGCCCAGCGCTCGCCGTTCTCGACTTCGGCCAGGAACTCCTCTTCGACGGGTTCAACGCGTTCGCGGATAAAGCTCCTGACGGCCTCGAGGACCGGTGCGAGGCGGTCTGTAATCCCAAGATTCATCGTTGTTGTCCTTTTCTTTGCTGGCCGTTGCCCGGATTCGGCCGCACCATTGTGGGTGCTGCCCCTTCGAGATGGAAGGTCTGTCAGCCGCGTGCCTGCGCCTGCGAGGCTATCTGCCAGAGTATGGCGGAGCGCGTGGCGCTGCGGCAGTAGCCGAGCACCGGGCCGTCTGCGTTCTTTATCACGTCGAGAAACTGCTGCACGGTGTCAGGGCTGACCCTGC
This sequence comes from uncultured Gammaproteobacteria bacterium, assembly GCA_965365575.1. Lineage (GTDB taxonomy): Bacteria > Pseudomonadota > Gammaproteobacteria > Steroidobacterales > Woeseiaceae > UBA1847. The sequence continues at coordinate 1,952 of CBDUCE010000194.1, forward strand.
TGCCCTGCACGGGAATCATGTGGAAGTCGATGCCGTGCCGCTCACAGGCCTTGCGGATCGAATCGCTCGTCGGCTGTCCCGGATCCTCGCCGTCAGGCCGGTTGCAGACGATGGCCGTGAATCCCTCGCGAGCGAAGTGCTCGACGTCGGCCGGATCGATCTGCGTGGCAACGGAGTAGCTGTCGGAGAGTTTTGCGAATTGCATTGCGATTATTTTCTCACGGCGTAAAGCCCAGTGCGCCGGGCAGCGACCTGGCAAGAATATAGATTCCCATAACGATCAGGAAGTAGCCGAACCAGCGTTTCAGCCTGTCCTGGTGGATGCGCCGCGCGAGTCGGCTGCCGGCGATGCTTCCGGCAATGCCGAGCACGGTGACCAGAGCGAGCACCGGCCAGTCGAGGCTGAGGTCCTGATCGCCGAGGACGTCGAGATACTTGTAGAAGCCGCTGAAGGACTTCAACGCGATGACGACGAGACTCGTGGCGACCGCCTGGTGCATCGAGAGGCCGCCGAGAAGCACGAGCGCTGGCACGATGAGGAAGCCGCCGCCGACGCCAACGAGCCCCGTGATAACCCCGACGACCAGGCCGTCGCCTGCAATCTTCCACAGAGCACGAGGCCCGTGTTCGCTATCGGAGAGTTTGATGGGCCGCAGCATCAGGTAGGACGCGAGCAGCATGACGACGGCGAACAGCGCGAGCTGCATCATTCCGCTGACGTACGCTGCGATTGCCGCACCGGCATAGGTTCCGACCATGCCGGGCAGACCGAAGGTCGCGACGCTGCGCCAGTTGATGAGGCCGGCGCGAACGAACTGCAGGCTGCCTGCCAGGGCGATACTGCCCACGATGAACAGCGATCCCGCGATCGCGACTTTTTCGTCCTGCCCGACCAGGTAGACGAGAACCGGTACGGTCAGGATCGAGCCGCCCGAGCCTAACAGGCCCAGGCTTACGCCGATTGCGATGGCGCCGGGCCACGCCATGATGGATGCGAACATGGAGCGTGACCCGGAGTGGGGACCTCGTTCTACAGTGTATCGAGGGGTATCTTCAGATACCGCACGCCGTTCGCTTCCGCGTCCGGAAGCTGTCCCGCGCGCACATTGACCTGGATCGACGGCAGGATCAGTTTGGGCATGCCGAGTTCGGCGTCGCGTCCTTCGCGCATGGCCACGAACTCATCCCGCGATACGTTCCGGTTGATGTGCACGTTTGATTCGCGCTGTTCCGCGACCGAGGTCTCCCAGGCAAACTCGTCGCGCCCGGGTGCCTTGTAGTCGTGGCACATGAACAGGCGCGTGTCGTCAGGCAGCGAAAGAATCCTCTGTATCGAATCGTAAAGCATGCCCGCGTCGCCGCCGGGAAAGTCGGTACGTGCGGTGCCGAAGTCCGGCATGAAAAGGGTGTCGCCGACGAAGGCGGCGTCGCCGATGACGTAGGTGATGCAGGCGGGGGTATGGCCGGGGGTGCCGATAATCGAACCTGCGATGCTGCCTACAAAGAATTCGTCGCCGTCCTCGAACAGGTGGTCGAACTGGCTGCCATCCGTCGCCAGGTTCTCGATATCAAATACGCTCTTGAAGGTCTCCTGTACCGCGGCAACGTGCCTGCCGATGGCGATCTTGCCGCCGAGCTTCTCCCTGAGATACGGAGCGCCGCTGAGATGATCCGCGTGCACGTGGGTCTCGAGAACCCAGTCGACGCTGAGGCCATTGGCGCCGACGAAGGCGGCAACCTTGTCTGCGGAAGCCGTGGATGTGCGTCCGGATGCCGCATCGTAATCGAGGACCGGATCGACGATCGCCGCATGCGCCGAGCCGGGGTCGGCGACAACGTAGGTGACGGTGAACGTGGCTTCGTCAAAGAACGCCGTGACGAAAGGCGCGCTCATAGGGCTGCCAGGACGCGCTCCAGTTTTTCTCTCACCTGCTCCGCAAGCGGCACGACGTCCGGATTGTCCACGAGGCCGAGCACGCTGCCCGGGTCCATGAAGCTCACGTGCACCTTGCCCGCGTCGTCTTCACGGACGAGTACGTTGCACGGCAGCAGCAGGCCGATCTCCGGAACCGCGGTGACGGCCTGGTGGGCCAGCGGGGGATTGCATGCGCCGAGAATCCGGTAGGGTGGCATGTCCTCGCCGAGCTTCTTCTTCAGGGTGGCCTGGACGTCGATCTCCGTCAGCACGCCGAAACCCTCCTTGCCGAGTTCCTCGGTGACTGTCTCGACCGCTTCCTCGAAACCGAGGTCGACGGGTTTGCCGAATCCGAATTTGGTATTCATCAGTGTGCTTCCCTTGTCCTGGCGGGATCGTCCGTCCCGCAAAAAATATCGTGAAGTACGTTTATGACGCGGTCGGCCGGTCCGTCGCACAGCGAGTAGTGAATGACCTGCGACTCGCGCCGGGTTTTGACCAGGCCCTCGCGGCGCAGGCGCGCGAGCTGCTGCGACAACGCGGACTGGCTCAACGGGATGACCTCGTTGAGCTCACCGACCGAGCGCTCGCCCTCCGCGAGCGTGCACAGGATCATCAGGCGACTCTCGTTGCCGAAGGCGCGCATCAGGCTCGCCGCGTCCGCCGCGTGCGACTGCATCTCGTTGAGATCCGATGCCGCAGATACTGGCTTGCCAGCCGAATGGTTGTCGCTTTTCACCCGTTTTCCCCGCGCAGGGCGTTGACCAGTGAGCACTATAGCGAATAATAAATTAGAAATCTATAAATTAGACTAGACTAATGTAAGGCCCGGTAATATATTGGGATCGATTCCGGATACGACAGCAGCGAGGACCCATCATGGCGAAGATAGTGGTTATGGGTGCCGGCATTGGCGGCATCACGCAGGCATACGAATTGCGCAAGGAGCTGGGGAAGACGCACGAGGTGATGGTGGTCAACGATTCCGACCGGTTCGAATTCACGCCGTCGAACCCGTGGGTAGCTGTGGGTATGCGCAAGGCCGAACAGATCGTCATCGACCTGCCGGACCTGATGAAGAAGTACGGCATCGGTTTCGATGGCCAGGGCGTCAAGCGGCTGCACCCTGGCGACAACAGGCTGGAAATGAACGACGGCAGTTTCGTCGACTACGACTATCTCGTCATTGCCACAGGGCCGAAGCTCGCGTTCGAGGAAGTCCCCGGTCTGGGTCCGCACGACGGGTACACGCAGTCGGTGTGCAAGACCGGCCATGCGGCGAACTCGCGGGCCGACTTCGAAAAACTGGTCGAGAATCCGGGACCGGTAATTGTCGGCGCAGCCGCGGGCGCATCATGTTTCGGTCCCGCATACGAGTATGCGTTCATCCTCGACACCGAACTCAAGAAACGCAAGGTGCGTGACAGGGTGCCGATGCATTTCGTGACGCCCGAGCCCTATGCCGGCCACCTGGGCCTCGACGGCGTCGGCGATACCAAGGGACTCATGGAGTCGGAGCTTCGCGACCGGCATATCCAGTGGACCTGTAACGCGAAGATCACTGCGGTGGAAGACGGCAAGATGCAATTCACCGAGTTCGACGAGGACGGCAACGAGCGCAAGAAACACGAGCTGCCATTCGTGCATTCGATGATCCTGCCGGCGTTCAAGGGCGTCGACGCGGTGATGGACATCGAAGGCCTCACCAACCCGCGCGGCTTCATCCTGATCGACGAATTCCAGCGTAACCCGGCTTTCAAGAATATTTATGCCGTCGGCGTCTGCGTCGCGATACCGCCGGTCGGGCCGACGCCCGTGCCGACCGGCGCGCCGAAGACCGGCTACATGATCGAATCGATGGTCACGGCGACGACCCATAACATCCGCAGTGAACTGGCCGGCAAAGAGCCCGACCAGCATCCGACCTGGAATGCCGTGTGCCTCGCGGACTTCGGTGATAGCGGCGTGGCGTTCGTGGCGCTGCCACAGATTCCGCCCCGCAACACCAACTGGTCCTCGGCGGGCAAGTGGGTGCATCTCGCCAAGGTCGCCTACGAGAAATACTTCCTGCACAAGGTCCGCGCGGCGAAGACGGAGCCGTATTACGAGAAGCTCGTGCTGCAGATGGTCGGCGCGAAGCGGCTCAA
>CBDUCE010000195.1:0-6012 GCA_965365575.1 uncultured Gammaproteobacteria bacterium
TTACAAGCTGTCGGACCTGGAAGAGCGGCGCGAGGAATCGGCCGGCGATGCAGACACCTAGCCGGACGATCAGTCGGGCAGCCGCGGCCGTTGCGCTGATCGCCTGCTCGTACGCGTTTGCCGACTGCCGTGACGACTGGATTTGCGTCAATGCCGTCGACCAGGGCGGCAACGTGGAACTGCGGGCACGGAATCTGCAGGACTTTCCCGTCACCTACACGCTCCGGGTGCGCACGCGCTACTTCGAGGTTGCCGGCCCGAAGACGGTGACGCGCACGCTCGCTCCGCAGGAATCGGCCCGCGTCATGACGCTGAACCGCGCCGACGAACGTTTCGAGGGCCGCTATCGCTATTTCTTCGAGTGGACGGTTGGCGACAAGGACGCGGTGCACGACGACGACTACCTCTATGCCTTGCCCTATGCCAGCGGCCGCTCTTACCGGGTGCTGCAGGGTTATGGCTCGAGCTTCAGCCACAAGGGTCTCGAAGCGTTCGCCGTCGATTTCGACATGCCCGAGGGCACGCCGGTTCATGCAGCCCGTGGCGGCGTCGTCGCCCGCGTGGAGGAATCGCACTCGATCGGCTGCTGGGAAGACGGCTGCGGCAGGTACGCGAACTATATCGTCCTGCTGCACGACGACGGCACCACGGGGGAGTACTATCATCTGCAGAAACACGGTGCGCTGGTCGAGGTAGGTGACCGCGTTGCACGCGGCCAGAAGATCGGCATGTCGGGCAACACAGGGCACACCACCATGCCGCACCTGCACTTCGCGGTGTACCGCGCCACCGAGTGGGGCAACACCCAGTCAATTCCGGTTCGATTTCGAAGTGCGGACGGCGTGGTCATGCGGCCTCGCCACGGCGCACGCTACCAGGCGACCTGATATGTTCGGTAAAAACAGAAAGACCACCCTCCCCGCGCACGACGAAGCCCTGCCCGGCCGCGACGCGGCCATGCCGGTTCCGGCGGTACATTTCGTGAACGGCAACCCCCTCGAGGGCCCGTTCGCGCCCGGCCTGGAGCAGGCAGTTTTCGGCCTCGGCTGTTTCTGGGGCGCGGAACGGCGTTTCTGGGAAACCAATGGCGTATTCAGCACGGCCGCCGGCTACGCCGGAGGCCTTACGCCGAATCCGACCTACGAGGAAGTGTGCAGCGGCCTGACCGGGCACACGGAAGCCGTGCTCGTGGTCTTCGACCCCGCGGTGGTGAGCTACGAGAGCCTGCTGGCCGTTTTCTGGGAGGCGCACGACCCCACCCAGGGAATGCGCCAGGGCAACGACATCGGCACGCAATATCGCTCCGCCATCTATACCTGCAGCGATGCGCAACTAAGCAGCGCAAAGGATTCGTTGCGCGCCTACCAGGGCGAACTCGACAAGGCAGGCTACGGCAGGATAACGACCGAGATCGCGCCGCTGGATAGCTTCTATTACGCGGAGGATTATCACCAGCAGTACCTCGCGAAGAACCCGGGCGGATATTGCGGCATCGGCGGCACCGGCGTGAGCTGTCCGACCGGCCTGCCCGCACTGTAACGTTCCCGTCATTACCGGTAGTATCGGCACCTCACTCGAGGAGGATCCCGCCGTGGCCACGAAGAACAAGAAGCCCGGAAAACCGCGTAAGCCCAGCCGCAAGCAGGCGGAAGAGGCAGTAAGAACCCTGCTCCTGTGGGCCGGCGAAGATCCTGGCCGGGAAGGCCTTGTCGATACGCCGAAGCGGGTAGTATCGGCCTACGAGGACTGGTTCAGCGGTTACCGGGAAGACCCGATCACGTTCATGAAACGCACCTTCGAGGAAGTCGAGGGTTATGACGAGATGATCGTACTTCGCGATATCGGCTTCGAGTCCCACTGCGAACATCACATGGCGCCGATCATCGGCCGCGCCCATGTCGGCTACCTGCCGAACAACAAGGTCGTCGGTATCAGCAAACTCGCCCGCGTCGTGGACGCATTCGCACGGCGCTTCCAGGTCCAGGAAAAGATGACGGCGCAAATAGCCAATTGCATCTGGAACGTCCTGAACCCGAAAGGCGTCGGCATCGTCATCGAAGCGACGCACCAGTGCATGACCACCCGCGGCATCCACAAGTCTGACGTATCCATGGTGACGAGCCAGATGCTCGGCACGTTCCGCAAGGACGCGCGCACGCGCGCCGAGTTCCTCGGCATGATCGACAACCAGCGCTAGCGAGAGCGGTCTTGCCGCGTTTCGGCACGTTCCTGCTCGCCTGCCTGGCGCTGATCGGCCTTTATCTTGTGACCTGGCCCGTGCCGGTCGATCCGGTTGCGTGGGAGGCGCCGGAAGACCAGGGGCTCACCGGTGTCTTTGCGGCCAACGATGCGCTTGCCGCCGCCAGAGCCATCGATCTTGGCGCTCACGAGGGCCCCGAAGACGTCACGGTGGGTCATGACGGCGCGCTGTACGCAACGATGTCCTCGGGGGCGTTATTACGCATCGATCAGGACACCGGGAACGTCTCGGAATTTGCTCGCGCAGGTGGCCGGCCGCTCGGCATCGAGTCCACACCGGACGGGTCGCTCCTCGTTGCCAATGGGTATCTCGGCATACAGCGGATATCGCCGCTGGGCGAGGTCACCACCCTGCTCGATGCGATCGACGGTGAGCCACTGGCCTACCCGGACGACCTGGCAGTTGCAGGCAATGGCGTCATCTATTTTTCGGACGCGTCCACGAAGTTCGGCGCACGTGCCTCGAAGGGCAGCTACGAGGCCAGCCTGCTGGACATACTCGAGCACGGCGGTCACGGACGGGTAATCGCATTCGACCCGGCAAATGGTGATGCGCGCATCATCATCGAAGGACTGAATTTTGCCAACGGCGTTGCGATCAGCGCCGACGGCCGCTTCCTGCTGATTGCCGAAACGGGCAGCTACCGGATCCTGCGGCACTGGCTGCTGGGACCGCATGCCGGCAAGACCGAGGTGATCGTCGACAACCTGCCGGGATTTCCCGACAACATCAACAGCGGCAGAGAGGGGCGCTTCTGGATCGGGCTCGTGGCGCCGCGCGATGCAAAACTCGACGGTTTGTCCGACAGGCCTTTCTTGCGCAAGGTGGTACAGCGGCTGCCCGCCTTCCTGCGGCCTGCGGCAGTTCCCTCGTCGCACGTCATTGCGATCAACGGCGACGGCGACGTACTGAGGAGCCTGCAGGATCCTGCGGCCAGCTTTCCGGCCATGACCGGCGTCTGTGAGACCGGGCAGCGCCTCTACCTGACGCGCCTGTTCGGCCACGAACTGCCTTACGTCGAGAAAGCCTCGCTGTCCCGCTAACGGGGCAGTAACGCCGTATCCCCCTCGTAGTCTTCGCCGAGCATCTGTTTTCTGAGCAGCGGTATCGGCGGCGAGCCGTAGCCCAGGAACTGGTCGTGGAACGCGCCCCACGCCTCCCGTCCGCCGCGCCCGTCGGTCCAGTCGTCGCGCAACTTGTTGATTATGAGCTTGCCGAGCGTGTAATTCAGGTAACCCGGATCGTAGGTTCCCCGGTAGGCCTGCTGCGACGCATTGCCGAAGTCCTGGAATGCCTTTTCCTCGAACATCGCCTGGCTTTCCTCGACCGTCATGCCCCCGGTGTGCAGACCGATGGCCGACATGTAACGCACGTTACGCAGGAGTGCGTTCAGCAGCTGGCCGATCCGGACCTCCGGATCACCACCGCCGTACCCGGCCTCGAGCATCATTTCCTCGGTGTAGTGCGCCCAGCCCTCGCCGTACGAGTAAGTGCTGAAATGCCTGCCGACCCTGTTCTCGGTACGGTTCTTGTGCAGGTATTGAAGAAAGTGACCCGGCCATACTTCGTGCATGGACGTCGCCAGAAGATCCGTCTCGCCCGCGATGTAGGCGAGCTGGTCCTCGTCGCTCCAGGACGGATCCGGCGGCGCAATTCGATAGACGGAAGGCAAGCCCTTTTCGAACGGGCCCGGAATCTCGATGTACGCAAAATTGAAACGGCGGTGCGGGGGCGCCTCGGCGACGAGCGCGTCTTCGGTGCCCGGAATCGAGACAATATCGTTCTCGACGATAAATGCCTTCAGGTCCGGCAACTGGCGAGTTGCGCCGCCGACGGCTCCCTCGGGCGGTTTCCGCTCCTGCACCTTCCGCACGCAGTCCTCGGTGCTCTCACCCGGTGCAAATTCCGCGCACGCCGTGTGCAGCGTCTCCAGGTTGCGTTCCAGGTCCGCCTGGCCGGCCGCGCGCAGCTCTTCGAGCGTCACGTCGATGCCCTGCGTTTCACTGAGCATGCGCAGGAACAGCTGCTCCCCGAGCGCGTAGTCCTCAGTCGCCGTCGCCTGCAATTCGCTGAGCCAGTCCGCCGTAGCGGCAACGGCTTCGGCCGCAGCGGCGTTGGCGGCTGTAAACTGTCGCTGCAGCGCGTCGTCCTCGACGGCAGCGAACTGCTGCGGGACGGTGTCCGCGAGGTAGCCGCCAAGACCGTTCAGGATGCGCTGACCCATCGTGACGTACGGCGCCGGCAGCGGCGGCTCGAGATTGTCACGCATCTGTTCCAGCATGCGCGGCACGTTCGCCACATAATCGGTATACGCCCTGAGCCGATCTTCGAGCGGCGCATACTCGCGGTCGATATAAACCCCGATACCGATCCGCCGGATATACGCGAGCGGATTCTTCGCCAGGTAATTCGTATCGTCGATCCAGAACAGCTGGCCCTCGAGTGCGTTCACGAGATAGTCGCGTTCGAAAGCGTCGAGCCCCAGCAGGTCAGTGTAGCCCTCTGCCGCGCCGATCGTCGCCGCGAGCCAGGCCGAATACTCCCGCGTAGCGTCCGTGCTCCAGTCGCTCGCCATCCCGTCATATTGATGCAAGCCGGCGTTGACTGCCTGCTCCGGATTGCGCCGGTAATACTCATCGATGGTTGTCGCCACGAAGTCTGCCCACGGCAGCGGCCGTTCTTCGGATGTGGCGACGCCTTGATCTTCGGCACCGCAGGCGACAAGCGCGAGCAATGCGGCGCTCAGCAGCATGGATCTCATGGGAACCCCCTTACGTGTTCTGGTTATTCGAGCCCCAACTGGGCGGGCCCCTGCCTGAACGTGATATCGACCGGAATGCCCGCGCGCGTCAGCCGATCCAGGTCAGCCTGCAGCTGCGCGCCGATAACGCCCTTCGTTTCGGTAAGTTCGCGTGCCCCGTCGTAGTCGCCGTCGCCCTGCAGCGTCAGCAGCACGCGCGACAGCTCGGTCATGGCCTCGGTCATGCGCTCGGCATCGACGCGGTACGTGCCGGTTTCCGGATCACGCACGAATGCGCCCTGCTCCTTGAAGAAGTTGAACCGCACCATGTTTGCTTTGCCGTGTGCGCTGGCCGCTCCGAAACGGATCGAGCGGAAGATGCTGGCCATGAAGGTCACGTAGTGGTCCATGATGTCGACATCGCCGAGTTCGCCCGCCGTGTGAAGTTCCGTGACCATGTAGAGACCGAGCACGTCGGCCTTACCCTCTTCCATGCTCGACGCCACGTCCAGCAGAGCTTCGCGGACCGTGCCCCTGCCGTTGATCGTATTCTTGATACCGAGTCCGTGGGCGACCTCGTGAAACATGGTATTGCCGAAGAACGCGTCGAATGTGACGTGCTTTCTCTGCGTCTCGTCGATCAGCGTTTCAGCAATCGGCAGCAATATCTTTTCGAATTTCGCCTGCATCGCGTTCTTCAGCTGCAGGCGCCGCGTACCTTTCTCGAGCTGCACCTCTTCGTCGTTCGGCAGGTTGATCGCAATTGTCTTCGAGCCCGCGTTGCTGTGGCCGGCATAGTAGACGACGTCATAGGCATTGAGGTCGGAATCCGTGCCCGGAGTCTCCCACTTGTACTCGTCCGGCACCGGGAGGCCCTCCTGCAGCTCCGGCAGGAACATTGCAAACCGGCTCAGGCGATCGCTCCACTCCATGTCCTTGACCAGCACGTAGGATTCATAGGCAGCACGATAGCCGAACAACCGATCTTCGTAGGTCTCGATCGGCCCGATAA
>CBDUCE010000196.1:0-5900 GCA_965365575.1 uncultured Gammaproteobacteria bacterium
TGCAGGTAGAGCTCGTTGAGGACACCCAGGTTGTAGTGTGCCAAGGCATAATCCGGGCTGGCTGTGACGGCCTTCAAATAAGCGGCCTCTGCCTCCGGAAAATTGCCATTTCTGCGATGTAGCATGCCGAGCTGGTTCAGCGCCGGTGCGTAATCAGGGTCTATCGCGAGCGCCGCATCGACGGCCGCCATTGCATCCTCGTCGTTATCGTTGTTGACGTGAATGATGGCGAGGTTGACATGTGCACCGGGATAGTCCGGGTACTGAAGCAGGAATTCCTTGAAGCGGAGTTCCGCGTCGAGAAAATCACCGGACGCCATCACGGCCACGGCTTGCTCGTACATCGTGAGCGCTTCCGGCGGCACCTCGGCCGCTCTCCCGCCAGCCGACGCTGTCCGTTCGGCGCGACCACGGTCGGCGCCGTCCGGCGCGGGCCCGGTCGATGCACAACCCGCGACCGCCAGCACCAGGCCAAGCATGGTCAGACGCAAGGCGCCCCTGTCAGTAAAGTGCCGTAACAACATCTTCGCTGCGCTCCAGTTTTGCGTAACGCGCCGGCAACAGGCCGGCCAGCCGGTTGAAACTTTTCTGGACCCATTCATCCCAGAGTCCGTCGGATGCGCGGACCGTATTCGCTTTGTAGAGGTCGATAGCCTTCTCCTCGATCGGGAATACCTGCTCCTCGAGCAGCAGCTCGTACTGCTCGAGCGCGTCCGCATCGAGGTCTTTCGGCCGTTCCGATTCCATTACGTCATCGGCAAACGACTCATAAACCTGCGCCAGCCGAAACGTCGACTCGGTCGTCACTTCCGCCACGCCGTAATCCGCAGCGTCGGTATACGCCTCGAGGACGTCCTCCATCAGGGCGCGCTTGAGCTTCATGCTCTCCGCAAGCGGCTGCGTGAGTTGTACTACCTCGAATCGCTTGCGTATCGGCTCGGCCAGGCGTACCGACGCTTTCGCCGCCAGGAACCGGGTGCGATCGGTACGCTGCGCCCCGGCGCGCGCGTCCACGTCGATGATATCGTTCAGCCGCGCCGTCACCTCGGCGCTGTTACCCTGGCTTTCGGCAATTTCCAGCAACCGGAAACGGGCTTCGATCGATTCGGACAATGGGTCCGGATAACGCGCGACAATGTCCTCGAGCACCCGCTTCTCGCTGGCGACGATCCCGCCTGCTTCATAGAGTTCGGCGGCTTTCCAGAGCGCTTCCCGCCGCACTTCGTCGCTGCTGCTCTGCGCGACGGCAAGCCGCTCGAACTCGGCGGCCGCCTGGTTTGCCCTGCCCGTTTCCATGTAGGTTACGGCCAGCTTTTGCGAGATGTCGTCGGCGAACTCACTGTCCGGGTAGTTCTTGCGATATTGCTCGAGCATGCCGGCCGCACGATCCCATGCCGCCATATTGATGAGCGCAGCGGCGGCATCGTATTCGGCCGTCGCGCGAATATTCGAATCGGGCACCGCCTGGCCGAGGCGCGTGAAGTGAGCGACCGCAGTCTCGAGATCGCCGGCGTCCCTCGCCTGCTCGCCCTGCTTGTAAATGGATGAAGCGATGCGCTCCTTTACCTCGCTCGACGCTTCTGCGTCGTCGACCGGCGTCAGGCTGCGCAGGCTGTAGTAAGCCGTTTCCGCCTCCACGTAACGTCCGAGATCGAACTGCGAATGGGCGACTACGGTCCATGCCGTACGCGCCAGCTGCGGCTCGACGGGCGGCTGCTTGGCGATTACGGCCTGGCCAACGGCGATGGCCAGGTCAAACTGGTTCTGGGCAAAGAGATCTTCGGCCACGGCCGTCAGCACGGTGCCGGACTCGGGATGTTCTGGATAGGTATCGGCGAACCGCAAGCCGCTGTCGAGGTACTGCTGGTGCCACGCCGTCTTCTCGGCACCCTCGAGGGAGTTCTCGTGCTCGCGATACGCGAGCAGCGCCGCATATCCCGCCTCGGCCGATTTTTCATGCATCGGATACGCGTAGGCCGTCCGCTCGTACTCCGTCTTCGCCTCGGCGTAGTCCTGGCTCTCGAACAGGATTTCCGCGAGCAGGAAGTTGGTATTGGCCGTGTCCGCCTCGCCCGGGAAGTACGCGAGGTACTTGCGATACCAGCGTGCTGCCTCCTGGTAGTCGCTGCGCTTGCCGTCCCTCTGCGCTTCGGCATGGTAGTACTGCGCGAGGTCGGTCAGGTTGGCCTTCAGGTGTGCGGCAACGGCATTGTTCTGCTCGCGCGGATTCCGCACCCAGAAGTTCCCGTCCATACCGTAGCGCTCGACGAAGCCTTTTTTGCCCTCGAGCACGAGACTCGGAAATCCACCGCGCTTGTAGGCCTCGATAACCTCGACCTGCAGCAGCGGCGCCTTGGGATGGAAGGGATCCTCGTCGACGAAAGCCCCGTAGGTCTCGGCGGCATCGACATAGCGCTCCTTGTCGAGATACAGGTCGCCGAGATTCATGTAGATCACGTATGCATACTCGGGCTGCCCGCGCTTGGCGAAGAACTCGTCGATGCTCTCGGCGCCGGACATGTACGAGAAGCTGAGCGACAGAACCCGGAACGTGTCCTCGACCAGTTCCTGCTCGGCGCGGCTGAGCGCCGCCAGGCGGTCTTCCCCGTCGCGGAGCTCGACGCCACCAAGCTTGCGATCGAGCAGTTCGAAGAACGGGTCCAGGCTATCCTCATTCCATGCCAGCTTGAACTGCGACCAGCCCAGCTTGTACAGCGACTGCTCGTAGAAACGCGACTCCTCACCGAAGTCGATGACTTCCCGGTAGGCCTGCTCGGCCTGGTTATAGCGTTTGCGCAGGAACAGCATTTCGCCGCGGCGGAACTGCACCTCGTCGATCATCGGCGTTGCGGGATACTTGACCACCAGTTCCTCGAGTACCCCGAGTGCTTCGTCCGTACGCCCGCCGATTTCGTACGCGCGCGCCAGCTGGTACAGCACCGTGTCGTTGCGGCGGTAGTCCGGATAAGCCTCGAGCAATCTCTGGTAGAGGCTGACGGCATTGTCATAGCTCGCATTCCCCAGGCTCTCGATGTTTTCGGCGAGCTGGGCAGCTTCGCTGGCCTCGAGTTCCAGGTCACCGAGGCGGCGCATGGCCTCGGCGCTAAGCGACGGATCGTCCGCCACGAGATCGAGAAACTCGCGATAGTTGTCGCGGGCAAGATCGGAGCTGTTCATGATGACCCTGCCGGGCCGGATCTCGACAGTCTCCTTCTCGAGGCTCTTGATCGTATCCGATTTCTTTACATCCGCATGCGCTGCGGCCGCGAACAGCATGGCGAAGCCGACGATCATCAATGTCGAGTTGCGCAGCGTCACTTGACTGCTGCCTCGGTTATCGTCGCTGCACGATCATAAATCGCGGCGAGCGCGAACCTGGCCTGCACGGTGTAGGTATCGAGACGCCGCTGCTGCGCCTGTAATTCGCCGACCGCAATTGCCTGCAGAAACGCCCGCTGCTCCGCCATGGCGTCGCCGACACGCATCTTCAACACTTCGATGCGCGGCTCGAGGCCGTACACCCGTTCGTCGAAGGCGCGAAATTCCAGCGGCTGCTTGCGCATCGAGTCGTCAACCTGGCGGCGCGCCCGCTGCGTCTCCACGAGGGCTTCGCCGGTCTCGTTCAGGTCCCTGCGGATGCGCCAGAGGCGCTCCTTGAAGTCTTTTTCAAGCTCCCACTGCAGCACGCCTTTCAACAGGCCGATCTTGTCGCGGACTTCGTCTGCTTCGGGAATATTTGCATTCAGGGCCGGCGTCTTCTCGAGGCTCGTGATCTCGCCCCACATTTCGAATTCATGCTTGTCCGCCAGCGCCAGCCAGTCGCCGCTCTGCTCGATGTCGTTCAGCAAGGCGTCAAACTCCAGCTTGCGCTGCACCATGCCGTCGATATCCGCGCGCCCCAGGGCCTCCTGGACCTGGGGCAGGCGCTGCTCGTAGGCGAGGCGTCGCGTCTCGAGCATGTTTGCGTACACCTCGACACTCTGCTGCCAGCGGTCGAGGTTGTTCCAGAGGTAATTCAGGTCGCGGTAGTTCTTCAGCCCTTCCTGGAATTCGTGCGTCGCGAGGAGATGAAACAGGTAGCGCGCCTGCGGCCCCTCGGGAAGCGACTGCATGCGCCAGTACCAGCCGGTGCTGTCCAGCGGATCGTCGCTGATGAACTCATCGAAAAAACGGCCGGACTCGATGTGGTCGATCGTGGAATCAATGCGGTTGGACTCTTCGTAAAACGCCTCGACGGCGTTCACATAGTGATCGGCGGCCTGGCTGATCGAATCGAGCTGAGCAAGGGCATACGGTATCGCCAGCATGGACTCCTGCACCGCAGGATCGAGGAGGTCGCGGCCCCGCAGCTCCATCCATGGCACCAGAGCCCTCTGGTAACGCTCCATTTCCGCATCGGCCCAGCCGACGCCGAGCAAGGCCTTGTTCGAGAAAGGTCCTTCCAGCCTGACGCGCTGCAACGGCTGCTTGGCCGCGTGCGGCTGGCCCGACTGCAACAGCGCGTAACCGAGCGCCAGGTTCGCCTTGTCACGGAGCGACGTAAGCTCCTCGTTCCAGGGGTCGATGTCGCCGAGCTCTTCGAGGATCTTCTTCGCTTCCTCCATGCGCCCACTGCGCACGAGTGCGACACCGAGATTGAACTGCGCATAGCGCGACCACTCGGTCCTGCCTTTCCAGTCCTGCAACAGCGCTATGGCGCGGTCGAATTCTCCACCGTCGATCAGCAGCTGTGCCTGCAGCATCGTGGCCTCGCGCTCGATGTCTTCGGGCAGGTCATCACCGATGTTGTCCAGCGCGCGTTGTGCCTTGTCGAGGTAACCGCGCTGGCGCCAGATCTTCGCGAGGAAGAACCAGGTCCGGTTGCGAATCTCCGGATTGGCGTTGTCCGCCAGCAGGCGTTCGAATATGTCTGCCGCTTCGAGGTGATGTCCGTAGGAGAGGTACAGGCCACCCTTGAGCAAGTCCGCCTGCGCTGCATGCTGCTCGAGCTGGCCCTGCTCCTGCGCGGCCAGCAGCCGCACGATGGCCGGGAAGTAGTCTTCCTGGAAGAAGTAAAAGAGGATCTCGCCGTAGTGCGGCTCCTCTACGACGATCGGCGCCGGCTCGTCCTTACCGGCGAACGTCGGCGCCGCCGGCGCCAGCAACGCCAGGACCAGGAAGCAATGGAAGACGATGGCGTGGCGAGTGACCAATAATCACTCCCATTCCTTGATGACGAATTCCGGCTGCTGCTTCTTGACCCGGTCCGTAATCTCGAGCTCGACGTACTTCGCGCCGATGCCCTTCGAAAAATTCATCGTTGCGCCTCGCCGGTACTCGCGGGATTGCGGCCCCTGGCCCGTAAAAATCGCGACCAGCTCGTGATCGCCAGCTTTCAGGTTGGCCATGTGCACGCGGTGTACCCCGCCGCGCAGCAACGATCCGGCTTCGCGGTCGGTGTACAGGTAATTGGCCACTTCCTTGCCGTCGATCTTCAGGCTCACCGAGTCCAGCTTGAAGTACTCACCGATGTCCATTGAAATGAAGAAGGCAACCTGCGAGTTTGCCGGGAACAGAAGTTCTTCCTCCAGCAGGAACAGGTCGCGATTCAAATCCAGCACTTCTTTCTTCAGGGACTGCACGTCCTGGTCGAGCTGCCGGAACTGGTCGCGCGATGCCGCGTCTTCCGCGTCGACGGCCATCGAAGCGGCGCGAGCTGCTTCCGCATCCGGCGATACCGCCTCCTCCGCCAGCACCGCCGCCGCAAAAGCGAGCACCAGGCCCGCCGTGAGACTCATCAATAGCTTTCTTGTCACCCTATCTCTCCTGCCGGTCGCCCGGATTCACTCGCGCAGCAGTGCACGGACCTGGTCGAGGTATTTCTGCTCGTAGCCCGGCTTGTAGCCCTGGTGCACGTGGCG
>CBDUCE010000197.1:0-5858 GCA_965365575.1 uncultured Gammaproteobacteria bacterium
TCAATCGTGCAGCCGCTGCAGCAGCTCGGCATTATACTGGGTGTCATACCGCGTCCAGGTACTTTCCTGGCCAATATCGACCATAACCTGGCGCAGAACGTAGCCGCCCAGCAACACGAATACCGGCGCCACGATGGCTACGCGGCGTGCAAAACCACGGATTTCCAGGAGTTCGAGTACCAGCGGTATCAGCAGCCCGACCCCGACGAACAGCACCCAGAAGACCAGCGCGTAGGGACCGCTCATGATGCTGTCCAGCGCGTTCAGCTGCTGCTCGGTGCCGCTGGCGAGATTGATGATAAAGAGCGCCACGAGCGCCAGTTCGGCGGCGATCAATACCAGGTCGAACCTTGTGAACAGCACTTTTTCGCTGTGTTTTCTCGCGACGAGCGCTACGAGCGCGGCCGCGGTGGACAGGCCCGAGACCAGGAACAGCGGACCCAGCACGCCGGAATTCCAGAACGGCCGGGCGCTGAACGCGCTCAGGAGGATACCGGTGTAGATGCCCAGCGCGATACCGAACGGGATGGCCGTGATCGCGATCGCCCGTCGGTTCGCCTCGCACCAGTCGAGCAGCCACTTGCCCGCCGCAAAGCGGTCGATATAGGGCGAAACCTGCGGATAGCCGCTGCGCAGCGAGGACAATATTTGCAGAATCGAGATCGGGTAGATGACGATCAGGATCCACGCGCCCCAGGACATCGGCGACAACACCTGGAACGACGTGTAGAAACGAAACACGAACAGCTTGTGCTCGAGATCGAGGAACAGGGTCGTCATACCGAGCGAGAGCACGATCGGCGCCAGCAATGCGAGCTTCGTGGCGGCGAACGGCGCCTCCTCGTCTTTTTTCAACAACGCGACGGTTGCGGCGAATACCATGATGCCGGCAGTCAGGCCGCCGAGGAACAGGTACATCGCGACTTCCCAGGTCCATATGTGCAGGCTCGGGTCGATGAGCGCGTTAGTGCGCGCGGTGACAAACAGTTCTTCCTTCATCTTCCGCGGCCCTCAGATCAGGTAGTAGACATTCGGCTCGTTGCCCGTTTCCGGGCTCAGAACCTTGTACTGGCGGGTCTTCAGTAATCGGCTCACCTCGCTGCTCGGGTCGTCGAGCGATCCGAAGTGCATGCAGTGCGTCGGGCAGCTCGAAACGCAGGCCGGGTCGAGGCCCTCCTCGACGCGGTGATGACAGAACGTGCACTTGTCGATATAGCCGTCGGGATGCATGACGAGACGCGCGTCGTAAGGACAGGCCGCAATACACGCCTTGCAACCGGTACACATGTCGGGGTCGACGAGGACGATGTTCGTGCCCGCCCAGTAATGGCTCGCCCCGGTCGGGCAAAGCGTCACGCAGGTCGCGTTGGAGCAGTGATTGCAGCGCTCCGAGCGAAACTCGGTCTTCAGCTGCGGATACTTCCCCTGCGTCGCCTCGACGATCCAGTCCCTGTTGAGGCCGTCCGGCACCCTGTTCTCGGTTTTGCACGCGACGACGCAATCGCCGCAACCGATGCAGGTCTTCGTGTCGATCACCATGGCAAATCGTGTCATCCGTGATCTCCAGCGGTGCGCTCTTTGACGAACGTCACGAAACTTGCGCGCAGACCGGTGCCGCCCATGATTGGGTCGACCTTGATGTTACCCATCAGCTCCGAGTCGTCGGCTCCGACACCGGCTGCCAGCCGCAGCCGCCTGGACTTGTGGCCGAAACCGTGCGCCATGAACACCGAGTCCGGGCCGATCCGCTCGGTAACCCGGACCCTGACTTTGTTGCTGACCACACCGTTGGTCCCGCCCAGGCGTACGTAGTCGCCGTTATTCAGCGACCACTCGTTCGCGACCAGCGGGTTGACCCAGACCTGGTTCTCCGGAGACAGCTGGAACAGCAGTGGATTATTCACGGTCTTGCCGAAGGTGTGTGCCGGCATGCGCCCGTAGTTAAGCCGGTAGAATCCTTCCGGAACGGGATCGGGTGGTGAATAGACCGGCATCGGGTCGAAACCCTTTTCGGCCAGTTGCTCCGAGTACAGCTCGATCTTGCTGCTCGGCGTGCGAAACCGCACACGTTCGCCATCGCGGAAGTACAGCGGTGTTTTGCGTGGAAAATTCCTGACGCCGATTTTCTGCATTTCCTCCAGCGAACTGCCAACCTGTCTGAGCTGCCAGTCGAGCTTCTCGGCATAGTCGTTCCAGGGGAAATAGTCGTCCAGCCCGAGACGTTTGCCCAGCTGTTTCGCGATCCACCAGCCCGGCTTGCTGTCGTATTTCGGCTCGAAGGCCGGCATGCGCAGCGCGAGTGACGGATGCCGCTCGCCCGAATTGCGAAGGTCGTCGTAACGCTCGAGATAGGTACATTCAGGAAGGATGACGTCGGCATAACCGGTCATCTCGGACGGCATGGTCTCCACCACCGCCACCAGCTCGAGCGAATTTGCCGCCTCTTCGAGCTTTTCCGTGATTCCCGGGATCGTCTGCGGCAGGTTGGTGCCGTAGACCAGCCAGCCCTTGAAGAAAGCGTCATCGCCGACCGACGCGTCGATCACCCCGTTCGTAACGCCCTGGCCCGCAAACGGCCATTTGCCGGGGTATGCATCTGCCGTCTTCGCCTTCGGCTTCGGATAGTCGGGCAACGGATAATTCGGCAGGCTGACCTTTTCCGGAATGTAGAAGCCGCCCTTGCGGTTCCATGAACCAAGCAAGGCGTTGAGCATCGCGATTGCGCGGCTCCGCTGCGTGTCATCGCCGTACCAGACCGCGTGCCGGCCCGGGTGCACGACCGTCGCGGGCGCCGCATTGGCCATCTCGCGCGCCGTTTGCCGGATGACGTCCGGCTTTATGCCGGTTTCCAGGTACACCCACTCGGGCGAGTAGTCACGCACGTGCCGGGCCAGCTGATCGAAGCCCAGGGTGTAGCGCTCGACGTAGTCCTTGTCGTACAGCTCTTCCGTAATAATGACGTTCATCCAGGCCAGCAGCAGCGCCATATCCGTGCCGGGCTTGATGGGTAACCAGTATTTCGATTTGCTGGCCGGCACCGAGAAGCGCGGATCGACGGTAATCAGGCTCACGCCCCTGTTCAGCGCCTCGGCCAGCGTCTGCACCTGCCCGTTATGCAGGTTCTCGCCGATGTGGGACCCGATCAGTACGATGCATCGCGCGTTCGCCATGTCGGTGCGTTCCGGCGAGCTGGCCGACTCGCCGAAGGTGAGCCTGAAACCGACGTCGCGCGGTCCGCGACACTGCGCGAAAGCGGGTTCGGCATGGCTGTCCGAGCCGTACGCCCGCAGCAGGTGGCGGAAATGACTGCTGCCGGCGCCATGGTTCAGCATGAGCATCCGTTCCGGGCCGGCGGTCGCGGCAATCGATTTCATCTTGTCGGCAATGAAATCGAGCGCCACGTCCCAGGACGTCTCCCGGAACGTCTGCCGCCCGTCGATCGTCACGCGCATGAGCGGCTGCTTCAGCCGGTCGGGATCCAGGTACGCGCCCGGCCCGCCGGTGCCGCGGGTGCACAGGCGACCGCCGCTGTGCAGGTCCTCGGGATTACCGGTGATCTTCCACAGTTCGCCGTCTTCCTTGTAAACATTGCCCGCGCACTTCCAGAAGCACATGTCACAAATCGTCGGGGTGCTGCTGACGGTGCCGGTTCCGGGCAGCGGTTTTGCTGCGCAGCCTCCGAGCATGAACGCGGGAGACGCGGCAGCGCCGGCGCCAAGCAACGAAGAGAGCTTGATGAATTCGCGTCGTTTCACGGTAGACCTTCCGCTTTTGGAATGATGTAGTAAGGCACTTCCACGGTATCGTCGATGAACGCCTCTGTCGGGAAGAATGCGAACAGCAGGCCGATAAGCAGCGCGGCCACGATGAGGCTGCCCTGCAGCTTCAGGATCGAGCTTTTCTGCGGGTCGGCTTCGGTCGTCGGCCAGAAGCGATTCTGGACCCAGCGCATTCCGAGCGAACCGGCAACCGCGATGACGATGATGCCGAACACGGCTGTGCCCAGCCCTATGCCGAGCGTCTGGTCCAGGCGGACGACGCCCATGTAGTCGCTGTTGTAGAAATCGCCCCAGACCGGGAACAGGTCGCCGAAGACCAGGCTGCCGGCAAGGAAGCCGACGATAAATATCACGGCGTCGATCTTGCCGGTCGCCACCGAAGCGATCGCGGTACCGGGGCAATAGCCGCCGATCACCATGCCGAGACCGAACAGGATGCCGCCGACCGCCATCGGCAGCAGGAAGGTTGGCAACAGGTAGACCTCCGATATATCGAGGAAGCCCACCAGGCTCAGGCCCCAGAGGCCGAGCATGCCGGTGACGATCGCCGAAAACATGACCACGGGGACACCCACGTCTTTGAAATAGAACGCCCACGCGATGCGCCGGCCGTCCGTGAAGCCGGCGTGAAACAGCGCAAAACCAAATACGAAACCGATCGGGACAGCGAGCCAGAGATTCAGCTCGGGCGAGATGACGCCCGTCTTAACCAGGGGTGCGATCATATCCATTGTTTTCTCACGAACCAGGCCGCCATCCAGCCGCCGGCGAATATGCACAGCATGAAAACCCATGCGCCGAGGGATAGCTCGGCGCCGCCCACCAGCGCCTGGCCGCTCGTGCAGCCGCGCGCGAGACGGGCGGCAAAACCGGCGAGCACGCCGCCCGTCAGACCGAGCGCGAGGCGGTACAGGATCGAACTGCGGGGGCCGCGCAGAACTTCGACGCGCAGCTCGCCGCTCAGCCACGCGGCAACAAAGCTGCCGATGACAAGGCCGACGACGAGAAAGACGAGGTAGTCATTGAGCGGGTGCGCGCCGTCGGCAAAGTAGTGGCCGAAGTAGACGCTCTGCTCCGTGGCCTCCGGGAACAGGCCGTGCTGCACCCAGGCGACGAACCGGGTCATTGCGCCGCTCGCGCCGATGCCGCGCCCTGCAACGATGAAAGCCAGCAGCATGCTGATCCCGATGAGAATGCCCGCAGGTACTGGCGGCCAGCGTGTCCCGAACTTCATAGCTATTTACCTGCCGTCCTGATTCGTATATTAGAATTATCTAAATTATGCAATTGATTCAAATAGGTACAAATACCGCTAGCATTTCGGTCTAGCATTGGCGGTTCCGTTGGGTGCCGGCCGCTGACGCCAGTGGTTCGGCTCGTTTCAATCAATACAGAGGACCAGTAGATCCATGGCGATACGATCATATGCACGAGAGGGAATGACAGCGGTCCTGGCCGCATTGTTGGCCCTGACCATCCTGCCTGCCGCCGATGCGGGCGCCGTTGAGTCGGGGGCAGATCCTGCGCGGACCGTACTCGTTACCGGTGCCAACCGCGGGCTGGGGCTGGAGTTTGCCCGGCAATACAGGGAGGCCGGCTGGCGGGTCATCGGCACGGCACGCAAACCGAGTGAGGCCGACGAACTCGAGGCACTGGGCGCGCAAGTCGTGCAGCTGGACGTTGCGGACCAGGAAAGTGTCGAGCGGATGGCCGCCGAACTTGCCGGTCAGCCCATCGATGTGCTGATTAACAACGCCGGGATCTTTCCGCGGGTGGGCGGAATTGCCGAGATCGACTTCGACGACTACCACCGGACGCTCGCGGTCAACACGCTCGGGCCGGTTCGCGTGACCCGCGCACTGCTGCCCAACCTGCGCCAGGGCAAACTCAAGATAATCGCGGGCCTAAGCAGTAATCTCGGCAGCATTGCCGAAAACGAGCGCGGCAACTTCTACGGCTATCGCGAGAGCAAGGCTGCCCTCAACATGTTCACGAAGACCCTGGCCGCCGAACTTGGCCCCGAAGGCTTCACCTGCATCGTGCTGACGCCGGGCTGGGTGCAGACCGACATGGGCGGTC